>CAYSIR010000455.1:0-2545 GCA_964431105.1 uncultured Leptolyngbya sp. | reverse complement strand
TGACCCCCCTTCACCCCCCCTGGGAGCTATCCATTACGCAGATCTCGCTGAAACCTGCAGTCCTTGGTTCAAAAACGAGGATTCTGAGTGACCGCTAGAAGGGTTGTGAGGCAAAAGGTCTGGCGACTTTTGCGGAATGCATAGGAGAGAGGGGCGGGGGATGTAGGGCTTTGCTCTGCCCGCAGGATGAAAAACGCCTTAACCGCCATGGCTGTCGGACAGGTTGTTCTTCAGTAGTAATAATTTTTGATGGTAGGCACAGCCCACACCATCAAAAATTATTCAAGAATCATTACACAAATACCCCTACCTCCCGGAATCACCAACGCCGGATTCCAGGAGGGAGAAGCGAAATTAGGCTGACTAATGCACAACAGCGTTGCTGGGCAGCGCGCTCGTTAAGTTCCTGGCGGCACCATTGGCTTACACCCGAAAGTTCTCAGTAATCCGAGCCATGGCTTCATTAACATTCTCACGGCTATTAAAGGCTGAAATTCGGAAATACCCCTCACCGGCAGCGCCAAAGCCTGACCCCGGTGTGCCCACTACATGGCATAAATGCAGAAGTTTATCGAAGAAATCCCAGCTAGATAAACCGTTTGGCGTTTTTACCCACACATAGGGCGCATTCACCCCGCCATATACCTCAATGCCAGCCTGCATCAGCTTGTCGCGGATGATGGCTGCATTTTCCATGTAAAAGCTAACCAGTGCTTGGATTTGAGCCTGTCCAGCTTCGGAATAGACGGCTTCGGCTCCGCGCTGCACAATGTAAGAAACGCCGTTGAACTTAGTCGATTGGCGACGGTTCCAAAGTTGGTGTAGAGCTACTTCTGAGCCATCCGACGTGTAACCCTTGAGACTTTTGGGTACGACTGTCAATGCACAGCGGGTTCCAGTAAATCCAGCATTTTTTGAGAAGGAGCGAAATTCGATCGCACAGTCTCGCGCTCCGTCAATCTCGTAAATCGAGTGAGGAAGGCTATCATCGTTAATGAAGGCTTCGTAGGCTGCATCAAATAAGATAATTGAACCGTTCGATTTCGCATAATCTACCCAGGCTTGTAGATGCTCCTTAGTAGCTACTGCACCGGTTGGATTATTGGGAAAGCAGAGATAGATAAGATCAACTTTTTGGTTGGGAATTTCGGCTGTGAAATTATTTTCTGCTGAAATGGGAAGATAAACTAATCCGCCATATTCACCCTGATCATTGGCTGGGCCGGTATGTCCTGCCATGACGTTGGTATCTACATATACTGGATATACTGGATCGGTGACTGCGATCGCATTATCATTTCCCAAAATATCGAGAATATTGCCGCAGTCACACTTTGATCCATCCGAGATAAAAATCTCAGATGCATCGATGTCGCAGTTCCGCGACTGAAAATCATGAACCGCAATTTTTTCCCGTAGCCACAGGTAGCCCTGCTCTGGGCCATAGCCCCTGAATGTTTCGCGATCGCCCATATCGTTGACGGCTGCAATCATCGCTGTGCGGCACGCTTCCGGCAACGGTTCGGTGACGTCGCCAATGCCCAGTTTAATGATCGGTGCATCGGGGTTCGCCTCAGCGAAGGTCGATACCCGTCGCGCAATTTCTGGAAATAGATAGCCTGCCTTTAATTTGAGATAGTTGTCGTTAATTGTCGCCATGATAAGTTAGTTGAATGCTCAGCTTGTGCAGTCCAACCACGACGGTTCGCCGTCAGGGTCAGCCTTACTAGCTTACGGCCAACTGTTATGATCAGGAAACGTTTGGCAGAAGGAATCTATGAACCGCTTACAGCCAGAAGACCGCATCTACGTTGCTATTCCTGCGGATTTGATTGAGGCCGTCGAGCAAGTCGCTGAGCAGCATCACTATGCTTACGGAGATGCGATCGCTCACTTGTTGCGCCAAGCCCTCCACCCAACTCCAGACATCCCTGCTCCAGTCATACAGGAATTGACTGACCTGCGCGATCGCCTGACAAGGTTGGAGCGTGATCAAACCCTGGCTCTGCAAGTTGCGGTATTGAGCGATCGCCTAGCACGTCTAGAAACCTCACTACATTCGCTCAGGCCCCCTAATCCGTCATCCATGCCAGCCGCTGCTCCCATAGTTACGGATGAAAATGAAGATTGGGGGCAGTATGATGATGAACCCGATGAAGTTCTCTACGATTTTTTGCCGGCCAACTCATAACTCACCCAGGTCATGCGATCGCTTGAGGTGCATCACTATTCCGCAGCCCTCTCGCTCCGCTAATTTTTTCTGCGACGCGACCCACCCGCGAATCAATGGCACTCATTGGTGACTCGCAGTCTGCCTGTGCATTGATGTCGGGCTAGTTGGCTCAAATCCACAAACCGATCGTAGCCCAACTGTTCCGCTCGATTCTGGCGCATGGCATGGATGTTCACCCTTGGCCCTCGGCTCATCGCGTTACATAAAGCCGCCCCCTTTTGACCAGACGGCGATCGCAAAACGCTTTCCCAGATGTGGTTTTAGCATATATCAACATATAGCAATCCTAAATGAGTTGTAAAGTGAGAATGG
>CAYSIR010000454.1:0-2552 GCA_964431105.1 uncultured Leptolyngbya sp. | reverse complement strand
GTAATGATTTTGGGTGGTGTGGGCAACAACGCCTACACCACCCAAAATCATCACATGAATACCGCGACCAAGCCCTGTATCGGTTGGGCCAGCACTCCCGCGATTGTATTCCCATTCCCCCCGGCTTCAGCAACTTCTCAGGGAAAATTCATGCGGCGCTGAAATCGCAATGTCAGATTAGAGCGTAGGGAAACGAACACGAAGAAACTTCCGAGTTTCCAGTGTTAACTGCTGCTCTGTGTTCATTTAGACTCTAATCTGATGCCGTCAAAGCTTGCCTTAGCTAAGCCCGTTGGGTTTATTGCGATCGTGGGAGTTGCCGTTGTTTTACTAAGCTGCTCTCCGTTACGGGTTATTCTAGACCCTCAAACCTTGTCGCATCAGTTGGATCGGTTTGGGCACTGGGCAGTTTTACTATTTTTGGTTTGCCATGTTTTAGCGGCAATACTATCAGTTCCCGGTACGGTGCTGGTTATGGCGGGCGGGGCGCTCTTCGGAATGGTCTGGGGCACGATATGGTCAGTGATTGGGGCAACCTTGGGCGCGATCGCCGCCTTTTTAGTAGCCCGCTATCTACTGCGCGGTTGGCTATGGCGTCGTCTGCGTCACTACAAGCTGCTGCGGCAATTTCGTTCCCTGAGCGATCGCCATGCTTTCTCCTGCGTTCTCGCTGTGCGATTTACCCCCATTTCGCCATTTTGCTTGGTCAACTTCCTGTTTGGTCTTACCCCGATTGGGCTGAAGCCCTACGCCTTCGGAACGTTCATCGGTATCATTCCTGGCACGATCGCCTACACCTGGCTAGGAGTGACCGGCAACCTTGCCCTAAACAATGGGGAACTGATGCCGTTTGTGCTGACGTTGATGCTGCTAGCGGTGCTGTCTCTGATGCCGTGGTGGATGCAATGGTTACACCAATGGCGCGATCGCCGCTCCCAATCCTGAGCGATCGCCCGTTGCCCATCCCTCAATTTCCAACATTCCTGAGTGATCCCCGATACGGTATCCGCCTTGCTGGCCGTACAATGCCCTAACAGCACGCAACCGAAGCAAAGGAAACCACTATGACAGCAGCACCCATCCCTGTAATTGTGAACGGGGCCGCCGGAAAAATGGGCCGGGAAGTCATCAAAGCGATCGCCCAAGCCGATGATATGACCCTAATTGGAGCGATCGATCGCAATCCCTCCGTCGCAGGGCAAGACGCTGGAGAGATTGCAGGCTGTGGTCCCGTTGAAGTGCCGATTCTGCCCGATATGGAAGCCACCTGCGCCATGGCCGCTCAGGAAAAACAGCTTCCGGTAATGGTGGATTTTACCCATCCCGACTCAGTGTATGACAATGTGCGAGCCGCCATCGCGTATGGCGTGCGTCCCGTCGTGGGTACAACTGGCCTGTCAGATGCTCAAATTCATGACCTAGCTGATTTTGCTGACAAAGCTAGCACCGGCTGTTTGATTATTCCTAACTTTTGTATTGGCGTAGTGTTGCTCCAGCAGGCCGCCATCCAAGCGTCTAAATATTTTGACCATGTTGAAATTATCGAACTCCACCACAATCAAAAAGCCGATGCCCCTAGCGGTACTGCCATCAAAACAGCGCAAATGCTGGGTGAACTGGGCAAAACCTATAACCCTGCGTCGGTTCGCGAGACCGAAACCCTTGACGGCGCGCGCGGGGCGATCGGCAGCGAAAATATCCGCATCCACAGCGTGCGGCTGCCGGGGTTAATTGCCCACCAGGAGGTGATTTTTGGCGCACCTGGGCAGCTTTATACCCTGCGCCATGACACTAGCGATCGCGCTAGCTATATGCCCGGCGTACTGTTAGCCATTCGTCAAATTATTACCCTAAAATCCTTGGTCTACGGTCTAGAAAAATTGCTGTAGCTTAACCGCTACAAGAAAAAATGCCTGACCCCATAAGCCCCCAAGGTCAGGCATTTAAGTTCATAGAGACGCTTTCCAATTCAGATGGCAACAGCCTAAATGCCCCCTGGCTGTTACTGAATCTGTGGTGCGTTCTCCAGATTTGATCTCATTGTGCAATGTTCACGGTAAGTTAGCGTCCTGGCAACTACCGAACTTCCTGTCCAGATTTTCATGGATTCCCTTCAGCAAAGTCCGTATATTTACTCTGTTTTGCAAGGCTACTTTAACGAAACTATTAAAACCTTTAAAGACATAATAATGCGATCGCAAATCGCTATATCTTCCTCCAGAAGATTGTTCCTGACCTAATCCTAATGCAGAGCGATGGCGGCACTCCTTCGCCCAACATCAGTTGCCTATGATCCTCTCGGCTCTAGGCAAATGCGGGATTCGTCAAAGGCTTTAAATGTACAATGCTTTTGTGTAAAGGAATTGTAGATTTTTCTTTTCGCACAATTAAATAGGGCATCATGCGATCGCCATTGAATTAGAAAATAAAGATCGAAATGATCGAACAAACGATGGCGCATTGCTGAGTCAATGGATTGAATTAAGTCCTAAGAATACAATTATTGAGGGTGCATGTCACCTTTACGCCCTCACCCTAAATCCCTCTCCCAA
>CAYSIR010000453.1:0-2554 GCA_964431105.1 uncultured Leptolyngbya sp. | reverse complement strand
CCCAATATTGGGAGAGGGATTTAGGGTGAGGGCGTAAAGGTGACATGCACCCCCTTATTCTTCCTCGTGAGACCATCGACCCCAGGATAGAATTTGGGTTGTCCCTCATAGGGCTACCATTCCAAACGTGCAATAGCAATCTTAACGAGAGAGGAAGTCTAGATTAGATACGGTTATAGCAGCGTCGATGAACGAGTTTGGTAATCTCTAACGCAAAATATATAATCTCGACCAAAACGCCATAGAGTTTAACAATCTTAGTTTTTCCGGCTAGGTTCCGCCGTTTAGCGTCATGGCTTGGTTCGGCCATTGTCGTTCCTGAGAGATCGAACAGAGACACTCCAAAGCGCGGGAACCTTGGAAACCAGTTTACAGACACATTTGTCGAAATGGGTTGTATGAAACACTCTACGCATTCTGCCATCCGTCCTATTGTCGGTGTGATGGGCCCCGGAGCTGAAGCGTCTGATGACTTGATGGCGATCGCCCACCGCTTGGGAACGGCGATCGCCCAACAGGGATGGGTTGTGTTGACGGGCGGCCGCGATGTGGGTGTAATGCAGGCTGTGAGCCGGGGCGCAAAGGAAAGTAATGGCTGGGTGATCGGCATTTTGCCAGACGGCGATCGCTCTCAGCTCTGTGATGCCGTCGATATTCCGATTCTGACCGGCATGGGCAATGCCCGCAATGTCATCAATGTCCTGTCGAGTGAGGTTGTCATTGCCTGCGGCATAGGGTTGGGGACGGTTTCAGAAGTAGCGCTGGCCCTCAAGGTTGGGCGACCGGTCATTTTGTTAAGCTGGCCCGCCTACGGACAACAGCTATTTCAAGACCTCGCTCCCGATCGCACTTGGATTGCTCATACTCCCGAAGCGGCGATCGCCTACACCCAGCAGTTACTTAACCCAGCGATCGCCTAACTCATCAGACAGCGAATAGCCTCTAGCATTCCTCGCGCTTTGTTGAGGGTTTCTTGATATTCGGTTTCGGGAACTGAATCTGCCACCAGCCCCGCCCCCGCCTGCACTCGTACCTGATGCAGCCCGTCGGGCTGTTGGCGCACCACCATTGTCCGAATGGCGATCGCCGTATTGAGCTGTCCCTCAAAGTCATAGTATCCGTAGGCACCAGAGTACGGCCCGCGCCGACAGGGTTCTAGCTCATGAATAATTTCCATGGCCCGGATCTTGGGCGCACCGCTAACCGTTCCAGCCGGGAAACAGGCTTTCAATAATTCCCAAGCCGTCTGGCTGGGCGCTAACCGCCCCACAACATTGCTAGCAATATGCATCACATGAGAGTAGCGCTCAATCAGCATCAGTTCATCTACCGTCACGCTGCCGTTAACGCAGACTCGCCCCAGGTCATTGCGTCCTAAGTCTACTAGCATGATATGCTCTGCTATCTCTTTCGGGTCTGCCAATAGGTCTTCGGCCAAGGCTTGGTCTTCAGCCATCGTCTTGCCGCGAGGACGGGTTCCGGCAATGGGGCGCACGGTAGCTGCGATCGCGGTCTCATCAGCGGTGCGTTCTGCCTTCACCATTACTTCCGGGCTAGAACCAATAATCTGCCAATCGCCAAAATGAAAATAAGCCATGTAGGGCGAAGGGTTAATCAACCGCAGCGATCGATACAGCGCAAAGGGATCGCCCTGATAGGTTGCCGTCAATCGCTGTGAGATCACCACCTGAAAAATGTCGCCCGCGCGAATGTGAGACTTGGCAATGTCTACGTTGCGGCAAAACTGTTCTCGGTCTGTATTGCTGGTGTAGTGAAGGATGGGGCGATCGGCTTGGCTGGGGGGCGTCCATTGCAATACCGTATCTTGACTGGATAGAGGCAGTTGCAGTTTACTCACCAATTGTTCTACACGGGTGCAGGCTTGGTTGTAGGCCTGTTGCACATTAGTGTCGGGATTGCGCAGGTCAGCATAGGCGATCGCCCAAATTTTGCGCTGCACTTGGTCAAAAATCAGCAAATGGTCAATTTGCATCCACAACCCATCCGGCAACTCATCGCTCGTGATGGGATATACGGGCACACGCGGCTCCATCCATTGAATGAGTTCATAGCCCCAAAACCCAAACAACCCGCCAATTCCCGGCGGCAACTGTGGCAAACTAACCGGCTGGTAGGACGCAAGGCAGTTGGACAAGGCAACGAAGGGATCGCCATCAAACGCTTTGGTTTCCCCATTGCGATGGGTCTGAATCGTGCGATCGCCCCGTGCTTCCAGAATCCATACCGGATCGCAGCCCAAAAAGCTGTAGCGCCCTACTGTTTCGCCACCTTCCACTGACTCTAATAAAAAACTGTAGGGTTGCCCAGCACAGACTTTATACCAAGCCGATACAGGCGTATCTAGATCTGCAACCCATTCCTGATACACCGGAACAAAATTCCCCTGCGCTGCAAGGGCTTTGAAGTCGTCGAAGGAAGGAAAAATCATGGCGTTTTGATGGGGCATTACCGAACTCAACCCAGGTGACCATTAGCCTATTACACCATGGGACTGCACGGCTAGAGAGACTAAATTAAACAGACGGCAATTTAC
>CAYSIR010000452.1:0-2563 GCA_964431105.1 uncultured Leptolyngbya sp. | reverse complement strand
GGGGGGGTAGGGGATGAGGGCAATACAGGGATTTGCAAACGTGACATGCTCCCATGGCAAACCCTAGAACTGGGTTAACCTATCTTTAACAACTCTTTGGCACTCTTTGGCAACAGAGATGTGCCCGTCCATGACCCACTCCCGGCTCAACCGTGCCATCCTTCGCCACTTAGCGGCGGGACACGGCCTTTCATTTTTTTAATGTCATAATTTAACGTCATAACACCATGCCCAGAACTCAACGTAACGATAATTTCATCGACAAAACCTTTACCGTCATGGCAGACATGATCCTCAAAATGCTGCCAACGAACAAGGAATCCAAAGAAGCCTTTGCCTACTATCGAGACGGAATGTCAGCCCAGGGAGAGGGTGAATATGCCGAGGCCTTATCCAACTATGAAGAAGCTCTGAGGCTGGAGCAAGATCCCTATGACCGCAGCTTTGTGCTGTACAACATGGGACTCATCCACGCTAGCAATGGCGAACACGATCGCGCCCTTGAACGATACTACGAAGCTGTAGCCTGCAACCCCCGGATGCCCCAAGCGCTGAACAATATTGCTGTGATCTATCATTATTTGGGTGAACAAGCTCAGCAAAATAACCGGTCTGAAGATGCTGAGCAGTGGTTTGACCAAGCGGCTGAATATTGGCAGCGGGCCATTCGCATGGCTCCCAACAATTACATCGAAGCGCAAAACTGGCTTAAAACAACTGGGCGCTCCAAGATTGATGTGTATTTCTAAACTTGTGCTCGCCTAGGGTAACGTGCAACCTGAGACAATTGTGAACGGTAATGCAGGATGCGATCGCAGCGCCCAGCCCTGCATCCTTCAGGTATCTTGTAGCGTATAATCCAGTTTGAGAGTGATTGCTCTAACTTATTTTATTCATTGAAGGCGTTCCTACGGGGTTGATGATGTCTAAGATCGATGGTGATGAAGTGCGTAAGGTTGCCCATTTAGCACGGCTAGCGCTGATGCCAGAAGAGGAGCAGCAGCTTACTACACAACTCAGCAGTATCCTGGAATATTTTGAGCAGTTAAGCGAACTCGATACAGCCGACGTGCCGCCCACGGCCCGGGCGATCGACGTTAGTAACGTGACTCGCATGGATCAGCTTCAGCGTTGTGGCGATCGCGAGGATATTCTTAACTGTGCCCCCGATCGCTCAGATGAGTTTTTCAAAGTACCGCAAATTATGGGCGAGGAGTAGCGATCGCAACTGTCTAATCCAACTTTAGATTCATTGTGATGGCATCAATCTATGGATAAGCTACTGTTTCCCGATCGCCAATCTATTTCGGCGCGCGCATTATTTCTGGGTGAAAAGCTCGATATTAAACTGCTTGAAAAAACCGAAACTCTTGCATCCTCTCCGCTAGCTGTGTCGGCAGGAGATGGCGGCTGCGCGGTATTGTTTCAATACGGAGTTATTGTGCTATTCGGGCTAGATTCCCTAGAAGAGGCAACCTTCCTGAAAAACCTACAGCCGCTGATTACTAAACCGTTTCCTGAACCGGAAACAGAGGATATTGTGTTGCAGGTAGATGTATCTGGCGGCGGCCGCGTCGAAAATGACACGATTTGGCTGCCGGAGTTTAGCGTTCAGCCACTACAGCTTGTGGCTGATGTACTTGCAAAAAGCGTGGTGTTAGAGCAGTACGAAAACGGCACCGCTCGAATTTTTGATCAGATTGAACCCTTTGCCGAAGGGCTGCAACGCACGACTAAGAATGCACGCATGGGTAAGCAACTGCTCAAACAAATTGGGCGAACGCTGTCGATTCAAAACCGCATTGTGGGACGGGTAGAAATTATTGACAAACCTGAACTACTCTGGGATGCGCCCGACCTGGAGCGATTGTATCTGCGGCTTGAAGATGAATACGAAATTCGAGAACGCCATCATGCCCTAGAACGTAAGCTAGACTTGATTTCTCGCACCGCAGAAACAGCTCTTGACCTGATGCAGCACAATATTGGGCTGCGTGTGGAGTGGTATATTGTTATCTTAATTGTGGTAGAGATTTTACTGTCACTGTATGAATTATTTTGGCCGGAGGCGATCGCGTAGTTGAGCGTGACCCTGGAATAGCTGCGTTATATTGCTGCGAATTATATTGCTGTGAAAGGAAATCAATCGTGTCTCGCTTGTTGCTGGCCTTATCTCCAACCCTGACGTTGAGCGAGGAACAGTTCGCGCAGCTTTGTCAATACAATCCGGATCTGCGACTGGAACGAACCTCTGCCGGAGACTTGGTTGTTATGTCACCGACAGGAAGCGAAACGGGAGCCTACAACGCTAGCATTAACGCCCAGTTGTGGCTCTGGAATCAGCAAACTAAGATGGGGGTGGTCTTCGACTCATCCCCAGGGTTTCGATTGCCAAATGGAGCAGTGCGATCGCCCGATGCCGCATGGATTCAGCGAGATCGTTGGGAGGCATTGTCAGAAGGCGATCGCCAGGAGTTTGCGCCGATTTGCCCCGATGTGGTGATTGAGTTGGGTGCATGTCACCTTTACGCCCTCACCCTAAATCCCTCTCCCAATCTTGGGA
>CAYSIR010000451.1:0-2566 GCA_964431105.1 uncultured Leptolyngbya sp. | reverse complement strand
TATAAGCTAAAGTTGGGTTGGCGGCTGGCAATATAGCAATCCTACTTGGATTGTGAGAATAAGTCCGCAGGACTCTTTCTCATAACGTCCATTCCTACAAACCATCTGGGATTGCTGTAGTGGCGTTTTATCATTATCACCTTGCACTGGCTGATGGAAAACGTATGTCTCGGTTTGACAATGTGTTGAATTGACCTAGTGTAAATTACAAAGGATAATAAGATGGTAGACTCTAATCATGGTGTGGAAAGTGATGTCACTGGTGGACACCTCAGTAGCTTAACTCGATCAATACAATCAGCAACGTCGTCATTTCGTAACTATCTGCAAGACCTGCATCGAGCTTATCTACCGCTCACTGAAGGGGCGATCGCTGACTATATTCCTGAACTCGCTCTTGCGCAACCGGACTGGTTCGGTATCTGTACCGCGACGATGGACGGACAGATTATTGAGGTGGGTAACTGTGATCAGCTTTTTACCATTCAGTCGATTTCTAAAGCTTTTGTCTACGGTCTAGCCTTGGAAGATCATGGTCGTGAATATGTGAACAGTAAGGTAAGCGTTGAACCGACGGGAGAGGCCTTCAATGCCATTGTGCTAGATGAGGTAACCAATCGCCCGTACAATCCTATGGTAAATGCTGGCGCGATCGCTACGGCGGATTTAATTCAAGGAAATGGAGCTACAGAGCGCATCAAGCGGGTGTTGGCTATGTTTCAGCGCTACACTGGACGACAGCTAGACGTGAATGTTCCTGTCTTCCTTTCCGAGCGAGCTACAGGCAACCGTAACCGCGCAATTGCTTATCTGATGTTGAACTTTGGTATGGTTAGCGATCGCATTGATGAAACCTTGGATCTTTACTTTCAGCAATGTTCTCTTTTGGTCAATGCCCGTGATCTAGCGATGATGGCTGCCACCTTAGCCAATAAAGGCGTTAATCCAGTCACCGGTGAACGGGCCCTAGATGAACGTTACGTGCAGGATGTGATCAGTGTCATGCTGACTTGCGGTATGTACGACTACTCTGGAGAGTGGGCTTATCGGGTAGGCATTCCCGCAAAAAGCGGCGTGGGTGGCGGTATTACAGGTGTTGTACCTGGACAGTTAGGGATTGGCACCTTTTCCCCTTGCTTGGATGCTAAAGGTAACAGTATTCGGGGTATTAAGGTCTTTGAGCGACTATCCCAAGATTTTGGACTGCATCTCTTTAACGCTGCGCCTGCCGAACGTTCGTTGCAAGATTGCCTGATTAGCAACGGTTTAGATACCTGGTAGGGTATGGGAGGCGCTATTATCTCATGCCACAGATTTGTTCCTGAATAGCGCTGTGCCTTGAGACTTATTCAGGATAAACAAAATCGCTCGTCATCACTTTGGAGGATGCATCATGATTTCATTATCTGCCCACGCTAAAACATCTACTCAACCGTCTGTTAAACGATTGCTGAATGATTTTATTGGATTATTTCGCTCTCGCCTATCGCTACGGATTGTATTCTGGATCTTTCTGAGCATTATGGTGATTGAGGCCGTGTTACTGGTGCCGTCAGTAGAACGGCGTAAGCAGGAAATTTTAGATCAGGTTGAAGAGGTTTCAACGGGTAAAATTAATTGGATTTTGATGACCTATCCTGATTCCACACCTCAAGAATTACTGGTTCAAGTAGAGCAGCTTCAGGCAGATCCAATGCTAGAAAGCATCTTGGGAGGCGCGATTTATACTCCTGATGGCTCGATTATGGGTACGTTTGGTGAAGCACCGGCGCTCTCGTTTAATGCAGCTGTACAAGGGGAAACGCTTTATCTGCCTCAGCCTGAGGGCGATCGCTATGATGTGGCTTGGCCGACTGTACTGCCAGATGGTCAACATTTCATTGTGATTCGCCATAATGCTCAGGGCACTCGATCGGCTCTGTTTACCTACGTGCTACGAGTGGCTGGATTGGTGGTAATTATCTCTGGCTTTGTCACTCTAGTGATGATGGTAGTGTTGGGGCCCAACCTGATTAGCCCGATTCTACGACTCCGACGTGATTTAGCCAAGGCTGGAGAGGCGATCGCTCAAGACCATCTATTCACAGAGTTTTCATCCACTCATATCCGCCGTAAGGATGAGTTAGGAGACGTGATTCATACCTTTCACCAGATGTTTCAAGAAATCTCTACGGCAGTTGCAGAGCGCAAGCGAGTTGAGCAAGAACTACGGCTCAATAATCAACAGATGCGTCAATACCTAGACCAAGTCGATCGAGTGACGGCCGCAGCAGTAGATGTGGAAAGCGATTGTTTTGATCCGAGTTGTCTAAGTGAAGTAGGGCAGCGGCCGGATGAACTAGGTCAGTTAGCCCGTGTTTTTCAACACATGGCTCAGGAAGTAAAGCAGCGGGAAGCTCAGTTAAAACAGCAGGTGACAGAACTACGCATTGAAATTGATCAAGCTAGGCGCGAACGGGAAGTGCAGCAGGTCACTGAAAGCGACTATTTCCAAGAATTACAAGCGGAGCTAGAACATCTCAAGGTGGATGAGTTCTGGACCTAAGAAAAGATGGGACTATGGATT
>CAYSIR010000450.1:0-2568 GCA_964431105.1 uncultured Leptolyngbya sp. | reverse complement strand
CCGTATTCCTCTAAAATTCTAGTCGTGAGGACGCCGGCCCATAGTGCGGTAGGGCGTCCTCTGTTGCACTAAATTGGAGACTTTTCGTGGATTTATCTCGCATTCCTGCTCAACCCAAACCCGGTTTGATTAGCGTGCTGATTGAAATTCCGGCTGGCAGCAAAAATAAATACGAGTACGACAAAGACCTTGAAGCTTTTGCGCTCGATCGCGTCCTGTATTCGTCAGTTCAGTATCCCTACGATTATGGCTTTGTGCCAAACACGCTGGCAGAAGATGGCGATCCTTTAGATGGTATGGTCTTGATGGACCAGCCCACATTTCCGGGTTGTGTGATTGCGGCACGTCCAATCGGACTATTGGAAATGATTGATGGGGGCGATCGCGATGAGAAAATCCTATGCGTGCCCGACAAAGACCCTCGCTATGTCGATGTCAAAACTCTTAACGACGTTGCCAGCCATCGACTAGACGAAATTTCTGAGTTCTTCAAAACCTACAAAAACTTGGAAAAGAAAGTGACCGAAATCTTGGGCTGGAAAGATGCCGACTATGTAAGCTCTCTTGTAGAAGCCTGTATATCGCGCTATGCCATGAACTAGCCCAAACGAGCGATCCTGTTCTGAGCGATCGCGGCTGCAAGCCGATCGTGCCAGAACAGGCATCGACTGCCTGAACTTTGTGCGATTTGTTTCCCGACCCTTCTAACGGTGCTGGTATATAGATGAAACAGGTGTCTACCGGCAATGATGGAATGCAAGCTCAACCATCTGCCCCTCGAGAGGTCATAAAGCTTCAGCATATTGTCAGAATTGTCAGAAGCATCAAGTTGATTAGTCACCAAGCGCAACCGCCCCGCCAAGAAGTTGCCCAATGGGTTCAGCCCACTGCTAACCTGCATCAACCCCAACCATTAACTCCAAAGAGGCATCCAAGCATTGCCATGCCGTAGCCGCGCGCTAGCACATTAATGTGACGATGCTCGGTTGCATCAATTACCATAGTGTTACCTATCAGCGTTACTCATTGCTGTAACTGTTCTGCACAGATTGGTGCATTTGACGCTCTCAACGTCAGCAGTCTATTCTCCCTAATGAGTTATTGTTCTCTCCGCAAAAGTCGCTGAAACCCCTACTCCTACGTTCTACAATTCGGTATTTGAAGAACGGTAGGTGATACAGCGAACGGTCGAACCACTTTTGCGTCGCCAATGAGGTTATTGGAACGGTGACTTCTTGGGGAGTATGGTGGCGGATAGCCGCATTGCTGGTCAAT
Source organism: uncultured Leptolyngbya sp. (assembly GCA_964431105.1). Classification (GTDB taxonomy): domain Bacteria; phylum Cyanobacteriota; class Cyanobacteriia; order RECH01; family RECH01; genus RECH01. The sequence goes on along the minus strand of CAYSIR010000450.1, from coordinate 1,293 downwards.
ATCCTGTCAAAATCTGTAACCCGTTGATGGGCAACCCCCATCCATTACTACAGGCAGTTGCGGCGATTAGTAAGGCGATCGAATGCGTGTTGATGGTTGTGATTAATACAGCTAGCCAGCCCTAGACGTATTGGGCAATGGATCAGTGGGTTATGGCGGGCTTGCACCGCAGTAAACCGCAGTCCCGTGAGGTGATCATGGACAACGCGGTAAGTTTTTCATCGTTTTGGGCAACCTGAACGAAAGCGATCGCTGAATAGTGATGCGATCCGTCATTCTACCCACAGGCTGACAACATTCTGAAAATGAAATCTGTCAGTACGATAACCGGCAACCATGGTTAATTTGCTCAAATAATGTCAGGCATTGATATTCCAGGCGCTCATGTTCAATCCTCTTCATTTAATGGCATTGCCCCCCCAGAATCGATGAGTACTGAATCATTCATGGCCTACTTCTGGGGCGTTCGCGGATGCATTCCAACGCCCGGCACAGAAACCGCCCGCTATGGCGGCAACACAGCTTGTGTTGAGCTACAAGTCGGACAACACCGAATCATTTTTGATGGCGGCACCGGGCTACACGTCCTGGGGAATCACCTCATTAAGCAAATGCCGCTCCAGGCTCATATCTTTTTCACCCATACCCACTGGGATAGAATCCAAGGATTTCCCTTCTTCATGCCTGCGTTTCATGCAGGCAACCAGTTCCACATTTACGGTGCCATTGGGCTAAATGGTGCATCGATTAAGCAACGGCTGAGTGGCCAGATGCTGCGGCCAAATTTCCCAGTGCCCCTACAGGTGATGCAGGCTGAAATGCATTTTCACAACATTACGACGGGTTCTGTCATTCCGATTGATGATGTGAATGTTCAGGCCGTTTCGCTGAATGGGACGAACAGCTCCCTTGGGTTTCGGGTAGACTGGCACGGGCGATCGCTCGTTTATGCGACAGATACTGAACACAACGGCGGTACCATTGACCCCAAAGTGCTTTATTTGGCCAATGGCGCTGATGTTCTCATTTACGATGTGGACTATGCCGATCGCGCTTACTATGACCCCGATGTGAAAGCCGCTACTCGCCAAACCAAAACCTGGAAAGAGGCTGTTGAGGTGGCGATCGCAGCAAATGTGAAGCGCGTCATTTTATTTCACCATGATCCTCACCACGAAGATGATTTTCTAGATCAAGTACAGTCCGAAGTACAGCGTATGTTTCCATTGGCGCAGCTAGCTCGCGAAGGCATGGCTGTCGATGTGATGAAGGGATAAATTGGGAGCATCCCAC
>CAYSIR010000449.1:0-2631 GCA_964431105.1 uncultured Leptolyngbya sp. | reverse complement strand
CCCAATCTTGGGAGAGGGATTTAGGGTGAGGGCGTAAAGGTGACATGCACCCACCCATCCATTCTGCAAATCTTCCTGAAACCCGCATTGGCTCAAAGATACGGACAGAGTATTTGCAGACAAGCGTCACCGGCCGTCGAACGATCACGAAGGATTGCCGTCTTAATGCGATCGCACCGCTTGGATGGCAAGGTCGCTGAGCCGCCTAGGCTATATGCCATCGCTATGGCAGCGGTCTCGGTGATGGGCTGAAGCGGACTGAGAATTATGGCACGCGCCCCGCAAGGATCATCTGAGCGATCGCGCACCTCAGTAATGAGCATACCCATTCAGCATTCAAAGGGTATTCCAAAATACAATTTAATCTCCAGTTCAACTCCAAGATAGAGACTATGAAAAAATCCCTTAGGCGATCGCTACTTGGTGCTGCCCCTTGGGGAAGATTCTCGCTCGCATAAGTCATAGTGAGCGACACAGTTGTTTAGCGAAATAAGCGCTTTAGCCCTATGAAACACAGCAAACTCTGGCTTCGCAATCTGATAGCATCTGGGATAGTGATGGCTGCACTTGCAGGGGTCACAGCTTGCCAAACTCCGCCAGAACCACCCACTGCTACGGAAGGAACGGAAGAAACAACCGCAACCGCTGCCGATACAGAAGAGTTGACGACCGTTCGATTTACCTTATCGTGGTTGCTGCAAGGGGTAGATGCGCCGCTGACCCTGGCGATCGAACGGGGATATTTCATTGAAGAGGGTCTAGATATTCAGTTTGAGCGGGGATATGGCTCTGCCGATACAACCAACAAAATTGCCGCTGGTCAATATGACATGGGGTTTGGCGATATGTACGCCATGGTTGAGTTTAACGAGCAAAATCCGGATGATCAGTTGATTGTAGTAGCCGTTCCCTACAACAAAGCCCCCTTTGCGATCGTGACCAGCAAAGACAGCGGCATCGAATCAGTGCAAGATTTGGATGGGCGCACCCTAGGCGCACCGGCCGGAGATGGGCCGCGTCGTTTGTGGCCAGTGCTGGCTGAGGCATCGGGCGTCGATCCAGATTCAGTCGAATGGATCACAATGGAGCCTAAGCTGAGGGAAACATTCTTATTGCAAGGTAATGTTGACGCAATCAGCGGGTTTATTTACTCAATGATGCCATCGCTTATCGCAGGCGGTAAAACCGAAGACGACCTCAATATTTTCTACTATAAAGATAACGGTCTTGACTTTTACGGCAACGTAGTGATGCTGCGGAAAGATTTCCTTGAAGAAAATGAGGAACTCGTCAGCGCTTTCCTGCGGGCCTATATTCGCGGCGTTCAAGATGTCATGATGGATCCGGCGGCGGGACTAGAAAGCGTATTGGCGGCTGGCGACGAATTGATGGATGCCAATGCCGAAAAGCTGCGCCTGCAAATTGCGTTGAACGACTTGCTGATTAATGAAGAAGTCGAAGAACTTGGTATCGGAGCCGTTGATCCAGAGCGGCTGGAAACTACGATCGCTCAAACGGTGAAAGGCTTTGGCTTAGCGAATACACCAGCCCTCGATGAAGTATTTACGGCTGAGTATCTGCCGCCGCTGGAGGATCGGCTACTGCCACCTGAAGAAGCGCTTCAACCGTTGGAATAGCTTATTTTTAGCTACGAGTTGCATTGTGCAATTGACGATGTAGTTTTGGGACGCAGCGGTACCTGCGTCCCGTTTTTCGTGGTGGCATTCAGGTAAGGATGTAGTGCGGGCAACGCACCCACCACATCTTTACCAACATAAAACTGCCTTTGTGGCAAAGGGCAGCGATCAGCAACAGCCCCGATCGCTCACTCTTTGCTGACTGCGGGCCAATTGACATCAGCTCTTTCAATATTACCTGGAATATCTCGCTCCCACCGTGTTTGAATCCGCTGATCATAGTTCAGGTAAAGTTTATCATCCACGATCGTCCAAGCATCCGGTGAGGTAGGTGCGGTGTATCCCTCTGCCACTGCCCAAGCACAAAACCCACCATATTGAGGTGCATACTGTTCTGGGTTATCCAGAAAGCGATCGCGATGATCCATGTTGGCAAAGCGCCAGGTAACTCCGGCCCATTCAGCTTGAATATCGGTGCTTCCCTCAACGGGTTGACCTTGCTCGAAATAGGCAACTGGATCGGTACCACCTAGGGCAATGCCATCCTCTGCATAGATTTTTAGGGCAGCGATCGGAAGCGTATCCGTCGCGGTTGCCGTTTCTGAACGATCTGCATCTGGATTAACGGTTTTAGCAGTTTCGTCAGACGTTTCTGTAGTTGAAGGCGCGCTGTCTGAACTGGTTGGGGCTGATGATGGTGTTGAACAACCGACCAGCAGACCGATAAGCGACAGGATAGGCAAAAGGGTAGAGTATCTCATGGGTGCGATCGCAGAAATTGAAGGACAGTTAACCGAGTCAGAAACATTGAGTAACAATGTTGTTCTATATTTCAGCAACCTAACCTGAGAATTTGCCGAGAATGATCTGAAGCGCACTTAAATTTTGAGTAGTATTCATGCAGCGTGTAAGTGCATCCCAGTTTCGCAGCCCGCTCCCAAACGTCTATTACGCAAATCTAGCTAAAACCCGCATTCCTCAGTTCAAAAACGAG
>CAYSIR010000448.1:0-2637 GCA_964431105.1 uncultured Leptolyngbya sp. | reverse complement strand
GTTAAAGCGATCGCCCCGTGGTAGACGGCCCTTCCACCAAAATGGAGGGCGTGTAGCAAGAGCCATTCCAATCTGCATCGCTGCCGAGGGCAATTACATTTTTCAGAGCGGTATAAACACTGCCCGCTACCATGGTGTCTTTGACGCGGCCGGTGATTTGTCCATTTTGGACGCGATAGCCCAGATCTACATTGATGGAAAATTCGCCGGAAATACCGGCCCCGCCGCCCAAAATTTGATCCACAATCAGCCCGTCATCCATTTGGGCAATGAGGTCTTCGAGGGACTGAAAGCCGGGTTCCACCATGAAGTTGAACAATCCCGGTGTGGGGTAGCTGCCTAGTCCAGGGCGAAAGCCGTTTCCAGTCGTGCCGCTACCGAGCGCGCGGCCGATGGTGCGATCGGTGTAAAACAGTTGCAATTCACCGTTTTTGATGAAGTTGATTGGCTGGGTGGGCGATCCTTCGTCATCAAATGGGCAGCTAAATGGCCCCTCTTCGGGTTGCTGCGAGAGGTTAATGACTGAAGACATCACAGGCTCACCCAGGCGATCGCTCCAAGGAGAAGCCCGCTCAATCACCCGTTTGCCGTTCATTGCGGCTTGCACTGTTGCCCATAGCATATCGGCTGCTTTTGACGTAAACAATATGGGCACTCGACCGTTGGGCGCACTCACGTTTTGTTCGGCCCAAGCTAACCGCTGCAAAAGTTGCTGGGCTAATTCCTGTGGATCAAGGCGATCGCGCAGGGTTTGCCCATCGGCCACATTCAAAAAATCATCGCCCCGTACCCATTCTGCGGATAGGTAGCAACTCAGGGTCGTATCCAAGTAGCCGCAGTCTAGCCCGGCGGAATTGGTCATGTGGGTTAGTTCCGTTTCGCAGTCCCACTCGGCAGAGCAGAGGGTTTCGGGGTATTGTTCGCGCACTAGGGCGATCGCCTCTTTGCCCCATTCCACCAACGTTTCCACATTCACCGATTCACCCAAGTCAGGGTAGCGAATCCGGGGTTGATCGGCCAGTTCAATGGTTTCAGTTTCATTGAGTTCACTGAGGGCGATCGCGCGAGCGACCAAGGCCTGCGGGTCAACCATGCCATAGGCAACCGCAATCCCTGGGCGACCATTTTTCCACAGCCGCAGCGCTGTCCCTTCTGACTGAGAACTTTCCAACTGCTTCAGCCGATTTGCCTCAAAAAAGACTGGACGGGCCAGCGACTGAGATTGAAAGACCTCGGCTGCCTCTGCGCCAGCTTTTATCGCACTTTCTAGTAGTTGCTCGGCGAGGGCCTGCCGTTGTGCATCATCAAACGTCATAGAATCCGCCAAACTCAAATGCTCATCGCGTCGGGCATCGCTGTGTTCAGTCGCCTATCGTAGGTTCGATAGGGTTGGAATTGCTAAAATTCCGTGAGCGTCGTACCGCGATCGCTGTCCCTCTATCTTGCGGGATTTTGGCCCCATTTACGCGAGATTTAACTCTTGCATCAGCCAAAATCCCGCAAACGTTTCGGAATTTGCATCCGTTTGAACGGCGAGGAAATGCACCCCGTTGGCGGCTTGCTTGGCGGCTTCAAAATTATCGGCTTCGGTTTTCAGATCCGGTGTGGTGATGTTGGCCAAAATCCAAGCTTCGCTGGCTCCGGTTTCAAGGGCTAAGACGGGCGGCGTGCTGGGCACTTGTTTCACAAAGGCAAGTTCAAGCCCCGACATCCAGGCAGCGAGGGGCGTAGACCGCGATGAAAAAATCAGCACGCCAGGAATACGAGTCTCTGGGTTGAGATCCAGCATGGACAGTGAAAAGACTTCGCCAAAATCCACTGACCAATCTGAAAAGTCTTGAAATGCGGAGGCTTCCAGCGTCACTAATGCCCACTGCTGACCGATCAGCGCATCGGGGAGACGCTGGGGTACGCTATCGCCCAGGTTGACCGATGGGTTGGGGCTGGGTTTGTAGTTGGGCATGGACGGATAGACCGATGCCATGCGATCGCCCAGCCATTGATTGAGGGCAATGGTGCGACGGCTGGCGGCAGCAGGAATCCCAGCTTCTTCTGAGGCTTTGGTAATCATATTGGTCATCTGCCGTCGGAAAAACCGAATGCGATCGGGGGGCGTAGGAGCCTGGGCGATCGCTTCTTCAATGGCTTCTCGCAGCCAAACTGAGTTCACTTCTGTATTGCTACAAAATTTAGAGTATTGGAATAAATTGTCAGCCGGTTGGTCAATGCGGATCGGACTTTCACAAATCAGCACCTCCCAGCGCTTCTTGTTGCGATCGTCTAGAACCGGGCGTGAGTAAAAATCGAGTTCCCAAATACTGACCATACGATAGTTCAATCGTGTTCAACACGTGCGTTTATTCAACTGTATGCCCAGCCGAGGTGATGGCCTGGCGTACATCAGCTTCACTTGATGTGGTCTCAACGATGACTTCCTTTTTGTCAACATCGGCGGAGACTTTGGCGGCGGGGTCAACATTGGCGATCGCCTTAGTCACGGTGTTAACACAGGCATCGCACATGATGGACGGAACGCTGAGCGTAATCGACATAGCTTTGCTAAACGCGACAACTTTTATTGTGACCTGATTGGTGACCGTTGGCTATAGAAGATTTGGGATGAGCGATCGCGGCGGG
>CAYSIR010000447.1:0-2642 GCA_964431105.1 uncultured Leptolyngbya sp. | reverse complement strand
TCCGTCTCCCACAATTGGGGATTTAGGGTGAGGGCGTAAAGGTGACATGCACCCTACGCCTCTCCGCAAAGTGCAAGGCAGCTCGTTGCGCGATCGCTGGGGTAATCTGCGACGGCATTGGTGCATAGCAGGGTGAATTGGAACAGGGTGAATTGGAACGACGTTTCAATTCATTCAACTCTAAAATTCATCCCCGGAATCCAGCCTGATCTGCGACTAGGTTTTGGGTCAGGCCATGCGGTATGCCCGGCGGTTAGTGAGAGCGCCATCGTCGGCGTTGACGATTTTTGCGAAAGAACCGATGGCCGGCAATGAGCAATTGCCCTCCCGGCAAAATCAGCATTACTAGCGGTAGTTTGTCAAGAAGGCAATGCCCAAATTGGCAAAGCGATCGGGTTTCATTGGGTTTTGTGGTCTTGTGTAGCGTGGATACCACAAACTGCTCTAGGGGGGCTGCCGACTGCACCCATTCCGGCAAGTCTTCTGGGAGTTCTCGGTTCAGCCGGAGCCGCAAGGATTGATTTGAAAACGATTGCACATAGGCTGCATCCAGGAACGGCGCATACAGGTCATCTTCGGGGGTAAGCTGCTTTACAAAAGCTAGCCCCAATCCCTTCAGCAGGTGGCGTAAGTTTTCAGTTTCAGACTGCGATCGCTCTCGCACAAACATATTTTGAGCCAACACTTGATTGAGATTACTCGGATCACCAACGCTGAGATGCGTCCCACCAATCACCGACAGCAGGTATTTTTCAGACTGAAGATCGGTAAATGGCAATAGCTGTTGACTCATTGCCGGGGTAATGGGGTCATCCGTTCCTACCAGAATCAGGGTTGGTACGTTGATTTGCGCCAAACTGGCGGCATCAAACATTCGCCCCATAACCGGATTCAGCGCGATTACTGCTGATACGCGCTCATCCCGAAAATCCAGATCCTGATCGGGCAGATCGGCCGCACCGCACTGCAACCAATCGGACGGTGACAGGGCGGTTTGGTTGGGGTCATTACAGAACTCACGCAAATGATCCAAATTCAGCGGCGCGCCGCCCAGGGTTAGAGCGGTGTACCCCCCCAAGGAGTGACCGATCACCACGACTTGTTCGGTGTTTAATCTTCCTCGGAATGAGGTGGAATAGCGATTTAATCGACCCAGTTCATTCAGCAAAAAGCTGATGTCTTGGGGGCGATCGATAAATTCGCTAGGCGGCAGCAGATCGCGGTTGTGCTGGTAAGGTTCGAGTTGTCCTAGGGCTAGGTCATTCAGCCAAGTTACGCTGCTGCCGGGATGTTCGATCGCAGCGACTGAGATGCCGTGAGAGGCTAGGTGTTCGGCCAAATAGGCTAAAAAACGACGATCGGCACCAAACCCGTGGGAGATCACAACCAATGGCCCTTGGGCCCGATCGCTCCAAAATAAATCAACCGGAATAGTGCGATCGCGGTCTTGGTCCAACAGGTTCAGGGTTTGGCGATTGACCGGCTGATAGCCGGACTCAGTGGGGTCAAATGCGCCATGGAATGGTTCAGTTGTGATGGTTAACTCCCGCTCTAGGGTCGATCGCAATGACTGACTTTGCCAATAGGGAAGATTGATCTCAGAGGCCAGCACGAGCGCAGCCTGGAGGTCGAGCGTTACGGTATCGTCGGGAAAACTTTTGAGGATGCCAAGCAGGCTTAACCCGGCTGGCGTTTGGGCGGCCGTAATCAGGGCTTCGCGCAGTTGTTCGGGGGTGCTATCCAGCACAATGGGGTCGAGCATGGTCAACAGGCGATCGCCCGCTGAGGAATTGAGTAGATCGGTGACTAATGTTTGCCCGACGACTGGATCAACCTTGAGGTAGCTGTTAAACGTATGACGAACGTTGTAGTCCATCAGCGGCGAGTATAACCGTAGAGAGCGCGGGACTTCTCCGGTTTCTGCAAATGTTGCTAGGTCTTGGATGGGGATGACCTGACGAAATGGGCCAAGCCGCACGGCTACTCGTTCGGCCGCGATCGCCGCCGTTGCATTGGTGCCGATCATCGCTGCACCAATGACGATGGCACGGCAAGCTTTCGATGCGATCGCCCATCCGTTACGGAAGAATGACCGCCGGGATGGAACTGAACGCGGTGATGGACGCAATGAAGGCAATAAACTCAATGGAGGACGTTGAGGAGGGGGACAAAAGAGGAACGGTTTCACGGACCTATTACCAATGCAAAACCAATGAAGCTGACGCGCCGAGAGGTTTAATCTAAGAAAGCGGCAACCGCCTGGAGATTGATCGGTGCTGCCACGGCAGTCTTACAAGAAAGCGTACCTTATACGGTCGCTGTCATCTGAACTAGAGCGATCGCTCCGGTAAGATGACGGCATTTTAGACCGGCTGGTGCAGCAATAGTTACAAAGCGACATCAACAAAGTAAACCTGAATCACCAGAGTGGTTTTAGGTTGCCCAAAATCGCAGTTCGTGTGCCAATCTGACATCGCTCATCAGGCACAGGCCATATCCAACCTCAATGCTGGAGCCAATAGTCCAGAGTTGCCTTATTCGGGAGCATGTCACGTTTGCAAATCCCTGTATTGCTCTCATCCCCCACCCCCCCCTTCGACAAGCTCAGGACAAGCTTCTCCAATATTGGGAGAAGGGGAGAA
>CAYSIR010000446.1:0-2650 GCA_964431105.1 uncultured Leptolyngbya sp. | reverse complement strand
ACTAGAGGACTACCGTTTGTCTATCCATCAGGAGTCAGCCTGGGGCCGGCAGACTGGGAATTTCTGGGCCTTTCAGCCGGAGAGGATGCCAATATAAGGATTAGATTACGATGAGAGCAGGATTGTCTGGCACGGCGCACTCCAGCGGTTAGGGCAGTCAGGCGATTGGCAGGCGATCGCGCTATGAATCAGACAGTCCGGTTACTCTATTCCTTAACGTTATGGTTTCTTCTCCGATTATTCTTGGCATTACGGGTGCATCTGGGCTAATTTATGCGGTGCGGGCTATCAAGTTTTTGCTGGAAGCCGACTATGCGGTAGAAGTGGTGGCATCAAAGTCCACCTACATGGTGTGGCAAGCAGAAGAATCGATCCGAATGCCCGTGGAAGCGGTTCAGCAGGAACAGTTTTGGCGGCAGCAGGCCGGCGTTGAACAGGGCGGAAAGCTCTACTGCCATCCCTGGGGTGATGTGGGCGCAACCATTGCCAGCGGCTCATTTCGGACTCAGGGCATGATTATTATGCCGTGCAGCATGAGTACGGTTGCCAAAATTGCGGCTGGTCTAAGTTCTGACTTACTCGAACGGGCGGCAGATGTACAGCTCAAAGAGGGGCGATCGCTCATTGTTGTACCCCGCGAAACGCCATTCAGTCTGATTCATCTGCGGAACCTGACTACCCTCGCTGAAGCCGGAGCGCGGATTGTGCCTGCCATTCCGGCTTGGTACCATAACCCTCAGAGCATTGATGATTTGGTCGATTTCGTTGTAGCTCGTGTGTTAGACCAGCTTGATATTCAATGTGTACCCATTCAGCGCTGGAAAGGGCATCTGGAACAAGGGCGCGACTAGGGTTTGTGGGGTTTTCTAATCGGGGAACCTCTCAGCCAAGGGCGATCGCCGCGCGGTTCGTGCAAACCACTGGAATTGAGCCTGGTAGAATAAAAACGCTCTACTTTGACAGTGGAGCCTGTTGTTCCCTACACACTGGATTTGATCCATGAACCCGGAAACACACCCAACTCCCACAGAAAGTCATCCGTGGCGCAAGTGGCTACGGCGGATCGGTTGGGGAACGTGGTTATTTATGCTGACGGCACTCCCGATTGGCACGCTGGTGGTTGCAGTCGATATGTTGACCGAAATGCCAGAACGCCCAAATTGCCACAGTCGCTTTTGGATGGAACAATCCGATGCCAATCGGCTGTACTGCGCCCAAACCCTGGCAGGTGAACGCACCCCAGAAAGCCTGGAACGCGCGATCGCTCTACTCGATGGCTTTCCAGAGGATCATCCCCTGCGCAACCAGAGCGATCGCTTCTTAGCCGAATGGTCATTCCGATTGCTCGATGTTGCGGATGATTCCTTCCAGGCTGGCAACTTAGACAGAGCGATCGCCATTGCCAGCCGCATTCCGCCCCAGACGGATGCTTACCATAGCGCCCGCGATCGCATCCTGCAATGGCAAGACATCTGGGCTACCGCAGAAGAGCTACACGTCCAAATTGAGAATGCCCTAGCCTTGGGAAACTGGGAAACCGCTTTGGTGCGGGCCCGGGAACTACGATTTGTTGATAATCACTATTGGGCCCGCGATCGCTACAGCGAACTCGCCCGTCGGGCCCAATCGGGCCGAGAGAGCGACCAAAAGCTTGCCGCCGCTCAGCAACAACGGATGGCAGGCAGCACAACGCAATGGCGCAATCGCTGGGAAGCCGAACGCAATGCAGAAGACCTGGCAACCCTTGAACGGGCCCAAGCGATCGCCCAGACAGGCACAGCAGACGACTTGCAAAATGCGATCGCCCTAGCGCGTCAGATTATTTGGGGAACCGCCCACTACGACCAAGCCCAAGACCTCATTGCAGCTTGGCGGCTTCAAATTGAGCAATCTGAAGATGCACCGCAACTAGACTATGCGCGGCAGTTAGCAGAATCCGGGAACGTAGATGCCCTAGAAGCCGCCATTAGCGAAGCTCGCCGCATTCCTAGCTATCGATCGCTCCACAGCGAAGCCCGTCGCGACATTGAACAATGGCAGCAGCAAATTCGTGAGCTGACCCGTGACGCGATGGATGCGTCGCCTCGAGTCGCACCCTCTGGCAACCGTGCCGCTGATAATCGCCCGCCAGCGCAATTGCCTGATCCAGTTTGGGTAACTGCTCCCGGCTCCAGTGCTGAATTAGAAACTGATTCCTACGGCGATGCAGCTCCTTCGCCCACACCGCCACCGATTCCGTAAAAATCTTACTCGGCGCATCTGTTGATCATTCATTGCCCGGCTAGCAGCGTCCGGCTATCATCAGAGGTTAACAGCCGTAGTCCGGGCAAGCCTCAATTAGCACGCAATTAGTAGCGGACTGACCATCCAAACGAGCGGCTCAGTCACTCTCAGCAAAGACTAAGTTTGTGCTTATACGGCCATCATTTACTCGTAGCGATCGCTGATTATATTGGGAGCAATGCACCGTTTATCCCATCATTCACCATGAATCGTCGCTTTCTCGCCCGCTCTCTTTTATTCAAGGCAGTATCAGCAATGGGATTTGCCAGCCTCGGACTGATCATCGTCACGCTACCTGCGATCGCTCAAGCTAGCACTCAAGGCGACAGCTCCGCCATTCAGCAACTTATTCAGTCAATCCTGCAAT
>CAYSIR010000445.1:0-2655 GCA_964431105.1 uncultured Leptolyngbya sp. | reverse complement strand
TGATATTAATTTTGGGCGGTGTGGGCAACATCCACACCGCCCAAAATTGTTACATGAATACCACGACCCTGAAGGATAAGCGATCGCTACAGGCGTATCCCACTGTTGCAATAGGAACCGGGGTTTTCGCCATTGCTGCTCACAGCAGGATTTGGGAAGGTAAGGGGTGCAGCCGTGCAAAAGTCGTTAGCTATCTGCTTAGCGCCATAGCTTGGAAAAAAATTTGGGTAGCAGTCGCCATTTTGCTCGCTATGCATTACGCAAAAGTCGCCAGACCTTTTGCCTCACAATCTTTCTAAGGGTTACTAAGAATCCTCGTTTTTGAACTAAAGAATACGGGTTTCAGCGAGATCTGCGTAATGGATAGATTTTGCTTGAGGGTATGGGATTGTTGTGGGACGGTAAGTCCCACAACAATTTCTGAGATTTCTGCGTAGCGCCATGAGAGGGGCAACGGAGATGCAGCCAGTTCGTTCTAGCCGTGGCGATCGCTCCTTGGGAAAGGACAACAGACCCCGGCAAATCAGAGGCAACGCTATAGCCGATAATTGACGCTGAAATAAATACCGTCATCCTGGAAATTATTGCCGCGATCGCTCAAATCGACCAGCGGCACCCCATAGTTGATCTGTACACTCAAATTTGGAGTAAGCTGCCACAGCCCTCCCAAACCCAAGCCAATTAAGAAGGTTTGATCGGGGAGTTCATTCGGATTATCAGGATGGTTCCAAACGGCTCCCATATCTATAAAAGGCGCAAGCTGAAAAATTGATGCGCCGCCCGCATCCCGCGCAAGGGTAATTCGGTCTTCAACCGAAAAGCGGAAACCGTTATCTCCCGATCGAGCATTTTGGCGGAAGCCCCGCAGCGACTGCCCGCCTCCAATGACAAACTGTTCCGACGGCAGCAAACTATCAGGCGTGAGTTGGACATCTGCCTGAATGATCAGCAGGTGATCATCACCGAGGCGCTGCACCCGCTGAGCCTGGCCAAGCCAGCTAAAAAATCGACTGTCGGGGATGGGATGATCATTGGTAGTTGCATTGAACAAATCCACGCCGAGGTTAAATTGCGATCGAAAAGCCCAAGCGCCCTGCACATCCCGACGAATATATTCCTGACCAAACCGAACAACACTGGTGCGGCTGATGCCATCTTCATCGGGGCCAATGCCAAACGGTTGCGGCACGTTGTTAAAAATAAAGGTTTGACCATCTTTGTGGCTAAATCCGAGAGACAGGGCAAACTCTTCGCGAATGGTGCGGATGAACGGCTGTCGAAAACTGAGTTCATACAGTTCTGATTCGCCTTCGATGCCAAAGTCTACAAAATCCGACTGCACAATTTCATTGCGATCGATCACCGTTCGCAGTGCCAGTGTACCTTCCATCGGATTCAGCGGTACTCGATAGTTAAAATCAAAAATGTGTGCGCCATCGCGGGTGGTGCGATCGTAAGACAGACTGACACTGTCGCCCAAGCCTGTTAAATTGCGATGGCCAATGTCGGCAGTAGTGCGTTCTGATCCAATGCTGGGCGGCGAGTAATTATCTACCCCAATCCCGCCAAACCAGGGCGATGCTTCATCAATGCGCACAATTAAAATACTTTGCCCCACTTCCCCGCTGGCTCGCAGACTAGCTTCAACGTTGTCAAACAGCGGGTTGGCTCGCAGCAGTCGCAGTTGTTCTTCTAAGTTTTCGGCACGGAGGGGAACATCGGCCCCAAGTTCAATGCGGCTGCGGACGTAGCGTTCATTGAGCCGTTGTAATCCTTCAATCTGAATGTCAGATAAGCGCCCTTCAATGATCTGAATTCGTACAATACCGTCAGTAATGGGCTGGTCTACCAAGATGGCCCGCGAGGTGAGATAGCCTCCGTTGAGATAAAGCTGAGTAATTTGGTCGGCGGCGTTTTGTAAGTCTGTAATGGTAACAAGCTGGTTTTCTAGGGGTTGGATAATGTCGGCGAAGTCGTCGGGGCTAAAAATGGTGCTGCCCTGTACGTCAATAGTGCGGATGGGAAAACTCACACCAGCGGGGTCTGGGGGAGGTTCTGTCGGTTCTGGCGCAGTATCCGGCAAAATGGGGGTGTCTTCAATGGGGTCAACTACGTCTGGCGGGTCTTGCAAGAAGCGATCGCGGTTTGGGTCAGGTTGCTGAGTAAGCAGACTGGGCGACGCGGATGGTGGTAACGGTTGTGATTCGGTAGCGGGTGCTGCGATCGCCATAATCTGCGATGATGCCTCCACGCGCCAATGGATACCATTGATGCGGTGCGGGATCGTATCTGATTTGTCTGATTCTAAATCAGTTGTTGATAAATCCAGATAGACAGAGCGGGCAGGCGACAAATCTGACGGCAGTGTTGGCAGGGCGATCGCAATTGTTGGACACAAACTCATGGCGATCGCGGCACCCGGTATCCACACATTCTGCTGGGCCATACTATTCCTCACGGTGTTGCCAAATTGTCAAACGGTAGAACGATGCTGCTAACCGGCAAGGGTGCAGTCTTCGTAGACTGTAACCTTTCCATTCGCTGTCGTCGTTCCCTAAGCACTATAAATTTACGCGATCGCGCCAGAGAAAATATGATTCCTCTCATAGGAGACGGTTGTGAGGACAATTCTGCACGTTGTCCGGCAGAATCGGC
>CAYSIR010000444.1:0-2661 GCA_964431105.1 uncultured Leptolyngbya sp. | reverse complement strand
ACTAATACTAAACCCGCTCTGGTCAATCCAACGGATGAACAGGGGCATCTCATCCCAACTCGCGATAGTTGACCATCAGTAATGAAGGGGATAGAGAACTCTGCCTAATGGCTCGGCGCTGGAACCTATCCATCGCGCAAAAGTAGACCCTTTTCCTCATAGCGCTGCTGCCGTCTTTCAGCGATCTATTAACCTAGCAATAAGCAATAAAAGTTTCGGTGGTATTCATATCAGGACTTTGGATGGTATGGGCAACGCCTACACCATCCAAAACCCTGATTAATTGAGGATTACCAAAGTTTCAGTGATTTCTGCGTAACAGATAATCACCAGAACGGAGAGGGTGGGATTCGAACCCACGGTACCTTTCGGTACACTCGATTTCAAGTCGAGCGCGATCGACCACTCTGCCACCTCTCCAGTTGCGTTCTCTATCTTAGCGTGAGTTGTCCCATCTAGGGTGTGTCTGCCCAATTCGGCGGCTGTCAGTCAGACTAAGATTCAGCGATCGCCGCAGGAGCGGTATACAAAATCTCCTCGTCACAGAGGTGAAGCGTATGATCAACCCAAGCGATCGCGGCTTTCGTCACTTGCCCGTCTGTCAGCGTTACTAATGAGCAATTACGCTTGACCCCAAACTCAGTCGGAACAATACGCGGAACATCGGCCGCATTCAGGTACAGGGTTTGATCATCCGCCACCAACCGCTTACGGAGACAGTCTTTGCGATGGCGCAGACGGTGATGCATGTGCCCAAACGCCACCAGTGGCACTGATTTTCCGAGCGTTTTAGTCTGGGCGATCGCCTCAGTCAAGTCCGGATCGCCAAAGTCACCGCCGCGCGGTTCCCAATCCCGACCGCAGGGGTCCTCTGGGCGATCGCCTAATCCGGCCGGCCCGCAATGACCCATAAAAATGACTCTATCCTGTGTCGTCTGCCGCACGTTGGTCATGATAGCGTTGACCGAATCGGCAAAACTCTCTAGCCCATACCGTTCCCGATAAAAGGTTTTGTTGCGCCATTCCGAACCACCCCAACTAAAGGGACGGCCGCCGACAACACTCAGCCCCAGTTCTGGCAGGTCAAGCTTGCCGTATCCCACATGGGCAACCCCCAGAGCATCAAGCTGGTCTTGTACCCAGTCTTCAACTGTGCGATCGTAGGGACACTTTTGCCGCCCCCAGTGCGTGGCACTGTACCAAGCGTCGTGGTTGCCCAAAATGGCGGCTTTTGGGAGACTCATCGCAGCGACCGATCGCACGATATTCACAGATTCGTTGCCAAAATCCCCCACCAGCAGCACCAAATCAACGCCGAGACGCTGTAATGCCTGTTCATCCTGTTCATCCCACTGATCATGAACATCACCAATGACTGCAATCGTGAGCGATCGCGCCACTGAGTTGGCATTGGGGGTTGCGGTCAAAGCCGTCGATACAGTCATCCAATCATCCGTTACGGCACTACAGATCTAACGAACCAGAAGGTCAATTTAAGAAAATCAATACGATTGCACGGAATACACACAAAAAATTGCCCAGTTATCCCAGCGGAGCAACCCGGCAATCAAGCTGACAATCGTTAGTAGGCGGGTTCACTCCGCATAGCCTTAGCCTTAGCCTTAGCCTTGGCGGCGCTCTTCTTCAGCGCATCTAGACGAGATTGATACTTGCGGCGGGCCCGCTTTTTCGGCGTTTGCTCAATCAATACCTTAAGCGCGCTCCCCAAGCTCTTATAAGCATTGGGTAGGGTGTAGCCAAATCGGGTAGCGAGGGCGATCGCCTTCTCATCAGCCTGAATCGACTCCTTGAGAACCTTAACACCATTGTTGCGCTGGTATAGGCGAAAACCAGAGAACCCACACAACGCCAACGCCAGAACCAGTAGCAGGCCATCCTGCACCCAAAGCTCACCAACAGCGCCCCCCAGCCCGATCGCAAGCGCTGCCATTTCCCAGCCATCACGGGGAATAGTATCGTCTTGGATGCGCGCTACTTCATGCCAGAACAGTAAGTTACGCTGGTCGATGGCGAGAGCATCCCATTTTTCTAGATCAATCTGAATTTCGACCTGGTCTTTTCCAATTTCTTCGCAGGTGATCAGCGGTGGAGTCATATCAATGGCGGCCTCAACCGTCACCCAACTCCGCAGTTCTGGCGGCAATAGCCCTTTCAAACGGCGTAATTCGCTGAGGTCTGATCGAGCAGTGGAGCTGGCAAATGAGGTCATAGCTTAACCTTGTCCTGTGGTGTAACCGAATAATTCATCATGGCTTACGCGGCTTGTAAAGTGCTTTGGCGAGATTAATGGATGCCCAACCTGACATGCACGCTGTTGCGTAAGCCTGTCTCTAATCACAGCGTGCGTACAGTGGGGCGATCGCTTGCATCTTTTACCCTGACTCCCCCACGACTACTGACTATCAGCCGTAATCAAGTCGTGATTTGGAGATGTACAGGAAGCCACTTACGAACCTATGCAATTCATTAAGTGAATAGAAAGATGGCTCTTACTTATGATAGAACGACACGAACGCGATCGCCCAATCCCTTTAGCTATTCATGACGTAGACCTTGCTGAAACCTGCATACTTACTGAAATCTGCATACTTCAGTTGGGGATCGTAAGTGACTGCCAGAACCGCGAAGAGATCGGTTTAC
>CAYSIR010000443.1:0-2661 GCA_964431105.1 uncultured Leptolyngbya sp. | reverse complement strand
ATCCTTCTCACAACAACCATTCTCACTTCACAACTCATTTAGGATTGCTATATTTCCAACACCTCTTTCGTCGCTATGCTAGAGTTTTGCCCAGTGTCCTGCACATTTACTGAGTCATGCCTAATGTTGAGTTTATCTGTGATAATAGACTTCTTGAGGGATAAGCTACATTAGCATAAGACCTGAATAGGAGCGTCCTACTTTTGTGGGTTCTTCCCATCCCCTAGTTCCTCCTAAGATAGTCGGCTAAATCTATAGCAGTCCTAAAGGGAGCATGTCAGGTTTGTATCCCTCTCCCTTAATCCCTCTCCCAAGCCCGCCATGCATTACGCAAAAGTCGCTAGACCGTCTGCATCATCGCCGCTGCTGCCGTCCACTATTTAGGGCTTGCTGAAAGAGTCAAAAATACAGCTATAGCAATCCTATTTGGATTGTGAGAAGGATTCCGCAGGAATCCTTCTCACAACAACCATTCTCACTTCACAACTCATTTAGGATTGCTATATGTCAAGGGATATAGGCAATTTTTTCAAAAAAATGGTGCAAGGCTAAAGTTGCTAAAAGCATTGATTTCTGGTTCAATAGGCTCAAGACACCTTGCACAAAATTTGGATGAAAATGCCTTAAAGCTTCTCATAGCAAGCAGTCTGTTTTTTCAGCAAGCCCCGTTTAGTTTTGGATATTAGGAATCGGAGCTTCATAGACTTCTGCGTAACGGATAAGCCTAAGAGAAAGATTGGGGTCAAGGTTTGCGAAGTTAGGATACCGACCCTGCAATTAATTAGTAATGGCTTGGATATAATTTTCTTATGGTGTAGACCGTTACACTGTAAAACACCCTTGCTACAAAAGACGACCAGTTAATCAACTACACAAAGGCCATCGTGACCAAACATGTTTACACAGACCTCAACTTTACCCAAGACTGCATCGATCCCTTTGATCCAGACAATCTAAACCTATGGGTTAAGTTAGAGCATCTGGGTCGCTATTTGTTTGCTGCAGACTACCTGCGTCGCCATCAGCCTCAGCGTATTGCAGATATAGCTTGCGGAGTTGGCTATGGTTTGCCTGAGTTGACGCGAGTTTGCCCGTCTGTTGTAGCTGTAGACTATGATTCCGCATTGCTGGAAACAGCCTATCAACACTGGTTAGATAATGACTCCTCGGCGCACAGTCATTTACAGTGTCAGCACCACAATCTAGAATCTTTCCCCTGGCCAGCATCCATTGGCTCCTCTGCGCTAGATGCCATTATCAGCTTTGAAACCCTAGAGCATTTGATTGAACCTGAGCGTACTCTAGCTCAGTTTGCACTGACCCTGAGAAGTAAGGGATATCTGATTTGTTCAGTTCCCGATGCTGTCCATGATCCTGCTGATGAAGCTAGTTTGCCAGTCAACTCCTACCATAAGCAATTTTTTAGTTTCACTATGTTTCGTCAATTGCTGGAGATAAACGGATTTCAGATTGTTTATCGACTAGGGCAGGCTACATCTAATCTGTTATTTAAGCGGGAATCTAAGTTGCTTAAGCATCGATTAATTGATCAGCGATTGGGAGACTTCTCTATAATGCATACTCCAGACATTCTAAGAATGTTAGCTTACTTGATAGCCTATCCTTCTGTTGAAGATATTGGCGGTTCTTATTCGTTCATTGTTGTGGCTCAGAAATCTTGATATTCTGTACTGTCCATCACGCTAGATTATCCTATTCAGGTTGCGATTCGAGGTGACTTGCAAAGAGTAATGGGCTAGTTGCGATTTCCAAGTCACCCACGACCTGACAAAAACCGTTCTGGAATCAACTTCAGCACCTCTCGCCCCACCCGACGATAGAGCGGCGTCCACTCCGAAAAAATCTTGGCATAGCCACTCGACCCCGGTCGCAACTGCACATCCGAATTTTCAATCACCACCCGCACCGTCGCAATCTGCTGCTGCTGCGTTTCATCCGATTCAAGATTATAAAGAATATCCTCCACCCGTGCCGAATAGGAATCTAACTTAGCCTGTCGAGGACGGAATGTGACCGCCGCCCCCCGCTCAACAAACGTAAGGTCTTCTTCTTTAATTTCAACATTTGCCATCAACACGCCCCAATCGGTCAGCTTTTGCCAGAGACGTTGGATAAAGTCAGGCGGCACGTCATCGAGTTCGCGTTCACAGAGGCGCTGAATTTGTGCGACGGTGAATCGTCCGGAAAAATGACTGAGGGCATAGCTTTCAGCATCGCTGAGGGCATGGCGATGATCGCTTTGGCGGGCTTTTAGGTAGTAGGTGCCAGTGGTGCGATCGCGCCCTAAGACCCAGTGTTTGCGCAGGTCAGGGCAGAGCCAGTGAGGGGAGATGGTAGATGCAGTCATGGTGGGTGTGGAGAGAGGAGGTCAGAAGAGAGCAGTAGTCTTTCAACGATTTTGTCAGTGCATTTGCTCTAAAGAATTGTCAAATACGTATCGACCGAGGTTTCAGGTAAGACCTTGAGGGTTTGATTCTGTAAATCCAATTCAATTCCCATTGCTTCTAAAGGAATCACACCTAACAGCGCATTTTGTCCACCGGGAAGTTCTAAGCACTCAAAGTTTCCTTCTCGACCCAAAAGAAACAAATGAGCATCTTGAAAAATCCGAGCGGTACGAAGACCCGCAGCAGTGGTTAC
>CAYSIR010000442.1:0-2677 GCA_964431105.1 uncultured Leptolyngbya sp. | reverse complement strand
GTGGGGGGCATTCTGTCAAATGCCGTTTTCTAAAGGAATTGATAGCGATCGCTATTCAAGGAATCGACTGTAAGGGGTTTACAAAAATCCATAGATATACAAAGAATGAGACTCAGTATTCAAACATTGCATGAAGCTGCACGAGTTGCTGCAATGCCTGCAAGCATCCACTCGGTTCCTGATCGTTTGGTCTGACGCAACACCGGAAGCCCACGAGGTAACGGTGACCCAAGTTTAGAACCTGTTTTGAAGAGTTTTGAACGGTTTTGAAGCGATCGCAGCGTATATTTTGACTGAATCTGCTGATCTGCCCATGTTCACTCCTTGTTCACTGTGCTGGAACTGCTATGCAAACCTTGGTGAATCTCTCTGAACGGCGATCGATAGCTGGACATCAGCCCTACCTTCGGGTAGTGGCAATTGGCGATAGCTTGATCTATGGCTACGGTGACTTAGACGGTGGTGGCTGGGTGGAGCGGCTGCGACGGGCTTGGATGCATCCCGCCAGCACTGGCCACGCACTCTACAATCTAGGGATTCGGGGCGATGGCGTTCAGCAGGTAGCCGCCCGGCTCGAAACTGAATTTCGCTATCGGGGAGAACTCCGCAACCAAGTTCCAGACTGCATTGTGCTGTCTGTCGGCGTGAATGACTCAGCTCGCCTAGGCAAGCCGACCGGGCGCAATTTCACTGAATTTGAAACCTTTGTGCGATCGCTCCATGGGCTGCTCGATCAGGCGCAGTCCCTCTGCCCTGTCCTGTTTGTGGGCATGACTCCGGTGAACGAATCCCGAATGCCGTTCTCAAAATGCTTGTTTTATAGTCACGCTGAGCAGCACCGCTATAAAACGGCGACGCGGCAGGCCTGTCAGCAGCGAGATATTCCCTACCTAGATCTGTTTGACCTATGGCTTTCCCGTGGGGAGGCGTGGTGGCTACCTCGGCTGAGTGCTGATGGGCTACACCCGAACACGGCTGGCTACGAAGCGTTGCTCAGCGATGTTCGGGCGTGGCATCCTATGCAGCATTGGTTAGATCAGCCTCTAGCGGCAACCGAGACTATCGCGAGTTGACACGCCGGTAACTGGATTGACCCCTTCCGCCCGATCGCACAGTTGCTTCATTTCATAGCGATCGATAATCGCATTGGTAAAGTCTGCCCCTGTAATCGTCACATCCTGGAAGCTCGTGCGCGAAATGGTGGCATCTTCCAGAATAGCGTTGGTTAAGTTTGCGCCTAGCCAAAAGACGCGATCGGCCAATACTCCGGTTAGGTTCGCGCCTTCTAGGTTGGCATCGAGCAACACGCCTTTCGTCAGCATGGCGTTAGTCAGGTTGGCATCTTTCAAATTTGCATTTCGCATCTCGGCGGCAATGAACGACTTGCCCGACAGGTCTTCACCCGAAAAGTCGGCATTATTCAAGCTAGCGTTGGTGTAGTTCACGGTATCATCGGCAGCGATCGCAGGCGTTGCGCTCAACAACAGCCATAGCGCCGCTAGGGCCGCAATCAAAATAGCTCTGATTCCATAGCGGAGCCAGTCACGCAAAGTCATAGCAACAGCCTCAAACGTCATCTCTACATCCCTTTCTTTATGCTAATGAGCAGCCCCTAGGATGCGATCGCCCCCTAGGTTGATAACAAGTGGCCCCGTTAAGAAACCGGGGCATATTTTTGCGCAAAATGGCGAATATCATGGGTTTCGTAGCCTTCAAACGGCTGATGAATCCAGGGATTATCCGCTAGGTAATGCACAAAATAATCTGGCTTGATGACCGAGCAGTCCTTATACCACAGCACCGCCGTCCGCACTTCATCGATATAAAACCCATAGCGGCGATCGAGCCAAGTCAATGTTTTCTTGAGAGTGACACCGGAATCGACCAAATCATCCACCAACAAAACCTGACTGCCCAGATTCGCAGTCGTCTTGGTTAGATCATCGCCGAACGTAATCGCACCGCGTGTTTGGTTATTAGTACCGCCATAGGATGCAGTTGCTAAAATTGCCAGCGGCACATCATAAATGCGTGCCAAAATGTCGCCAACCCTTAAGCCTCCCTTGGCGAGGCAGACAATTTGATTAAACGTCCAGCCAGATTCATACACTTGAGCCGCTAATTGCTCAATAGTGTTGTGATAATCCGACCAAGATACATACAAATCTGACATGGTTCGCGTTCCTTTCGCGGGCAGTAGTGGGCAGCAACGGGCAGCGCTCTATCGTAACGTTTCTGGCTGTGATCAGTGAAATGCATCATACAACTGTTGCGGCAATGGTTGCGGCAGTCCGGGAAAATACCCGCCAGTGTTCGCGGTCTGGCTGGTCTGGCGCAGCGGCTTGGGTTAAGTTCGGGTTGGTCGGCTGACGGTGGGGCAGCTAAACGAGCCGCCGCATCATTGAATGAATCGGAGCGATTTCATGTCGGGAGTTTTGATGGCGTGAACAGTGCCCACAGGATCGAACATCTTTAACCAATCGAGACTGACCGAATGAATTTGATGATTACTGATAGTCGCTAGCCGTTAGATGTATCAAATGTGTCAAGTGTACCAAATGCGAATTATTTATTTGACTGTAAATTATGCACACAAGCCGTCATGATTAGGCTGGGTATTCTCTGTCAATCCGTGTTTGATACTTCCTGTTTTTTTGCACCTATGCTGGCTTTTACG
>CAYSIR010000441.1:0-2702 GCA_964431105.1 uncultured Leptolyngbya sp. | reverse complement strand
GTGAAGTGCAATTTAAGCGGTGCGCTACTCCTTCAACTTCAGTCATCATACTGCGATCGCTTGCGATGACCTAATTGATAAATACCCATGACTATTGCGAGACTATGCTAATTACGGCTCTAAGACCAGGAAAAATAATGAACCTCGAATGTATCTCAAGCACTGGCTCAATTAAGCGCCTCTTCTACTATTGAGAGAGTATTTCAGATGTTTGTTACAAAATGAAACATTCGGTTGTGTCACTTACCCAATTGCCACAGTGCTGCTTTTTGCAGATGGGCTGGCGCTTGGAAGCGATCGCTGAATTCGATAGGATAGGGCTGCTCTCTACCGACCGCATCCGAAACTGAGTTGATGAAATCCCACACCGATCTGAACCAAACGCTGCTCCAGCTCGATCGCCAAAGCTATAGCGCCTATAAACACCTCCGAGGACGCTACCAATTTCCCGGCTTTGTGTTGTGCATTGATTATGTGCAAGGCGATCCGTTTGCGGCTCCGAGTCGGGTGCGGGTGCAGGTGCCGCAGTTGGGGCCGCGGGGGGCTGGGTTTCCGAAGGAATGGTTGGCTACGCCTAGCCGCTCGCTGGCGTTGTGCGATTATCTAAACCGTGAGTTTTATCAGCAATCACAACAATTGCAAGATAAGCGCGGCAGCGGCAAAAGTGGGTTGATCGCGATCGCAGCCCCCGTTCAGCAAGTGCTTCAGCGCAATGCCATTTTGATGGATGAGCAGCAGGTAGAGGCGCGGTTTGTGGTGGGGTTGCCGGCCCAAGGACGGCGCATTCTGGGACGGCAGGCGGCCGAATTGCTGTGTGATGACATTCCTGAACTGGTGGCGCGATCGCTGCGCTGTGCCAGCTTAGATATAGAAGCGATTCGTCAACACATTGAAACCGTAGAGGATGCAGATGCCCTGCGCCATCAACTGCGCGATCGCCAGCTTGTGTCGTTTATTGCCGATGGGGCGGTTCTGCCGCGTCGCAGTGGAGTAGATGATCGCCCGCTCAATAAAGATGCGATTCCGTTTCAGTCGCCAGAATCGTTGCGCGTGTCACTGTCTTGCCCCAATCGCGGTACCGTCACAGGAATGGGCATTCCCCACGGCATTAGTTTGATTGTGGGCGGCGGCTATCATGGCAAATCAACGTTGCTAAATGCGATCGCCAAAGGCATCTACAACCACATTCCTGGTGATGGACGCGAGGCCGTTGTGACCGACACCCACGCCATGAAAATTCGCGCTGAAGATGGCCGCAGTATTGTGGATGTGGATATTTCACCGTTTATCAATCATTTACCCCAAGGGCGATCGACTACGCGGTTCTCTAGTGAAAATGCAAGCGGCAGCACGTCACAGGCCGCCAGCATCATTGAGGCGCTTGAGGTGGGCGTGTCAGCGCTGCTGGTGGATGAAGATACCTCAGCGACGAATTTTATGATCCGCGATCGCCGGATGCAGGCGTTGATTGCCAAAGCGCAGGAACCAATTACGCCATTTGTGGACAAAATTGATTCACTCTATCGAGACTACGGCGTTTCAACCATTTTGGTGATGGGCGGCAGTGGCGACTATTTTGATGTGGCAGATACTGTGATTGCCATGACTCAGTATGAACCGCAGGATGTGACCGAACGGGCGATCGCCATTGCCAAAACCTACGCAACCGAACGCACGCCTGAAGGAGGCTCGCAGTTTGGAGCGCTGACGCTTCGCATTCCTCAACAGTTGCGATCGCCCAGCCGCGACGATCGACGTACCAAACTAAAAGCGCGGGTGGATGAGGTCATCATCGGGCAAGATGCTATTGATTTATCAGCGCTAGAGCAGATTGTAGATGTTGCTCAGGTGCGAACGATTGGCTGGGCGATCGCTCATCTGCACAACCAACTGCACCCCCAGCCCCGTTGCCTACGGGATTGGGTGCAGATGCTCATAGACGACCTGCATCAACAAGGCTTTGACCGACTCACGCCAGACCTAACCGGGGATCTTGCCCTGATCCGCCCCTTGGACTTAGCCGCCGCCATCAATCGCCTGCGATCGCTCCAGACCGACGGTTCTTCATGTACCCGCCCCTAATTGGAGTCATTCTGCCCGGCCAGCGCACGCTGCCTTTCCAAAACCTTAACCAAAGCTCAATCAACTAATTACCTGCTCTTTAGAAGTGACCGATATGGTAGGCATAAAGCTTTACGACCGAACTTCCTATGCTTCACGCACCTATCTCAGAAGCAATAGCCCAAGCAGGGTTCCGCCAACTGCTGGAGGGATTGTACAAGGAGAGGGCGCTGATTCCCTATACCAGCGGCCAGTCTATTTCGATGAGTGCGGATGAGGTTTGGGTGGTTTGTCGGGGTGTGGTTCAGCTTGGAACGCTGTACGACAGTGGCGATGAAGCATTGCTGGGGCTAGCGAGTCCGTCTATGCCGTTTGGACTGCCCCTGGCGTTGATTCGCCCTTATCAGGCGACGGCGCTATCTGATGTTGATGTCATGCGCCTTACGGTTCAGGAGATTGAGGAGTCGCCAGTTCTTGCCCAGGGCATTTTTGGTCATGTTGTTCGACGCCTTCAGCAAACGGAGGCGATATTGGCGATGGTGGGTTATCGCCGCGTTGAAGACCGGCTGCGGCACTTAATTTTTTTGCTAGGGCAGCAGGTTGGGCAGCCTTGCGAGACGGGGGTACGGGTTGCGGTGCGG
>CAYSIR010000440.1:0-2738 GCA_964431105.1 uncultured Leptolyngbya sp. | reverse complement strand
GCTAATCTAGCCATTATCTGGGATTGCGATGAACTGTATAGTATTGAAATCCTTGGTGGAGATCACCGAGAAAGGCGGTAAAAAAACGTTCACAATCTACATCGCAAGAAATCCAGGCATTTGCAAAGGGTTGAGCCGTTAATCGCCGATCGCAAATCGTTTGCCCACGGGTGTAGCGGCCATGAGTTTCCACATCGATCGCGGCACGACGAAACGTGAACAAGGATGGATAGACGGCATAGGCGATCGCAGCAGCATCATGAACTAGAAAACCTGGGCAATTCCTGGTTTCGCGGTAGGCTAGAGCCGTCCGAATGAGAAAATCACTTAATTGCTGGAATACTTGTGCGGCTGGATGGTCTGGAAAATCCTGAGTGAGCGATCGCGCCATCTCCTGAGTGAAAATGAGCCGATGAGTGACATCTAGCGACAGAACCGTACAATTTGCCTGGCTATGAAATACCTGCTGTGCCGCAATAGGATTAAACCAACTATTAAACTCAGCGTGGGGGGTAACATTACCCGGATGCTCAAACGCACCGCCCATTACGATAATTTCCTTGGCTAACTTTAGAATGCCAGGATGTTGTATTTCTGCGCTAGCTAAATTTGTCAGGGGCCCGATGGCAATTAGGGTAATTTCATGGGGATGGGTATGTAGCGCTTGGATGAGAATATCGACCGATGACGGAGCCGCTGCCCCATCATGAACCGGCGGCGGCAGCGTTGCAGAGAGTTCTCCCAGTCCATCAGAGCCATGGATATAAGAGGCATCACTCACGGCATCGTCGTTGACAGCAGCGCCTTTGCCAAGAGGTACGTCACTAAACCCAAGCAGTGAAAGAATCTGACTTGCATTCCGAAACGTTTGAGCAGCCGACACATTTCCGTCAGTTGTGGTGACAGCAAGGATATGAACAAGGCTGCGTCGTTGCAAAGCCGCTAGCCAAAATAATGCAACACTATCGTCTCCACCGGGGTCTGTATCCAAAATAATGGGTCGGCTAGGCATAGGAAAAGTAGAACTGAACGATTTGCATTATCGATCTAAATTATCGATCTAAATCAGTATAGGTCAGTATAAATCGGCATAAATTGGTCTAAACAATATAAGAGAAGGGGAGTGGTATTCACATAATAATTTTGGGTGGTGTGGGCGACGCCCACACCACCCAAAATTATTACCAATAGAAGACTACCAAGAGACGTATGGCAGCGGTCAATTCCAAAAGTGAATCACAAGGGCGGATTGACCGACAAAAAATTCTGCATTGAGTGTAGAAATCGCATTCCTACAGGAGGTTAGACGATGTAAGACCCGGTCTCCTACCCCTCTTGGTACTTGGAGTTTAGACAGTTTTGTTAGTTAATTTTATCGGGCAATTTTGTCAAGCAGCCCGATCGCAAGGGTTACTTAAAACACCGTCGGTGCCGTAGGTAGTCTTCCAAACGGTTTAAGCTATCCGCCTAGGGCCAGTCATCCGTTGACACTCCGATAAAATGCCAATTATTACTTAAATACAAATGAACTGTTAGTGGTGGTATTCACGTAAGGATGTTGGATAGTGTCCACACTACCCAACATCCTTACCAATAGAGGACTACCGAGCTATTTATGACTGAACGGCTCCTGCGTGATGGATCTAGGCGGTATAGACAAGACAGTTCAGTGCTTATTTCTGGACAGAAGTATCCTGTTTAGCGCCGTGGCATGAGATCATTCAGGGAAGATTTGTTTTGGACAAAACCCAGAGCGCTAGGGCGATCGCACCATTTGTTCGAGTTACCTCGGCACATTATTTGCAGTGGCGCTGGATAATCTGAGACAGTCCAGGGATGGCAGCCTCTACGTCTGGCTTGATGGATTTCCGCAGTTGATTGTAGGAACTGCGGACGACCGCATTGCTGCTGTTTTCCGCACGGCGATCGGTAACACTCAACAATTGATCAGCCGCTTGAGACTGATTTTGAGAGAGATAGGCAACCGGATCGCCGGTCTGTTCCCCTTTCTGCCACATCGGGTCGATGGCCGCTACGGCATCTGGAATCAACCGTGCGATCGCCCCCGGTAAGTAATTGGGCCCAATGCCTTTCACAACTCGGTACGCTGTTTTCAGCGCCATGCCGGATAGCCCCTTTTTGGTTGCTAGTTGCGCATCAATGAGTTGAACACAGTCGGCAACGACGGCATCTCGGACGGATGGATTCTGGATTGTGTCGCTAAGTCCCATAATTTTCAGTATCTTTCTGAACAAAATGTTGCTAAACGGGGAGATCCTTGGGTTAACTGACAACGCTGCCTAGACTCTAGCTACCACAAGAATCAGGCTTCCCAAACCGCTCAGTGACTAGGGTTTAGCCAGTTTTGTTAGTCAACTCGGAGACCGGCTGACTGACAAAAATCCTGCATTGGATGCGGAGTTCCCCCAAAGGACATTAAACGATATTGGGGGCAAGTCTTCGGACGCTTTCGGTGTGGCCAGGTCAGCTAGGGGATAGACCTACAGACATACTCCCAAGCAGCCTTTAATGTAGCCCAGATTGGAGTATGAATCGGCTTAGTCAACCATTTTTAAAAGAGTATTTCTCCATTGGTAACGAGTTTGGGAACCTGTCACTTTTGCAATTTAGCCCTCATCCCCCAGCCCCCTTCGACAAGCTCAGGACAAGCTTCTCCAATATTGGGCTACTAAATACACCCATCTCCAGTGCTTCCGACAAACGGCTGCATTGCCCCC
>CAYSIR010000439.1:0-2749 GCA_964431105.1 uncultured Leptolyngbya sp. | reverse complement strand
AAGGCAGCTCGTTGTCAAAAATCGTTTCGCTAGCCGCGACGTCGAAAGTCGGATTGACTGTCAGGTTGAGGGTTACCACCGAATCGCAGCCATTAGCGGCGGTAAAGGTTTCTTGGTAAGTGCCCGTGCTGCTGAGGCTTTGGCTCCCGAAGAGGAAAGGCACTTGATCATCGCAAATCTCCTCATCGACCGTGTTGCTATACGCATCATCCACGATCAGCGTCAGGGTAACCATCGAGTCGCAGCCATTTGAGCCGACGAAGGTTTCCATGAAGGTACCTCCTCCGGTTAGGGTTTGGGTGCCAAAACTCAAGGGAAATGCGCTGGGGCATACCGTCTGGGCTAAGCTACTGGTAGCCGGCTGATTGACCGTCAGGTTGAGGGTCACCTGTACCGAATCGCAGCCATCGCCATCCTGCAAGGTGGTGTCGTAAGTGCCTGCTGTTGTGAGGCTTTGCCCAAAAAAGTCGTAGCTATCCCCCGCACAGATGCCCTCGCTCAGCGTCTGGGCTGGTTGCAAGGGCGGACAGGGATTATTCGAAGCCACGATCACCGTGCCGGGGATCACCGCATCGAGGATGGAAGGATCGCCGCCGGTCGGCCCGACCACATCGGTGTTACGGGCTGGCAGGGTAAACTCATACGTGAGCGGCGAGCCAGGACTGGGCCCAATGGCAACAAACTCGATGTCGATCAAATCTGGCGAGCCAGAAATGGTCGTCCCAAGCAGTCCCCCGGCGTAATCTACGTGGCCCAGCGTGTTGTTGAACGAAGGCCCGGCCAGGGGAATGAAAAAGGCCGGATTGGGGGCGAGGGACAACACCTGTAGCACCGTGGGGTCGAAATTCAGGTGAACTTCTCCCCCGTTGATGCCTTGGCTGGGGTTTGAACTGAGCAGCCGCACCGTAACGTTGAAGGTGTCCCCTTGGGTAACACTTACCGGGTCGGGTGCGGTGGTCATGGTGATTTGGCCCCACAGGGGCCTAAGACTACCTAAGAGCAAGAGGGTGAGAAATAGATGGCTCAGCCCATGTTTGAGCTGCTGCCATCGGAAGAGCGTACGCATTGAGTACATGCTGTCGGAAGCTAAGTGATTGATTGAGAGAAGAAAGAAAAGAGGAAGGGAGGCAACCGATCCGGTCCCTCCGTTCCTCCTGGCGTTATCGATTGATGATAACCTGACGGCTGATCTGCTGCTCGCCGTCGCTGAGCTGCACGCGGTACACGCCCTCGGCCTGCTGGCTGAGGTCGAGTTGCGTTTGCCCGGCGGTCGCCAGCGTATGAGTCAGCACCTTGCGGCCCATGTGGTCATACACCGTAAGGATCAGGTCGCGATTCTTTTGAGGGGCGTGGACAGCCACGGTTACCTGGCCTTCGCTCGGCACCGGATAGATGCGCAAGTCCAGCGCCATCGTCTGAGGCGTTACCACGTCGGTGCTGGCCTCGTTGCCGATGGTCAGCGTCTGACTGTGAGTCTGGCCCAGTACTTCATGGCCGTAGGCCGTGGCGTGCTGACTCCAGCCATGGCGGTCGGCAAAGGTCAGCTCAGCAGTACCCGCTGCCTTGGCACGAAATACCACCTCGGCCACCACAAACTCCCCGCTCAGGGTACGTCCCAGGCTACCGGCGGCCAGGTCCAGGGTGCCCTGGTCGTTGTCGTAGGCTTCTTGCAAAGCGATGGGCAGCTTGCCACCCACTTCGAGGCGGGTGACCTCCAGCAGACCAGGGTCGAAGCTCAAGTGCGCCTCCGCCCCGTCGATGGGCTGATCACCCGCTTGTACCATCAAGTAAGCCGTTACCGTTTCGCCCGCCGTTACGCTTGGCTGGGCAAAGGTCCAGGCCAGGTCCACCGCTGCCAAAGCCCGAGGGCCAGGCGTGCGCAGGCTGTAAGCCCCCCCCGGCACGGCACCCGCCGTGTTGAAGTTGGCAGACAGCAGCGAAAAATCGACGATGCCTACCGAGCCATCATTGTCGAGGTCGGATCGCTGGTCGAAGCTCGGCAGGTTAAAGTTCGATGAGATGATGCTGAAGTCGCCTACCAGCACGCTGTTGTCATCGTTGGCGTCGCCAGCCAGCAGGGTACCCATGTCCAGCAGGTTGCTTCCTACGGTCAGGCTCACATTTTTGAGGCGAGCCAGGTACTTGCTGTGCTTGAGCCACACGTCGTAGTCGTCGATAGTCAAGGCATTGAAGGTCAGCTCTCCGGTGGGGCTGCCCGTCAGGTTGGTAAAGCTTTGCCGCAGGGTAGTGGTACCCGGCTCGTACAGCTCGACGGTAAAGCCATCACCGTCCAGGCCGCTCAGGTCCGTGCGCCCTTGCATGCCATAGCTCAGTGTCAGATCAGCCGAATTGACGATCACGAAGGTCCCGTCCTCGCTGCCAGTCAGCACTGCGTTGCCCGCAAAGGTCACGTCGGTATCGGTGACGAAGGCCAGCGGCGATCCGCTGCTCAGGCTCTGGGCCGTCAGGTACACCGTGGCCAGCTTGATCAAGCCCGAGGGATAGCTCGGCGGGAACACCCCGCGCGCGTAGTCGATGGTCCCTGCGGCATTGTCAAACGTCGGCGGAAACAAGGGCACCGGAAATTCTGCCACTGCCTCCTCCGTGATGCTATCGACCAGCACCACGCTCGGATCAAAGGTCATGTCCAACTGGAAGCCGTCCAGCGACTGAGCGCCACTGCTGACCAAAATATCCACGCTGAACGACTGCCCGATGCCCGCCACGGCGGTGTCAGGGGCCACGAACA
>CAYSIR010000438.1:0-2759 GCA_964431105.1 uncultured Leptolyngbya sp. | reverse complement strand
GTCGCCAGACCTTTTGCCTCACAACCCTTCTAGCAGTCACTCAGAGTCCTCGGTTCAAAAACGAAGACTGCGGGTTTCAACGAGAGTTGCGTAATGGATCGCAGGCTTGGGCGAGGGAGTTAGGGTGAGGGCTACAAACCTGATAGGCTCCCAATACAGAATCGTTGGTTCAGTCAATTAAGTGTTCGTATCGCCCTGACCAAACCAGGCAGAACAGGTAAATTTGCAACCATGGGATGCACCCTGAAATGACAGTATCCCCCTAAAAAAACCATCCGGATCTACATACGCTATAGCGAAAAGTACAAGTATGCAATGCTTCTAGCGTCTAGGGCTAGTGCATCACAATTGCTAGGCGTTTTCGTCTTCGGTCGTTTGACGTTGTGCGACGCTGCATCCCATATTGTTTCTGAAGCAGTCAACTGGCATCGATCGCGACGCAGCGTAGGACAGCACACAGCCATTATGGTCTAGGGCAACTGTACTAAACCAGTGTTCAAATGTTAAAGACGGTAATGGAACTGTAGATTTTTGTTGACTACGTTAGCTGATTGCATACAGCGGGAATCATTGAATTGTCTCCTAAGAGGAAATGTCTGAACAGTGTCCAAATATTTAAGACATTTTAAGGCAATTTTTCTCTGACTTTAGACATTAGTGGTAGCATCGAGGGGCCGTAGGAATTGTTAGAGAAATTCTGTGTTGTTTAGATTTTTTCTGAGGATTTCGGGAATTTTTCCCGGAGTTGCTAACACAAACCTACGTCGTCCATCACGCCGGTCGCTACTACTAACTTCCGCTTGGAATTGGAGAAATACCTCCGTTCATTTTCGTAATAACTGAATGTCATTTTAATGTTCAGTTGTTGTTTGCACGTTCAATCCGTAATTGAGTTTTAGGTGAATTAATCATGGCTGTTGAAAAGGTAAACTCTTCCTCCAGTTTGGCTGAAGTCGTCGATCGCATTCTTGATAAAGGGATTGTGATTGATGCTTGGGTTCGTGTATCGCTGGTGGGTATCGAACTATTGGCTATTGAAGCCCGTGTGGTCATTGCATCGGTTGAAACCTACCTGAAGTATGCTGAAGCCGTTGGTCTGACCTCTCAAGCCGCTGTTCCTGCATAGATTCAGCGCGCTGTTCGCCGTTCGAGCAGCTTAAACCACGACTGAGGGGTTGCTCGACGGGTGCGTCATTCCTCCTGGCAGCGCCCCTCATCTTATTTTTATCTTCCATGCTTCGGAGTTGAGATATGCTTGGCGTGGTCATGGGTTGGCATCATTAACTGAGCTAAGACTGAGCGAAAGAAAAATGCGATCGCATTTGCTAACAGAGGATTAAAAACTTATCTGTGTTGACTCGTTTAGCGTTGGGGCAAGTTTGGAGTCCGTTATTAAACCTATCCTAATCCAACCTTAAACGCGATCGCCCCAGCATTTGATCATGCCTATCAGGATAAGATCCACGTTAACCAAAGTGTGATCACTGGATGATGTCCAGCAGATTTCCCACAGCGCTGAGAACTCAGTCTTCTCTCTAAGCGTGATTTGGATGGCGAAAGTTGTGCTTCAGAACCTTTTTCTGGTTCGTCAAGATTCGTCATTCCTTCAGGTGCATCCCTGATTTTGATTGAAGTGCTGAAAGACGTATTCATTAGGGAAGAACAAACAGAGCTAAGATTTCCCTGTTTGTGGGTTTGAGGCAAACCTGCTCGGCTGATTTCTAGAGTCATACTGGTAAGTTCAACGATTCTAATTGATGCCATTCGATTGATCACAAATGACCACAAATAATTAGAATCAGCTAGTCTTTCTGGGTTGTTCTTGAGCAGTAAAAATGAAGTGGTAAGGATTTTTCATGGCATGGGCACAGCCCACACCACAAAAAATTCTGACATGAATACTACTATTCCTTTCCTCATTGTTCCGTGCGTCTATTCACGCTTAATGTGTCCCCGATCCGTTAGGAGAATGATTCCATGAGTTCGTTACGAGATTCGTGGTTAGAGTTAAGACAACAGCGGCAGCAAGAGTTAACACAGCGGCGACAGGATGTTCGTCAAACGTTGGATACTCTTCAGAGCGATCGCCAAGCGCAATCCGAGCAATTGCGCCATGACCTAGCTCGTTTTCAACAACAATTGCAAAACGAAACCCAGTTGTTTCTGAGCCAAGCGAACCAAAATCGTCAAATTCAGGCTCGGCAGCTTTTCCAAGAATTACAAAACTTCCGAGAAGCCCTGTCCAAAGAAACCAATCAGTTCTTATCAGAGGTCGCTAGCGATCGCCTCTTCCAAGCTGAACAATTGTTTAAATTGCTAAGAGCCTTCCGCACTCAGCTAAGCAACTCGGTAGCGGCCATGTTGGATGCACTACAAACCACCCGTGCCCAAAATCGAGAAGCCTTACTAGCTGACCTCGCCAACTATGTAGCCGCGCTGCAAACCAATGTCCGTGATTACTTAGCCGAACTCGAAGTTTTGCGGGGCGATCGGGCAGTGGCCGTACAGTCCATGCTGCAAGAGAGTCATGACCAGCGCATGGCAGATGTCTCCGCCCTGTTCGAGGAATTTGCTCAATTCCGGGCTGAACTGGCCAACTACCGCGCCGAACTGACCGATTCAGTTTGGGGAACTGGTACGCCAACCCCTAAACCCCAAGCGACTCCGATGGCTCGCCCCCAACCCCCCACCGCGCCACCGCGCCCTGCGGCGGCTCCGCCTCGTGCCTTTAGCCGCCCGATCGCGCCGCCGCCCGCCCC
>CAYSIR010000437.1:0-2762 GCA_964431105.1 uncultured Leptolyngbya sp. | reverse complement strand
CAGCAATTCTCAGTATGACCAGAAACATTGTCTGTCCGCTCAATTCAGAATGAAAGAATGAGCTTTCTAGATAAGACTATTGACGGCATTCTCAATAAGCTCCTGCAAAATCAAAATTTTCATACTGAGAATTGCTGTAGATTGCCTGATTGACCCAAGAGGCGACATTGGCAGCGATCGAATATCGCTACCGTCCTAATTTCATCCCGACGATCGCTCCATTCGTCATGTATGGTTATGGTTGTAGCATTCAACTCCAAAAAGTATGCGTTGGCGGCGCGTTTTGTTTATACTGCTTGGCTTCATTATGGCCATTAGCCTCTCCTGTTCCGCAGCAGAGCTACCCCAATCGTCAACAATCTCAGGTTCCGATTCAACGTCTGATGAAGCGATGAATGAGGCGATCGCCATTGCATCGCCAGACCCGACTGCATCTGAAGCCAATTCTGATCCCCTACCACCCGAAACGGAAGCGATCGTCAGTGCCCAGCCTAGCTTGGTGAATCCGCCTCGGGGCGATGTCCGCTTGGTGGTGATTAGTGACCTAAACGGGCCCTACGGCTCTACCGACTATGACCCAGAAGTAGACAAAGCCATACAGCTTTTGCCCTTTTGGAATCCAGACATGGTCGTGTGTAGCGGCGATATGGTGGCTGGGCAGGATCTCACCCTCAGCCCAGAGCAGATTCGGCAAATGTGGGCCGCCTTTGATGAACACGTTGCGGCTCCGTTGCGCAATATGGATTTTCCTTACGGCTTCACCATCGGTAATCATGATGCATCCGGGGCACAGGGCATCGGTGATACATTTTTGTTTGAGCAAGAGCGGGACTTGGCTAGAGCCTACTGGGATGACCCTACCCATGATCCGGGTCTAAATTTTGGTGATCGCTATGATTTTCCCTTTTACTACAGCTTTACCTTCAATGATATTTTCTTTCTGGCGTGGGATGGTTCTTCTAGCTCTATTCCGGCAGATAAGCTAGATTGGGTCGAACAAACGTTAGCCAGTCCCGAAGCGCAACAAGCTCGAATGCGGATTTTGCTCGGACATCTGCCGCTCTACGCCGTTGCGATCGGGCGCAACCAGCCGGCTGAAGTGATGGATAATGCTGACGCGCTGCGCGAAATGCTAGAACGCTACAACGTTCACACCTACATTAGCGGTCATCACCATGCCTACTACCCTGCCCATAAGGGCAACTTGCAACTGTTGCACATGGGTATTTTGGGGTCTGGACCGCGACCGTTGATTGATAGCGATCTGCCGCCATGGAAGGCCCTGACGGTAATTGACATTAACTTTGACACGCCAGAACTCACGACCTATACCACCTATGATACTCAGTCCCTTGCTGAAATTAAATATGAACAATTGCCGCGTTTGTTGATGGGGCATAACGGCATGGTGGTGCGACGCGATATTCCTTGGGATGCCTTGACGGCTCAGGAAAAGGCAGCTTGTGAACAAAAATTGGGCGCGGCTTTATGTCAATCATGAGTAGGTAGTGGTATTCATGTAAGGGTTTTGGGTAGTTTGGGCAACACCCACATCACCCAAAATCCTTACCAATAGAGGACTACCCATGCGTATACGAATCAGTTGAACGCTAGGATAAGTTGACCGTGAGCATAAATTGATGATGAAACGCACGTTTTTGAAATTTGTAGGGATATTGCTAGCGGTGATGCTGGGGGTCATTGCCTGCCGCCCTGCCTCGTTACCTGATTCTGAATCGTCAGCTCCGTCTGCGATCGCTCCTGAACCGGCGACTTCTACAGTGACGCTTAATGGTACTGGTGCAGACTTTCCATTTTTTATCTATCAGCGCTGGTTTTCAGACTATAATCAGCAAAATCCATCTGTTCAGATTAACTATCAGCCAACGGGCAGCGAGGTTGGTATTCAGCAAATCTTATCTAAAACAATTGATTTTGCTGGCAGCGATATTGGTATGACGGATGAAGATATAAGCCAGGTGGAATCTGGGGTACTGCTATTGCCGATGACAGCCGGAGGAGTAGCGATCGCTTACAATATACCTGACATCGAGAGTGGGTTGCAGCTTCCGCGATCGGTCTACCCTGATATTTTTCTTGGCCTCATTACAAACTGGAATGACTCGCGCATTGCCGATGCAAATCCAAATCTTACCTTGCCTGACTTACCTATCGTGGTGGTTCACCGCTCTGATGGCAGCGGCACCACGGCGACCCTCACCCGTCACCTCAGCGCCATCAGTCCATCCTGGAATGAAACAGTGGGTCAGGGTCTCAGTGTTTCCTGGCCAACGGGCGTTGCTGTAAAGTCTAACGCGGGGGTTAGTGCCCAGATTCAGCAAGCACCAGGGGCGATCGGCTACGTTGAGTTTAGCTATGCCCAACAGTTGGGAATGTCCGTAGCGGCCCTAGAAAATCAAACCGGAAACTTTGTGCCGCCCAGTGTTGATAGTGCGGCGATCGCCCTGAGTGATTTGACATTGCCAGATAACCTACGAGCATTTGCGCCTGACCCGGCAGCAGCAGGCGCGTACCCTGTATCCACCTATAGCTGGCTGTTAGCCTACCAACAGTATGATGATCCAGATAAGGCTAGAGCATTGAAAGACCTGCTGCAATGGTGCGTTGATGAAGGGCAGCAGTTTAGCACTGAACTGGGTTATGTTCCTTTACCTGATGCGATCACTCAGCGGGTTGCAGATGCCATTCAAACGATTCAATAAGGTCTATAGCAATCCTATTTGGATTGTGAGAAGGATTCC
>CAYSIR010000436.1:0-2764 GCA_964431105.1 uncultured Leptolyngbya sp. | reverse complement strand
CCCAAGATTGGGAGAGGGATTTAGGGTGAGGGCGTAAAGGTGACATGCACCCTAGTGATATTCATGTGACGATGTTTGGTGGTTTGGGCGGTGCCCACATCACCAAACATTATTACCCATAGAGGACTACCCAAAAACGTTTGCCCAAAAACGTCTACGTTCTGAGCAAAATAGCTACCCCGCCAGTAATGCCGACCGATCGCCAGACCTACGACCGCATTGCTGATTCCAGGGATGAATTTTAGAGTTGAATGCATGAACCTCCATTCCAATTTATCCGGCTATGCAGCACCGCCCCTACAGCCAATGAACCAAGCGCTTTTCCATCATCACAAAAATGCCGTAGAGGATTGTTCCCATGACGGCAAGGGACAACAGCGCCAGAAAAGCTAGAGGAATGTTAAAGTTAGAGCTTGCTGTTAAAATAACGTAACCAATGCCGCCATTGGAAGCAACCGTTTCCGCAATGACTGAACCAATGAAGGCTTGGGAAATTGCTACCTTTAAAGATGCAAATAAGTAAGGCATTGTATGCGGTAGACCAACTTTTTGAAAAATCTCAAAGCGACTAGCTCCCAAGGAGATCAACACATCCTGCATCTCTTGCTCAACAGTAGCTAACCCGATCGCCACATTCACCGCGATCGGAAAGAAGGCAAGCAGAAATGCGGTCAGGATGGCGGGAACAGCACCAACGCCAAACCAAATCGACATTAGCGGCACCAGAGCAACTTTGGGAATCGTGTTAAACCCAATCAGCAACGGATAGAGGGTTAGGTTAGCCAGCTTAGAGTAACCGATCGCAAATCCTAACAGCACGCCCAAAAGTAATGCAGCAAAGAAACCGCTGAGGGTTGTCAATAGCGTTGTCCAGGCATTGTTGACAACGACTCTTCCCCAAGGGCCAACTTCAGCCAAAATCACAGACGGCGCAGGTAAGACAAAGGTAGGAATTGAAAAAAGTCGTGATACTAGTTCCCACACTACAAATAACAACACAGTTGTAATGACAGGTAAAATATAAGCAGCGTGCTTGGAGCTAACAATGTCATCCACGGTCAGGCGGGCTTGGGGCAATGGCTCGATGCGGGTCATAATGGGTATAGGGTAGTGTTTAGAGTCGCTTAGTAAAAAATCGAATGATTGCTCAGATATGCAGCCGGTCAGACTGGTTTTTCAAGCATTCGTTTGGACAGTTCAGATTAAAGTAACCAGCTAGTTTCTATGGATATGCTGGCGCAGATCGGAGTACATGTGATGAAACTCATCGGAGAAACACATATCAAGCGATCGCGGCCGTGGCAGATTCACCGACACTCTATAGATAATTTGACTAGGTCGCGGCCCCATCACATAAATCGTATCAGATAAGAAAATAGCTTCCCGCAAGTCATGAGTCACCAAAACGCTAGTACACTGCGTGCGCGCCCACAGCCGCTCTAGCATATCCCACATTTCCTCGCGGGTGAAGGCATCCAGTGCAGCAAATGGCTCATCTAGCAGCAAAATCTCTGGTTGATGAATCAGCGCCCGACAAAGGGATGCTCGCTGTCGCATCCCGCCAGACAATTGCCAGGGGTAGTGATTCTGAAAATCTTGCAGGCCAACCGTAGTCAGCAAGTCTTGGGCCATGGCGAGATACTGCGATCGCTGCTGTCTGAGCCGACGCTTATGGGGCTGTACCACCTCTAACGGCAGTAGCACGTTTTTGATGGTATTCCGCCAGGGCAGTAGAACAGGGTTCTGAAACGCAATGCCAACATTTTTGAGGGGTTTAGTAATCGGCTCGCCACGAAAATAAACAACACCTTTCTTAGCTGGATTCAGTCCTGAAATCATCCGCAGCAGTGAGGTTTTACCACAACCACTCGGCCCTACAATTGAAATAAATTCAGTAGGATTAATGCTGAACGACACCTGATCAATCACAATCATGGGGCGATCGCGAGTAGGGTACTGTAACCCCACATTACGAAATTCTAGAGCAGGCTCAGTGTTGACTGCTGTCGGTGATGAAAGGGAAGCAGAATCAGCCATAGACTATAAGATAAACGTGGGTGCGAATAGAATCAGCAGCATAAAGCGATCGCAGACGCATCTGACCTGGCGTTGCCCAGTGAAATGCAGAGAATGTCATCAATAGAATCTCTAGCCCACACCAGCGATCGCATCGAAGTCCATTAAGCTAGAGCCATTGCTCACATTCTCCTAACAGCAGGTAGTCAATTCTACCAAGCCAACTGATCTAGCGATAGTTCTAGCAGAGTTAGGGAGTAGGTTTTAGCTAAAATGGCTACAGTTTTCAGTTCAACAACTGTGCTAATTCAAATTTTCACTAGCCCGATGGGGGGCATCTCAATTTTGCAAGCCATAGCGCTAAGCAAATCGCTTGAGGCGTTTTTGAGGCGCGGGTGCGCTTTTCCCCTGTTTAGAAATCACTTAGACATCGCCTTATATCCTATGGCATGAGCATAGCTATGAGCATAACTATAAGCATGACGTGCGGTTCCTGAATGACTCCAATGATTCGACAATGGCTCAACCCTTGGTTTGCAGGTCTAGTCAAACTGCTGATGCTGATGCTAGTCTTTAGCCTCTGCATCCCAGTCGCTCATGCGCTTTATTGTCGCACAGTCAACGGTCATGATATTTGCCTGGTGGATGTCCAGCGCAGTGCAAAGAACTACTGGGAGTATCGGGTTATTGTACGGGTCGATGGTGTGGATCGGCCCCGCGAAGTCTATAACTGCCGCGATCGCACGAA
>CAYSIR010000435.1:0-2764 GCA_964431105.1 uncultured Leptolyngbya sp. | reverse complement strand
TGTGAGAAGGATTCCGCAGGAATCCTTCTCACAATCCAAATAGGATTGCTATATCACTCAAGAATTACTGAATTAGGATAGATTGACATTTCAACCAAATTTGAAATGATATAAGTAGAGATAGCTTGCAAACATCTCTTTCAGCATGGTGATGCAAGGGGGCGATCGCGACCATCACCTTACCAACTGTGATGCCAATAAATGGCAATTGTCGTAGGCTGCGATCGTCTGCATTTTAGATAAAAAACCATTTAGGAGTAACCATGTCATCGGAAAACACAACCAACTCAAAGGCGTTTCAGGCGGGCGGGCAGCTTAGCTTTTTTGAACGGTACCTGACGCTATGGGTCGCCCTATGCATTGTCGCCGGAATCCTACTGGGTCGATTATTTCCCGGAGTTGCCGTAACTCTAGATGGGATGAGCATTTATGAAGTCTCTATCCCCATCGCGATTTGCCTCTTTTTCATGATGTATCCCATCATGGTAAAGATAGACTTTTCGCAAGCCAAGCGTGCGGCTCAATCTCCCAAACCCGTTCTGCTCACCCTGGTGGTGAACTGGCTGGTTAAGCCCTTCACGATGGTCGTCATTTCTCAATTTTTTCTGGGCTGGCTATTTCGTCCTCTACTATCCGGTACCGAGCTGATTCGGGGTGCTGAATTGGCAATAGCTGACTCCTACATTGCCGGAACTATCTTACTGGGAATTGCCCCCTGCACGGCAATGGTGCTGATGTGGGGATATCTTTCGTTCAGCAATCAGGGGCATACGCTAGTCATGGTAGCGATCAACTCCCTTGCCATGCTGTTCCTATATGCACCGCTGGGACGTTGGCTGCTAGCGGCCAATAACCTAACGGTTCCCTGGGAAACGATTGTGTTATCGGTCTCGATTTATGTCGGTTTACCGTTACTAGCCGGAGCTATCACTCGTACCTGGGTCTTGCGTAGTAAAGGACTCGCTTGGTTCAATGGCGTCTTTTTGAAATATCTTAGCCCCATTTCGGTTGCGGCGCTGTTGATTACTCTAGTGCTGCTATTTGCGTTCAAAGGGGATTTGATTGTACGCAATCCACTCCACATTTTGCTGATTGCTGTCCCGCTCTTTATTCAAACTAACCTCATCTTTCTGATTACCTACGTGGCCGCTCAGAAGATGGGGATGTTTTATGAAGATTCGGCTCCAGCCGCATTAATCGGGGCGAGCAATCACTTTGAAGTTGCGATCGCTACCTCTGTTACCCTGTTTGGGCTGAACTCTGGTGCAGCCTTGGCTACTGTTGTCGGTGTTCTAATCGAAGTGCCTGTCATGCTCATGCTGGTCGAGGTTTGCAAGAGAACAGCATTCTGGTTTCCCCGTGAGCCAGAGAAGGCAACGCTGCGCGATCCGCGCTGTGCCAAGCCGCTAGGGTAACTTAGATATGCGATCGATGAGATTTCTTATCTACGGTTACTGACGGCGTTCCGAACAAAGTTTAATCTATTACTCAAGGAGGTATCTCAATGAAGCGCGTCATGTTTGTATGCAAAAAAAATTCGTCTCGCTCTCAGATGGCTGAAGGATTCGCTAAGACCTTAGGAGCAGGTAAGATTTCTGTAACTAGCTCTGGGTTAGAA
Organism: uncultured Leptolyngbya sp.; assembly: GCA_964431105.1. Lineage (GTDB taxonomy): Bacteria > Cyanobacteriota > Cyanobacteriia > RECH01 > RECH01 > RECH01. The sequence continues at coordinate 1,146 of CAYSIR010000435.1, read as the reverse complement.
GCCAGCCAAGTACGACCAGAGGCGATCGCCACAATGAAGGAAATCGGGATTGATATTAGCGATCAGACCTCCAATGCTCTAAGTGAATTCAAGCCTGAAAATTTTGATGCTGTTATTTCACTCTGCGGCTGTGGAGTCAATCTTCCACCCGAATGGTTGGCTCGCGAATACTTCGATGATTGGCAATTGGATGACCCTGCCGAGCAGCCTGAAATTTTTCCCCGTGTGCGCGATGAGGTCAAGGAGCGCGTTGAAGCACTGATTGCAAAACTAGGTGCAGAAACTGCTTCCCTGTAAATTCCCTATAAAGGGGATGGAATCGCGGCATTACTTATCAGCGATGGGAGGTTTCATACAGTTGCTCTAGTTATCGTTGCTCTAATTGTCAAGGCATTGTTAGCAACCAGGAGGGAGCGTAGGGCAGTTCTCAGATAGGCACTGTAAAATCTGGGAGTTTGCATCTGTATCTATGATGGACAGACCCATTCTGCAACTGCAAGTTTACCCTTATCCCCTTCTCCTAACCTGAGAACAGAGCGGTAAATCCAAATCCGTTTCTTGGGGTAGGAGAAAATTTAGGGGAGAGCGTTGCGAAGCTGAGATGTACTCCAAACCAGCACTGTTCAATGGAACTAGCCCTACGCCGAACCAAGATTACTCAGCTACATCGTTAAGAACCTCATTAGCTTTTGTACCTAGAATTCCAAACACGCATCCAGATCCCGACTGAAAGAGTAACGACGTCAACTCGAATAAACGTTCTTGCCGTGCTGTTGGATAAGGTAAGCCAGCCAGCCAAACAGAGAGTCCTCCAGTTGCTACCGTTAAACTCAAGATTGTTCCTAGTAGTACAAGGAACGTGGTTGTGATTGGATTCGTTTCAGGGCTTTGATTCATAGTATGCAATGATGATAGATCAAGCGTTCTACTAAAGATATATCGCAAATGTCTCGTGAATGCAAAGGGGAGCTGCCCCCGCAGGGTGTTTCCCTCAATGCTGTCTGGTGTTGAGGAGCTTATATGGCGATCGCGCTGGGTTGTTAGTCTGCCCCGCTCTGTTACCAAACTGCATCTTTTATGCAGATGTTGATAGAACCCTCATGCGTACATACCGTTCTAAAATGAGGTAAAGAGAGCTAGACTGGG
>CAYSIR010000434.1:0-2765 GCA_964431105.1 uncultured Leptolyngbya sp. | reverse complement strand
TCACTTTACAACTCATTTAGGATTGCTATATTGGGAGAATAGGGTAAAAAGCCATAACGTTAATGAATGACTCCTTTTCCGCCGCATTTTGAACCAACGTTGGCTTGCAAAATTGAGATGCATCCACTTTGAATCTGGTGTCTGTGACCGCTGCCCGACGGTTAGGGCTGAGTGCTGGAGTAGGCTTTAGGAAGCGGCAACCCGATTTCTTGGGATGAGGGTTGTCAGCAGAAACATGGCGAGTTGAACGGTGACAATGCTGGGCCCCGAAGGTAAGTCAAAAAGGGCAGATACCATCATGCCCATTACGGCGCTCAGCGCACCTAGCCCTGCGGCGATAAAAACATAGTGGGTAAACTTACGGCTAAGGAGGCGGGCAGCGCAGGCAGGGATGACGACAAAGGCGCTAATCAGTAAGACCCCGATCGCTTTGATGGAAATACCAACAACGAGGGAAAGCAGCACAATAAAGGTAGTGCGCTGAGTCGATACAGATACACCACGGGCGATCGCCATCGGTTCATTTAGCGTTAGCAAAATTTGCGATCGCAGCGTCAGACCAATAAATAGAAGGCATACGCACAGTAGCAGGGCACCGAAGACTAAATCAGCAGTCCGCACAGCTAAAATATCGCCAAATAAAAGATTGGTGATGCCGCCCTGGTACTGCTCTCGAAAGCTGAGCAGGATAATGCCGATCGCCAGGGATGATGAATAAATAATATTTAACAGAGCATCTGTCCAGAGGTGTGTACGTTCTAAGAAGTAAGTTACGCCTAGGGCAAACAGCACCGAAAAAGGCAGCAGAATCCAAGATGGATTGAGATTTAGCAAAAAACCAACGCTGATGCCCAATAGGGCAGAATGACCCAAGGCATCACTAAAGAAGGAAAGCTGCCGGAGAATTGTAAAACTGCCCATGAGTCCACCCATTAACCCGGTTAAAACGCCGCCCATGAGTGCCCGCTGCATAAAGGGCAGTTGAAAAAGTTCAACAACGCGAGTCAATTCAGCCTGGATTGTCATAATGAGCTACAGATAAAAAAATTAACAGGAATGACGGTAGCGAACAAATTCAGAACCGTAGGCCAGCGAGAGGTTCTCTGGAGTGAGAGCATAGTCGGGGATGCCCTGACACAAGAGGGTTCGGTTCATACAAAGGACGCGATCGCAACTGCGGCGCACCATATCTAGATCATGAGAAATCTGTAAAATTGACCATTCCTGTTCTCGTTTGAGCTGATAAAGCAAGTGATAAAAATCAGACTCGCTGCGCACATCCAAGCCAGCAGGCGCTTCATCCAAAATCAGCAATCGACGGGGATGCACTAGGCAATAGGCTAGCAGCACTCGCTTGGTTTCACCACCAGATAAGCCACTCACTAACTGATCGCGTAGATGCCATGCATCAACCTGGATCAATGCTTGACGGACGGCCTGATAGCGCGATCGCCTCCCAACCCACGGTAGTTTTGGCTCCATCCGATCCCAGCCTAACCCAACCAATTCAGAGGCTGTGATGGGAATGCGGCGATCGAATGAGAAGTTTTGCGGTAGGTAAGCAATCTGCTGGCGCACTTCAGTCCGCAAGTGGCCCTCGGTCGAAAGGGGCTGCCCCAACACAAAAATATCTCCCGACTGACGCGGCAAAATACCCAGTATCGCTTGAATCAGGGTACTCTTCCCGGCTCCATTGGGGCCGACAATCGCCGTATCTGTCCCTGGCTGGATGGTAAACGACACATCCTGCACCGCCAAATGAGCCTCGCGGTAAACTGTTAACCCATTAACCACTAAAACCGGATCGCTCAAGCCCCAACTCCTCACAATTCACAATTACTAATCATAAAAGCTTGGATCGTTCTCTATCGGTAACGATTTTGGGTGGTGTGGGCAGCGCCCACACCACCCAAAATCGTTACATGAATACCAGTACCAAAGCTTGCATCATTGTAAAGGCTCAGCCCCCGATCCTTCTCTTTGGTTGCCGGACACATTGCCAGCCGTCTCAGATAATTGCTGACTATAGGCTCGGTGAGAGAGACTCTGTCAGAAGTCCTCCCACCGAGGCTGGCATTTGTCAGATTTCTACATCAAAATCGCAGACCAACATACTGAGGAACGACAGCGATCGGTTGGGGTAGCCAAAGGGGACGCCATGCCTGGTTGGATGCCTCAAAGCTCGCCACCAAATTTTCGGTATTCTGGCGCATGATGGTGATGTAGTAATCTGGCTGAATTGCTTCCGATCCACCTGTCTCAATTGGGTCGAATACACTGACGTTGATGTTGAGGTCATTAGCGATCGCCTCAAACGACTCCTGCCCTGCTTGCGGTTCAGTCATAATTGTTTTCAAACCTTGCGCCTGCACCGTTTCCATTACCCGCTTCACATCTTCTGGCGATGGATTTTGTTCGGGAATACCGACCAGTATCTCAACTTGCAGCCCATAGCTATCGGCGAAGTAGGGCGCAAAGTCATGAAACACGACAAAGGTTTGTCCGGCAAAGGGAGTCAATTTCTCGGTGATTTCGGCATCCAGCGCCTCTAATTCGGCAATGAATGCTGCTGCGTTGGCAGTATATTCAGCTTCACCGTCGGGGTCAGCCGCAATCAATCCATCTCGAATATTTTCGACTTGTTCGATTGCCCGCTTGGGATCAAGCCAAACATGGGGATTAAATTCGCCGTGGTGGTGACCAGCTTCGGCGTGGTCGTGGTCGTGATCATGGTCATGATCGTGATCGTGGTCGTGATCATGGTC
>CAYSIR010000433.1:0-2767 GCA_964431105.1 uncultured Leptolyngbya sp. | reverse complement strand
ACCACCGATGGCGAAATTGCAACCGAGACCGGCGCGATCGCCATCACCGGCAACAATGACGTTCAGCTAGGTAACCTTAGCACTACCGGTGGCGATATTGACGTTACCAGTAGCCAGGGATCAATTGCTACCCAAGGTATCGATGCTACGGCAGCTAGAGAAGGTGGCGCAATTACCTTATCTGCTGAAGGTACAATTCGAGTCAATGATACAATCCGCACCAATCGCAACACAATTCAGCTTTTCCTGGGCGGCAACCTACAGCTTAATGATGCGGACATTAGAACCAACGGCGGTGAATTTAGCATTGAAGATAATGGCATCCTGCGGATTTTGGGCGAGGGGGCGATCGCCACAGGCGGCAGTGACTTGCGCCTGACCGCCACGGCGATTGATGTTGCTGAAACGGTTGAACTTTCGACATCAGGCAACCCGGCTAGCGGCAACTTATTTCTGACCGCCACTGACGGTAACTTAGCTGTGGGCGACTTAGATGCTAGCGGACAACGGGGCGGTGCTATCCAACTTCGGGCGAGGCGTGCTGTCAATGTAGGCGATATGGATGCTAGCGGTACAATTAGCGGCGGCAATATTACTGTTGTTTCAGAAACCAACCGTATTACAACTGGCGACCTCTTAACCCAAGGCAACACCGGCGGTGATGTCAACCTCCAAGCTCGCGATCGCATTACAACAGACCGCATTACCACACGCGGCACTCTGGATAACGGCGGTAATGTACGGATGAATGCTGTCAATATTGTCACAGACTGGATTGATGCCCAAGGTGGTGATGCCGGAACGGGCGGCACCGTTAACATCACAGTCAGCGAGTTTGCACAATTAACAGATTCATTTCGCGATCGCACTGGACGAAATACAAGTATTTCTACCGCTGGCGGCGATGCTGGCGGCAACATCACGATTCGCCACGGCGGTAATGGTGAGATTCCATTCATCGTAGGAGATGCCGACACCAATGGATCGGATCGTCTCAATAGCGCCACATTTACAATTGATTCGGGTCGATTCTTCTTTACCTATCAAGAAGGAACCGGGCAAGGACGCATTCGCATTGTCAGCGTACCGCCTGGCATCATTAATCCGCCGACACCGCCCAACCCACCGACACCACCCAATCCACCCAATCCACCGACACCACCCAACCCACCGACGCCGCCCACCCCAGACCCCGATCTACCCATTGTTGATCAGCCAGACCGCAGACTGCTTGCGCCACCGGATGAGCGACCGATTACGGTTCTGTCTATAGATGACGTACCCTATGTTGCTCTAGATACCATTAATGGGCTAGAAGAATTTTTTACTCGACAGTACCTATCATATTCTGATGCGATTGCTACCCCAACGATCGCTAGCTTGGATGAAATTCAGCGGGAACTGCGGCTTATTGAAGATCGGGTTGGGATAAGTCCGGCTATTCTGTATGCACTGTTCACGCCCCCAACTCTTACTTCAAATGATTTATCTGAGCTAGAGCGATCGGGAATAATTGCATCCAATTCTAATCGCGATCGCCTAGAGTTAGTATTAGTTACGCCGGAAGGGCAGCCCAATCGGGTGCTGTTACCAGATGCAGACCGCGAAACGGTAATGGATGTGGCTCGCCAGCTATACTTATTCGCAACCGATGGTAACTTAACGGAAACAACTCTCTATCGTAGCTCTGCTCAGCAGTTTTACGATTGGTTAATTGATCCGATTCGTGACTCTTTGGATGAGCAAGAGATTCAGCATCTCTCGTTTGTGTTAGATGGGGGACTGCGATCGCTACCGATGGCGGCCCTGCTCAATGGCGATCGCTTCCTAGTCGAAGATTTTAGCCTGGGGTTGATGCCGAGCCTAAGTCTCACCGATAACCGCTACGCTAGCCTCACAGACGTAGATATTTTGGCAATGGGAGCATCTGAGTTTACAGAAAATGATCCCTTACCGGCAGTGCCGATCGAACTCAACGCCATTTCAGATACTCCATTCCTCAACTCAGAATTTACCGTATCTAACCTGCAAGGTCAACGACAGCAGACCCCCTTCGGCATCGTTCACCTTGCTACCCACGGCGAATTTCGGGGAGGCGGCCCTGAAAATTCCTACATTCAGCTATGGGACGAGCGGCTCTCTCTCGATAACTTGCGGGAACTGAATCTACATGACCCGCCCGTTGAACTCATGGTGCTGAGCGCTTGCCGAACTGCCCTAGGCGATGTCAATGCTGAATTGGGTTTTGCGGGGCTGGCGGTGCAGACTGGGGTGAAGTCAGCATTAGCAAGTCTCTGGTACGTCAGCGATGTGGGAACCCTGGCGTTGATGACCGAGTTTTACGACCAGATTGACGAAACGGTGATTCGGGCGGCGGCGCTGCAACAGGCTCAGTTGGCGATGCTGCGCGGTGAAATTCGGGTTGAAGATGGTGTATTACTGACTCCCGATCGCAGCTACCCGCTACCTGACGTGTACCAATTTCAGGGTGAACAACTCCTAAGCCATCCTTACTTTTGGTCAGGATTCACCATTATCGGTAGTCCTTGGTAACGTCGCCAGTCTGCATTCGTTTTCCCAATTCAGGTTAGTCTTATTCAACAGGCTATAGCCCCCTGGTAATCCTGACATGAATACCACTACCGCCGTCCTAAATGGGCTGCAAATGAAAATGGGCATGATGAAAAAAAGTCCGCAGGACTCCCCTCCTCACAATCCAAATATGCTATATGCTGCTGAATAGCAGGATAAATTGGAATGACGTTTC
>CAYSIR010000432.1:0-2780 GCA_964431105.1 uncultured Leptolyngbya sp. | reverse complement strand
GCTCGCGAAGGCATGGCTGTCGATGTGATGAAGGGATAAATTGGGAGCATCCCACGTTTGCAAATCGCCCTCATCCCCCAGCCCCCCTTCGACCAGCTCAGGACATGCTTCTCCCAAAACTGGGAGAAGGGGAGCAAGACTTCAAAGTCCCTCTCCCAAGCTTGGGAGAGGGATTTAGGGTGAGGGCGATCGCGTCACATACCTTTCACGAAACTGGGATGCACCCGATAAATTGACCTAGCTCCCATGGCTCAACAGCACACGCGGCACAACAGATCACTTGATGCGCCGTATTGTTAACGTGCCATTAAAGTTAAGCAAGCATAATGGCACTAGCCATTAGCATTACTCTACACCTTCAGCATTCGAGAGAGTTGAACAGTCGAAGCTTCTAAACAATCGAAGCGTCAACTATTTCAGTGCCATCAATGCCAGAATTTTGGTTTAGACAATTTGCGATCGCTCGTCAGCCATCGGCAACCCGCTAGTTGGGCGATAAAGGCGATAAATCTGTTGAGTTGGCTCAGCATTGGTAACGTTGCTCCCTAAGTCTATAGCTGGCAGCGATCGCTAGAAACCTAGACATTCCTCAAATAGTGGCAGAAGATAGAGCGATCGGGATTGGGAAATAACCCACTTAAGAAGTCAGATTGTTATTGGTAAATGGGTCTGAACCAACCATTCATGGTTAATCGGTGCGTCAGTCGTCGTTTTGTGATAATTCAATGTGGTTATTTAAGTAATTGCTGACTCATGGTTCTCGATCTAACACGTTCTGTTGAGTTACCCCAACCGGAAAGCGCTGTGTGTTCGCCATCATCACTGAGTTTAGACTCAACGCTAGATGAGCTACCGCTACATGATTGCCAGGTTGATCTCAATTGCACAGCCCAAGACATTGTAGAACGGTTCGATTGTGACCCTATGCTACCCGGCGTTGTGCTAACTGATGCACAGCAATTTGTCGGTATGATTTCTCGGCGGCGTTTTCTAAATCGGATGAGCCGCCCTTACGCCCTTGAGCTATTTGCCCGTCGCCCTATTCATACGCTCTACCAATTTATTTCGCACCAAATCCTGGTTCTACCAAGCTTGACAACTATTGTAACTGGAACCCAGCAGGCGCTACTGCGATCGCTTGATTCCCTATACGAACCCGTTGTGGTTCAGCTTCATGACGACGAGCATCGCCTGCTAGATATGCATCAATTATTATTAGCGCATTCCCGTATTCATGAATTGGCCAAACAAGTCATTCAAGAACAGACTCATTCACAGATGATTCAGAATGAAAAGCTAGCCAGTTTGGGACGACTCATTGCCAATGTGTCCCATGAAATTTTGAATCCAGTCAATTTTATTGCTGGCAATATCAACTATCTCTCAAACTACGGCAAAGACTTTTTAGAACTCATTGAAGCGTATGAAACAGACTTGCAGCAGGGCACTGAAACCGCCGATGCAGTGAAGCAAGATATTGAATTTGAATTTTTAAAGACGGACTTCAACGAGATTATTTCCAGCATTCAGATCGGAGCCGATCGCCTCCGAAAAGTAGCCGAAAGCCTGCGAAGTTTTTCATACAAACAAAAAGACGAATTTAAGCCAACTGACATCCACTTGTGCTTAGACAATACGTTAACTATTCTAAGCACTCGCTTCAAAGGCGATGTAGAAGTTGTCAAACACTATGACGATTTACCGCTGATTCCGGTATACCCAAGTCAGATCAGTCAAGTGTTTATGAATCTGCTTAGTAATGCAGCCGATGCGTTAGCAGAGAAGGAGCAGAAACAAAAATCAGAGTTGCGATCGCTCAATTGGCAACCGACGATTACCATCCATACCTCCATGCTAGGTCGTCATGAACTGCCAGTTACTAGCAACCTATCGACGGAGCGCTGGGTCTGTATTGCGATCGAGGATAATGGCTGTGGAATTCCGCCCGAAATTCAACAAAAAATCTTTGACGAGTTTTTTACAACAAAGCCCGTTGAACATGGCACAGGGTTAGGGCTGGCCATCAGCCAGCAAATTGTAGTTGACAAACATCGCGGTCATCTCGATCTAGAGTCAACACCAGGCGAACGCACAGTCTTCAAGATTTTTCTGCCCATTGAAGAATAGCAACATCTGATTGGATGACAAAACCGTTAAGCTAATTCTACAGTAGGTTGGGTGAGCACTAGCATAACGAAACGCCTGCGGGTATTGGGTTTCGTTACCTCAATCCAACTTACTGAGTGGTCGTCTGTCAGTCAATCGGATAGCAGCATAGTTACCTATCTGTAATCCCTACATATCACTATCGCTGTACCCAATGAGGCTCAATTGGATCTCAATTGGATCAATTCTCAATTTGCCTAATTTGCCTAATAGGGCCGATGCGTCTGTCAATTAGATGCGTTAAAGTCACAGCATTTCTAATCCAGCAGGATTAAAACAGAGCAGCAGGTTAGAAGTTAAGAATGCGCCTAACTTTATGCATTGATGGAGCATCAGCGGACTAAATTAGTCTTTCACAAGAATTGCCGCAATGTGCAACGATGAGCTTAGCTTGATGTGGGCTACTCAGTGGCGTCTAGCAGTGGGAGGATGCGATCGCTACATAGAGAAACGACTAGGCACACCCCAGCTTCGCAGCCCGTCCGCCCGTCTTTCTCTCCAGTTTCGTTGAATCTACTGCTCCTTCTTGCAACTTGGAAGCAAGGGACGGGGGAGAGGCAAAGGGTGCATGTCACCTTTACGCCCTCACCCTAAATCCCTCTCCCAAGATTGGG
>CAYSIR010000431.1:0-2880 GCA_964431105.1 uncultured Leptolyngbya sp. | reverse complement strand
CTAGTCTCTGCATCATCTAAAATTTCGTAGGGGAGCGATTTCCGCACCCAGTGCAAAATTTTGGAGCGTTCCATCAGGGGCAGCAACTCGCCGTACATCTAGCAATGTTTTGGAAATAAGGAAACTCTATGTCAGTCAGTAACAGCGACGATTCGATGCAGAGCCGATCGCATCAACAGGATAATCCTGACAGATGCGATCGGGTCATGATCTTGAACGTACCCATTGACAATATTTCAATGGCTGACCTGCTGCCCAAGCTAAAAACTGGCGGAGTCATCGTTACGCCAAACGTTGACCATTTGATCAAGCTGCAAAAAGATGAGGCATTTTGTGAAGTCTACCGCGCTGCGGATTATCGAACGTGCGATAGTCAGGCGTTGGTTTATATCTCTCGATTTTTGAATGTTCCCATTAAAGAAAAAATCTCCGGGTCGGATCTCTTCCCCGCGTTTTACAACTATTACAAAGATGATGAAGCGGTCAGAATTTTTTTGCTGGGCGCAGCGGAAGGTGTGGCCGCCGCCGCTCAGTCCAAGATTAACGCAACGGTCGGACGTGACATGGTTGTGGCAGCCCATTCGCCTAGTTTTGGCTTTGAGAAAAATGAAGCCGAGTGCGATCGCATCATTGACCTAGTGAACCAGTCTGGGGCCACTGTGTTAGCCGTTGGGGTGGGCGCGCCGAAGCAAGAAAAGTGGATTCATCGCTACAAAGACCGGATGCCAAACGTCAAACTGTTTATGGCGATCGGGGCCACCATTGACTTTGAAGCCGGGAAAACGTCACGGGCACCGCAGTGGGTCAGTCAGTTGGGTATTGAATGGATCTATCGCCTCTTGGCAGAACCCCAACGGCTATGGAAACGTTACTTAGTAGATGATTTGATACCGATCATTCGTTTAACCCTGTTGCAAAAGCTGGGTTTATACAAACCTCCTTACAGGATTGATCCTCGATAATGGCAGAGTCAGGCGGCGATCGCTCCCATTTGGCTGCATAGACTAACAGCGTTGGAAAAAATTGCAAAAAATCTTGCTCAAGTGCATCATAGATTTGCAATAGGGCATAGTGCGCCGTCTGGAGCGGTAGTGGATGGCTCAGCCGCCGCGCCACCCGTTGAAACGTAACGCCTAAGCCAGCCACAGTGTAATTGGTGCTAAGCCAATTTTGCTGAATGATGAGGGGCAGGGCCCGCTGGAGGCGATCGGGCAAAATGCTCTGGTGAGCTAACAGGGTTTGGTAGGCGCGATCGATAAACACCGGCAGCGGTTCTGATGAGTAGCGATGCCAATGTTGAGATAAAAAATGGTCGTAGCCAATGTCGATAATGATGCCGGATAATCGCCGATAGGCGGGCGGTAAGCGCAGCCGACTTTGGCGATGGAGAGGGTGGCAATCAGTAAAGCAATCGATCGCTCGATGGGCTTGGATGCCTCGTAAAATGGACGGACGGTAGCGATCGCCATAACGACTCAGCGATCCTTTCACAAAATCCCCTAAAAATTGTCCGATGCGAGCGTCGTCAGAGGCTCCAGCTAACCTAAGATGTGCCAAATAGTTCATAGTGCTGCATCATACCAACATTCTCCGCCTGTCAGTTCTCTATGCTTCTACTTCAGTTCAGCACCTCTCATTATTGCCGAAAAGCTCGTCTTGCCTTGGGGTACAAACACATTCCCTACCGGGTAGAAAACCTAACGCCAGGACTGCATCGATTTAGAATAGCGCCACTGACCGGATTGACCACTGTGCCAACGGTGCTGCCCGAACAGGAGACTGCCCCAAAGGCGATCGGCGATTCAACTCAGATTTTGCACTTTCTGGAGCAGTACTGCCCAACCCCGTCCCTTTCATTGGACGATCCACAGGATAATCAAACCGTGTGGCTGTTAGAAGATTGGTTAGATGAAAGCTTAGGAACAGCTACCCGATTTGTTTACTACGACTATCGTGCTGGGGAAGGTCAGCATATTGATCCATCGTTGATGAGCCAAGTGGTGATTCAAATTGTCCGATCGCAGTATGGTATGAATCCGGCAAGGGTCGCGATCGCCATTCAACGACTAAAAACAGGATTGGCATACCTCGAACAGCGCTGGACGACTCACTTAGTGGGCGATCGCCTTACGGCCGCTGACCTAACTGCTGCTGCCCTGCTCAGTCCGCTCATGCTGATTCCTACCTACTGCCAGACCTATCCCTGGTTGAGCGATCGCATTCGTGATGTTCATCATCAGTGTCATGCCGCGCTGCCTCCCGGCTTATCATCCAACCCATCCACTGAATAAAACGCAGCAGCGCAATTTAGCGCCCCCAATCTATAAAAATCTGCCAAAATGAGAACAAGCTGCAACTGAACCCCGCAACTACTATCCTAGTCGCTCCTGCATCCGTCAAACGACGCTTCATCACATTGCCTGAGTCTGCTGCATTTCGGTCTAACCCGGTTCTACCCTGTCTTTGCCTTTAACGACCCTATCGTCTCAATCGTTTCATCCACGCACTGATTTTGTAAATGCTGGACTCAAAGGTGTGTCCACTTCAAAACCATTTAAAGACACCACGAATCCCAGGCTGAGTCGCTGCGGTTCTGGTCTTTTCATGCATCCTCAGTCTCATTGGTGCGGATGAAGCAAACCGTCATCTGAAACTGATGCCCAGTGCTTTTCTCCGTTCTTATTTTACCCGCACCCCCAATGACAGCAATGCTCAATCCCAGCAAAATCCTGATTGATGCGTTCGTTCTAGAATTGCAAGCCGCCTACCACTCTACCTACGGCGGGCTAAAGCCTGATACCCAGAAATTATTGCCTGGGCTGGAACCATGGCGCTCGAAAACATTGCGAATAGTGATGCGCTCTACCACGATGTTGAACG
>CAYSIR010000430.1:0-2882 GCA_964431105.1 uncultured Leptolyngbya sp. | reverse complement strand
GCGCTTATATCCCCCGGTTGAAACGCGGGGGCTTTACGCCTGCTACTCGTAAACTACTAGGTACCAATTGTCACATAGTTAAAACAATGGGCAAAATCTTCGTGGGCTGGATAGTGAGTGTATGGTAAGCGTCTTGCGTTCTGACTGAAGCGGCGGTAAGGGAACGGCGGTAGGGGCGTGGCTCGTTTGAAGAGGGCGCAAAACCCAATGGGCGGCTTCTGTCCACCGCAGACCCGGAACGTCCTGTCAGGATGCTTGGCGCTATGCATTACGCAAAAGTCGCTAGACTTTTTACCTTATACCAAATCCCGACTGGGAACCCCAACATCAAACAATCTGTAATTGTCAGGTGCAATGTGGCTATCGATTTTGTTCTTGGGGTATGCCTTTACGGATTTGGTATTACAACTGTTTCAGCCATTCACCAACTTCCTAATGTTTGAACGTAGGAATGCGGGGTTTAGCGAGATCTGCGTAATGGATAAATTCTTGGCGAGAGGGGGGCGATCGCAGGTGAATCGTGTTCAGGGTTGACTGACCCACTTCTGCCCTGGGCGCAGCAACCGGCCGCAACTGCTCTCATCCAGAGTTTTAGATGCCGGGGGCAGAGTTCCTGAGCCGCTCGGTGGTTGCCGCTCAGTGGGTCAGTTAACGATGAATCATCCGGTTGAGGTCAGCCATGAGGGGGCGGCTGGAACCCGCGATGGGCGCTTGAACGCTAAGGGATGCGAGGTGCGAACCATCTCAGTTTGCGGTGCGGATTTCCTGGGCTTTCAGATACAGCCTACTCCACTCGCCTACGACTTGATTGGTGCGAAGACCGAGTTCTCTAGCGATCGCCTCAGTGGGTGTGTCAGCCCTTAACAGGGTTAATAATCGCTGTTGAGTGGGTGACAAGTCTGCCCAAAAACATTCCCATTGTTCTGGTGTCAGACCCAGGCTATGTTCCTTCAGCGATGTGCCTAGCCAGGTCATGACAATGTCGGGGTTATGCTTCAAACCAAAGACCCGAATGGCGTGATAGCTTATTTTTTCCCGTAAGCGATAAATTTGCTTGATAGGAACGTTCAACTGCTGGGCGATCGCCTCTTGAGATTGCCCTTCCAGATAAAGCTGTAGCCATTCAGCCGCCAGCGGCTCTACATTTTCGCCGAGATATTCTGAAAACTGTCGCTTCACCTGATCCCGCAACACTTGCTGTTCGTTCCAGATTTGCTGATCTTGGAAGTCGGCGATCGCTTGATTATCGAGTAGGCTAATGGGGTTATCCGAATCATCTGGCGTAATTTCATCAGACACTAGGCGAATCAGATCCCCCGATGGCACTTGCGTCATGCCAGCCCGTTGCGATCGCCGCAGATAGTTCACAAAGCGATAGACTAACAGCGGTTGGTTACGAATCGGGCGAAGACAGTATTCCTCAACGCTGGCCAACATCAGCGCATTCCGCACCCGTGGATTGGGTGAACATTGCGAAATCCAGTTCATTTGCTGACGCATATAGCGATCGCTCTGCATCAGCTCTTGCAGCACCTCTTGCAACACATCCATCACGGTGCGACGGCGATCGCGGGACAGCGCCACCCACGTACGAATCTTACTGCGGATTAAAAATAAACTGCCCAATCGTTGCAGCAATTGCTTATACGCTTGCGATTGATGAACTCGTAGATAGCGCTGCTGCAAAATTCGGTAGCGGTAGTCCATAGCATGTTGGGCGATCGCCAACTGTTCTGGGCTAAGAGCGTCAAATCGTTCCGAGTCCTCACCTATCAGCCAACGAATGATACTATCTCGGATGGACGGGGGCTGATCGGCACAGTCCATATCAAGACGCGATCGCCAACGTTGTATCAATTCCTCAGCCAAGGGCATAGCGCTTGAGTCCTTCAATTGGTTGGATTGATTCAGTTGATTCATCAATAACGTGGGGGATAGGACGAGTTCAGGATCGATTGATCAGTGTATTCATAAAGAGGTCATTGCACCGGGGCGCGTCATCAATGAATAGGTAGTCCTTTATTGGTAAGGATTTTGGGTGGTGTGGGCGTTGCCCACACCACCCAAAATCCTTACATGCATACCACTACTAATTCATAACAACAGTTCCTAGCATCATAACGGGCATACCTCAGAGAGTAGACCGGAGCAACCACTGTCAATACTACGATCAAGATTAAAACGATGACACCCCAGCACGGCTGCCGGCCTATCCCCCATCTAACCGGACGCGATACATTTTCCCTGTCTGGCTCGGCTAGAGACATCCATGCTGCAAGCAGACTAGGACTCTCATGGCGCTGCTCAACCGAATTGGTTCGATGGTGCGATCGCTTCATTGCCTAACCATCATTGTTTAAGCATCATCATCAATTGCAGATACCAAATTCTGAAGAGACTGGGTGAGGCGATCGAGTCGTTCCATCAAGCTATCGTGATTTTCTGCCAGAGTTTGAATGGCATCGCTGAGGGCAAAAATCTGATACCCCTGCTGCTGGACTTGATGGGCCAGAGCATCCGTGCGAGTGGCTAATCGTTCAACAGTGTCAGTTGTAGCAATCACCGATTCACCGATTTGCTGAACGACAGTCTGTAGTCGATCGAGTTGGTCATCATCCACAATTTACTTGCCTCATCCTCACTTATATGTAGCAGTCCTTAGCGATCGCTGGCTGAAGATAAGCTCTGCGAAGGGAATTCCCAAAGAAATCGGGAACAGGCCACTTTTGCAATTTAGCCCTCATTCCCCAGCCCCCTTCGACAAGCTCAGGACATGCTTCTCCCAATTTTGAGAGAAAGAGAGCCAGATCCAAAGTCCGGGTACATCCCAGTTTCGTGAAAGGTATGTGACGCGATCGCCCTCACCCTAAGTCCCTCTCCCA
>CAYSIR010000429.1:0-2887 GCA_964431105.1 uncultured Leptolyngbya sp. | reverse complement strand
CGGCGTTCCGGTGTTTATATAGCAATCCTATTTGGATTGTGAGAAGGATTCCTGCGGAATCCTTCTCACAGCAACCATTCTCACTTCACAACTCATTTAGGATTGCTATAGCAATGGGTGGGTAAGTTAAGGCAAATTCAGCCGTCATTCCCATGCAAACGGGAATCCAGAAACCCCATAGCGTCCTAATCAACCCTCTCACTGCTATACTGTTAGGATCAAGTGAGTACCGGATGTGGTGTCAATCCGGTACTATAGCAATCCTATTTGGATTGTGAAAAGGATTCCGCAGGAATCCTTTTCACAACAACCATTCTCGCTTTACAACTCATTTAGGATTGCTATATAAGTAATGATGGCGATCGCGATGACCATGGCTATTTCTTCAATTCCTCCGATTGTTCTGCACAGTCCATCTAACATCGACCCTACACAATCGCCAGCAACCGATTGGTATCAGGGGTGGTGTCCTACAACTCAGCAAATCGTTTCCTTACCTCGAACACTTCTCGCTGAAGCGATCGCACGGGATATGATGTGCCAGCTCAGTCAGTATCCTAACTATTTTGAAAAAGAAGGTAAGATGTATGGCATCTTAATCGTGCGATCGGCGGCAGGATATGCCGTTCTAAAAGCATTTTCTGGTGAACTGGGTCAGTCTGCTCATCAGGATGGCTGGGTTGCCCCGATTCCGAAACGACAGCAGCTTGCCATTGACGAAGCCAATACTCTCAGAGAACTTGACCGCATTAAGCGACGGCTGACAGATCTGAAACAGTGCCCTACGCGACTTGAGTATGATCAAACTACTGCCCAACTTGAGCGCGATCGCCAAGCGTTGAACCAACGCCATCAGCAACGAAAACAGCAGCGACAGCAGCAGCGACAATACTTATTTGAACAGTATTCTGCGCCCCATCAACACCATGAACTCGCGATCGCCCTCGAAGCGCTAGATGAAGAAAGCCGTCAGGATGGTATCGAATTGCGACATTTCAAGCGCCACTGTGCCCAACAGCTTCAGCCATTGACATCGGCGATCGCGGCGGCCGATATGGAAATTCAAGCTCTCAAGCGTGCCCGTAAGTCCTTATCTCGTCAGCTCCAAGCGCAACTGCATCAAGCCTACACTATTCAAAATTTTGCTGGACAGGCGCGATCGCTGACGCAGTTGATGAGTGACCCGCCTAGCGGCACAGGCGACTGCTGCGCTCCCAAGCTGCTCCATGCGGCTGCACTCCGTCGTTTAACGCCGATTGCGATCGCTGAATTTTGGTGGGGCCCCGCTTCGCACGACAAATATCCTGGACAATTCTATGGCCCCTGTGTTGAACGATGCCAGCCGCTGATGGGCTTTTTATTATCCGGACTGTCCCAGACAATTGCTCAGAAATCTCTGCAACTGCCGATTATCTACGAAGATGATAGCTTACTCGTGATTGATAAACCAGCCGGGTTGCTATCTGTGCCTGGTCGCCGCTGCGATCGCCAAGATAGTGTTTTATCTCGACTTCGACTAACCTATCCATTTCTGACGGCTGTGCATCGCTTAGATCAAGATACGTCTGGGTTACTCATGTTAGCCAAAACCCTAGAGTGCGATCGCCAGTTGCAACAGCAATTTCAGCACCACAAGATCTATAAAACCTACGATGCAATTGTTGATGGCTGTGTCAGCCCCACCAACGGATCGATTAACTTACCGCTTTGGGGTGATCCCAGCGATCGCCCTCGCCAAATCGTTCATTGGCAATGGGGCAAACCTAGTCTTACCCACTACCAAGTCATTCATCAAGACAATACGCTGACCCGACTGAGGCTGATTCCTGAAACCGGGCGCACCCATCAATTACGAGTTCATGCCGCTGTTGGACTTCAGGCTCCAATCCAGGGCGATCGCCTCTATGGTAAAGCAACGGGCGATCGTCTGATGTTGCACGCCCGCACGCTCCAACTGACCCATCCGCTTAGGCAAACATATCTTGAATTAACCGCTGACCCAGCCTTCTGATAGATGAATGATAGTTCTAACACTAACTTTGTATGAAGCCATGCAGGCTCAAAGCATTTATCCAACAGTAGTTTTAGCCTTGGAAAATTCTGTAAATCCTGTGCAGCCTCATAATTATTAGGCATAAATAGGGGCTGCTGAAAAAGTCAAAAACACATCTATATCAAGGGTTATAGGCGACTTTCCAAAAAAATAACGCAAGGCGAAAATCGCTAAAAGCATTGATTTCCCATTCGATATGCTCAAAACACCTTGCACAAAATTTGGACAAAAATACCTGAACGCCCCTCATAGCCAGCGATCTGATGTTTTCAGCAAGCCCTAAATAATTGTTAGACTGCTCAATCGTTGGGTGAAAGCAGTACTTTAGGGTTATTGGTAAGGCTCAACGCTAGACAGGTAGAATTAAGTTGTAGAGTTTGAGCCATTAAGATCTGTGACCGAGCCAAAGCCAAAGGATATTTGCCAAGTACGTTGTTTTAACGTGGAGCTAGTCGCGCAGGCGAATGAAGCACTTCCAGGAGATGACTTGCTCCAAGACGCTCAAGTTCTCTTTGGTGCTCTAGCAGATAAATCACGCCTGAAGATTCTTTATGCTCTTAGCAGCGGTCAAGAACTTTGCGTCTGTGATATAGCTTCTCTGCTTGAAGTCAAGATTGCATCTGCCTCCCATCATCTACGAAAACTGCGCGACCTCAAAATTTTGAAGTACAGAAACGAGGGCAAGCTAGCTTATTACTCCCTAAAAGATCAGCGTATAGCGGAGATTCTTTGCCATGCCTTGAAGCAACTGACTGAGTAAAACATTCGTAAGGATTCAGGTACTTGGAACGCAGCCATCGCAAGGCTTTCAAAGTCGAGGTGATTTCTAAGCTA
>CAYSIR010000428.1:0-2887 GCA_964431105.1 uncultured Leptolyngbya sp. | reverse complement strand
TTATTAGAGGGAAATTTTTCTGTCTGATCCTCTAATACAGGTGATTAGGTAGAAATATTTCCGTATAGTCTCTCTGTTTAGGGGATTAGGTAGAATTCCGTCAGTCTAATCTCCCGATATGGATGATTAGGCTGCTAAATTTCAGTATAGCGACTGGGTCAATTGCTCCACTTGATAGCCAGTCCAGATCATCACTAAAACCGTTGCCCAAAGCCAAAATGGAATCGGTTATCGCCCTGGTCATTTAAGCCAAAGTCAGCGCGGATCAATCCCAGCGGCGTATTTACCCGAACGCCAAAGCCATAGCCAAAGCCGGTTCCTGGCTTATCGCGTACCTCTGCTGGTTCACCCAAAATGCTGCTGCCTGACCCCAAATCGCTGGCAAAGTCAGCAAACAATACCCCTGACACGGGTTCAAACATTGGGAAGCGATATTCCGTAGACACCAGGAAATAATGCCGCCCGGTTCCGACCCGCCCCTCTCGGTAGCCGCGCACTGAGTTCGCCCCACCTAGGTTGAACGAATCATAGGGTGGCGCATCGCCCAAAATCGTGCCGCCTTGCACATTCACCGCCAACACCTCCGGATTATCAACATCACCCGTTCCAATCACCTCAACTGGCACATAAGTGGCATAGTTGGCCTGAAGCCGATTCATCAAAATGCTGCCGTTGCCGATGGGAATTGACTGTTCGGTGCTGAGCGTTAAGGCTGAGCCAGTGGTGGGATTAATCGGATTATCGCGGCGATCGCGGGTGGCACTGAACGATAGAGTAAACAGGTCATCAATGCCAGAATCACTAAACGTCAGCGGATTGCCCAACTCATCCACCGGCGCAAGGTCGCCATCCTCTTCTCGGATGCTGACCCGCGTATAGTTCACGCCCAACTCTGCATCCCACTCGCCGAGCGGTCGCATCACCGCTGCACTGCCGCCCAGCCGTCCCTCTCGGGCCGTGTCGCCATTGGGCAACTCGACTTCATCGGTAAAGCTGCGGGACGTGAACCGTCGCTGAAATACGTTCACCCGCCAGCCCAATTCATCCGGTCGGCTATCGCGGTAGGGACTGGTAAACCCAGCGCCAAACTGAATCGTTTGACCAATCTGAGTATTGAGACTGAGGCGATCGCCCACCCCGCCAAAGTTCCGGTCTTGGTAGGTGACGCTGACAAACAGCCCGTCGCCAGAATTGATGCCGCCGCCAAAGTTGAAGCTGCGAGACGGAACCTCCGCCAGCAGATAGGTCACATCCACCGTTTGCCCTTGGTTAATCACCGCCAAGTCAATTTGGCTAAATAATCCCAACGCTGCCAGCCGCTGCACATCGCGGCGGGCCACGTCTTCGCGGAACGGCTCCCCGGCTTGCAGTTGAATTTCCTCCCGCAAAAACGATTCGCGGGTGCGCCCCTCCACCGGATCACCGTCTTCATCAACGGGTTCGCCCGTGTCCGGATCCACAAACTGGATATCTACCTGCCCGATCTGACCTTCCACCACTTCCAGCGTCAGCACGCCCGACGGTTCCACCAACAGCGTCACCACTTGCGCCAAGCTATAGCCGTTGTCGCTGTACCACTGGTTAATGCGCTCAATGCCTTGCTGAATGCCAGTTGGACTCACGGGTTGCCCCACCTGCCCCTGAAATGCCGAAGCCGCGATCGCACTGGGCAGCACCTCATTGCCAACTAGCCGCACCTGCTGTAAGAAGGTCGGTTCTACTTGATACACCACAATTACGCCATTATTGACCGTTTGTGGCGTGGCGAAGGCATTGGTGAATAACCCTGTGCCCAAGATTGCGGATACATCGGACTGAATCTGTCCGGTCGTGGTGGGGGAGCCTGGTTCTGTTTGGATGATTTCGCGAATAATCCGCTCTAGTTCGGGCGTTGCACCGTCAATTCTGACCTCAGCGACCGTTCCCAATTGCACGGATGGGCTGGAGGGGGCGGGTGCAGCAGGAGCGATCGCAGGGGATTGAGCCGTTGAGGGGGCAGGAGCGATCGGATTCGTTTGATAGGGCAGCCAATACGCCCCGAACTGAGCCTGACCATTGTTGGTGTTGGGCATTGTCAACGATTGTGGCGTTGTCGTTGGAGCAATGCCAGACTGAACCGGAGCGGCGGCGGTTGGAAGAGTTGGTCCACCGATCGGTAACGGTTGGGCCGACGGTTGCGTCGGGGCGGCTTGGTAATCCTGGTAATAACGAATGGATGTTTGCGGAACGGTGGTCGCGGTGGGGAGAGGCGATTGCACCTGAGCCATCAATACGGGGCCATCCAACTCACTCCCCGGCGGCAGGGATAAAGAAGTTGAATGTGGCAGGGGTCGGGGAACGGCAGGCTCAACCGCGATCGCCACCGGCGACATCACGCCCATTCCAATCATCGGAACCGTAATCCATGCAGCGGTCCGGCCTTGATCCCAAACCTGATCCCAAAACTTAAACATGGCGATCGCTCGATAACGCCAACGGCAATTCAGCTATAACTCTAGCCGAAGATGCCAGATCTTTCACACATTTAGCGTTATTCGGTGATTTTTCTCAATCTATGCCCTAGATTCAGGAACTTGCAGTCAAGACTTCACGGGCAATCCATTTAGAGATCACAATCAGCCCCATAGAGGCGCTCAGCTCCGCCATCTGACAAGTATCGAGCGCAGGTGACGCCATCGGCCGCCCACAGTCGTATCCGATGAAACGCATAGTTGGTAGCTAAACCGCCGATTATGGCTGCGATCGCAAACACAGCCAATAGGCGCAGCAGTCGAATGGCCCAATGGGGACGGGCTGGAGTGGGTGAAGGGGCTGATTCGGTCATGGTGACAAGGTTATGACGTAAGCATTGAGTAAAACAGTGGTAGGCATCACCTGCAACAGTGAT
>CAYSIR010000427.1:0-2896 GCA_964431105.1 uncultured Leptolyngbya sp. | reverse complement strand
GCGCGGCAAAACGGGAATGGCTCTGTTGCGCTATGGCGTACCCATTGTAGCGGTGGTTGATGCTCAGACAGCCGGACAGTCGTTGGTTGAACTAACGGGCATCGATCGCCCCATTCCAATTGTGGCTTCAGTCGCAGATGCGATCGCCCACAACCCCAATGTACTAGCCATTGGTATTGCCCCATCAGGTGGAGCCTTGCCCGATTCATTGCGGCAGGAGGTAACACTGGCTGTTCAGCAAGGGTTATCGATTGTCAACGGGCTGCATACCGGCATGGCGGGTGATCCTGACCTGCGATCGCATCTAAAAGACGATCAGTGGATTTGGGACGTGCGGCGCGAACCCGCCGGGCTATCGGTCGGCAGCGGTCGCGCCCGACTTTTATCAGCGAAGCGCGTTTTGACGGTCGGAACCGATATGGCTGTGGGCAAAATGTCTACTAGCATTGAGCTGTATCGTGCAGCCCAGGCAATCGGGTTGCGATCGGCATTGGTTGCTACAGGGCAGACAGGCTTGATGCTCGGTCATCCAGGTATTCCATTGGATGCCATCCGGCTTGATTTTGCATCAGGAGCTGTGGAGTCTGCTGTACTAACGCATGGACAAGATAAGGACATCATTTTTATTGAAGGGCAGGGATCGCTGATAAACCCGGCATCAACCGCCAGCTTACCCCTGATTCGCGGCAGCCAGCCCACCCATCTGGTGCTAGTGCATCGAGCGGGGCTGACTCACATTCAGCATCTACCACATGTCCCCATTCCGCCATTGAACGCAGTCATTGACCTGTATGAATCCCTGACTACCGCAGGCGGTTCGTTTGCCCCAGCCAACGTAGTAGCGATCGCTCTCAATACAGTTGGGCTGACAGATGTCGAAGCCCACCAAGCGATCGCCAAAGTCCATACCGAAACCCAACTGCCCTGTACAGATGTCATCCGATTGGGTAGCACCCCCATTTTGCAGGCCATTTTGAACTACGCCGCATAGCTCCATCAGCACGCTTGCGTTTAAGTTTGCCTTCAAAAGGATACGTTCAGCACACCATCACGGCGATCGCTAGAGTAATATTTAAGAAATGTTGAACTTTCTAGACTGTTGAACGGTGAGCAATCATGGCAAACGTCGAAATTTATATCTGGAGTACCTGCCCCTTCTGCATCCGGGCCAAAGCGCTTCTAGACCGAAAAGGAATCGACTATACCGAATATTGCATTGATGGCGATGAAGCGGCCCGGGCTGACATGAGCGATCGCGCTAACGGTCGCCGCTCGCTGCCCCAAATTTTTATCAACGATCAGCATATCGGCGGCTGCGATGAGCTTTACGCCCTAGACAGGGCTGGTAACCTTGACCCCATGCTGCAGCAGGCGGCGTAGAACCTAAGCTGTTTTTGACTATTTTTGAAATTGTGAAAGGGATTGACCATGGCTCAATCCTTTTTTTTTAGGTAAGAATGGCTTGGAGACTCGGTTCTACAGTGCAAATACACCTGCGATCGCGGGAACCAGTTCGGTGACAGCAGTGACAAACTGAGTCGCATCCGGCAAGCTGCTGGCAATCCCCTTCAACATTCGAGTGGCGCGCTTCACGATGGATTTCTTCTTCTCTGGTTCTGGTTCTTCAGCGGCGTTGGCAATGGTTTCCACTTCGGCAAGGGCGTCGCCTTTGTCGCTGTCGGGAACCGCCGGATCAGCCATGATGGCAGCTTGCAGTTGTTCCAGCAGGGGCTTCAGTTGATCGGTTTCAGCGGAGGGCGGCAGTTGGTTGATGGTGTTGGTCACTTGTCCGTTCAGGTCGCGCAGGTTGACGACGGAGTGGGTGGCGTTGATATTGATGTCG
Source organism: uncultured Leptolyngbya sp. (assembly GCA_964431105.1). Taxonomy (GTDB): domain Bacteria; phylum Cyanobacteriota; class Cyanobacteriia; order RECH01; family RECH01; genus RECH01. The sequence goes on along the minus strand of CAYSIR010000427.1, from coordinate 1,053 downwards.
CCGCCAGATGAGATCGTTTGGCGGTTATCTTGACGGTTATCGTTGACTTCGCTCATAGAGTTTCCGGCTCCGGTTGCTTGATTGGTATTGATATTTTCAACATTAATGGGTCTGTCTAACGCCTTACTCAAGAACGTTTTGTAATCGAGGATGACAGCATCACGATCCTGAAGCATCTGCCTTTTCGTCTGCACAGTGGCCTCAAGTTCTCGAATTTTCGCCTCGTAAGGTTTCAGAAAATCACGTTCAATTTTTGCCTTGTCGGCGGTTTCGGGAACCTCAAGGCTAACCAACACATCGTTGCCTTTCTTTTCAATCGCTTGGATGGAGTCGGGCGTTATTTCTGGGTTCTCATCCATCAGGTTAGCAAAGGCTTCGGCGAAGGCTTCGCGGTTGATGCCGTTGCGCAGCAGAATTTGCACCACATTAATCGTCTTTTGATAAAGCTGCTCGAAATCACCGTCGGCAAATACAGTAGTGGGGTCATGGGGGCGGCGTTCGCGGCTGCCCAAAGCATTGGGTTTTTCGAGTAAGTAAACATATTGGCAATCCACGCCCGTGAGGTTGGTGGAATGGTCGATATTCCAGGCTTGCAGGCAGGCTCCGGTGAGCGTGGCGTGGGAAAAATCGGTATTGATGGCCAGGGTTTCAGTCAGGTTAGCCTGTGCTAAATTCGCCTGTTGCAGCGTGGCCTCGCTCAGATCGGCAAAGCGCAGATCCGCCCCTTCCAAATTGGCGTGATTCAGATAGGCACCGCGTAGATCGGCTTTAGCAAAATTCTGTTTCTTACCCTGCCCAGTGATCAACAGATTTCGCACCACATCGTTGAATAAAATTGTGCCGCCCCAGCGGGCAAAGATGGATCGCGTCGTATTTTTCCAGCAAACGCGGGGTATTGTTGCATGGCGGAAATTGGTGCCGCGCAGATGCGCCCCGGCAAAGGTGGCATCGGTGAGATCTGCCCGATAAAACCGGGTGCCGCCCCAGGAACCGACGGCCCCCCCGGCCTGGCGGATGACAAAGAATTTGGGATCACAGCGGTACGCCCGCCAG
>CAYSIR010000426.1:0-2901 GCA_964431105.1 uncultured Leptolyngbya sp. | reverse complement strand
ACGCTCTAGCCCTTATGAAACAAGGACTATAGGTTGGTTGTCACCCAATGAGCTAAATATTTGTTCTTGATCGGCGCTCACCAGTCGCTCAGTTGCCCTATTGACCGCAGTTCCACTAATGATGCCAGCATCCATTTCTAAGCCGATGAAGAAGATTATCTACTATTTCCGGATTGGTATTCTAGCGTCTATGATCGCCTTGATCATGACGTTGGCAGTCAGTGCCCATGAAGTCGGGATGCGCGCAGAAATTTCAGTGCGATCGCCTAGTGGCAGTATCGTCACCCATTCTGAATCGTCCTTACCCCAGAATGCAAACGTTACCTCCGTCAAAATTACTGTTCGCTATAGCACTGGAGAACCGATGGCCAATGGGCGAATTCAAATCTTTGCCCCTGGTAATTCGAGTTCACCATGGCAGACGGGAACCTTGAACAACCAAGGAGAATATACATTTTCGCCAAACTTATCTCAGCGAGGACGCTGGACGGTTCGCGTAGAATCTGAGGGGCACAGCAATTTTGTTAACTTAGTTATCTAATGATTTTACAGCAAACCCGTTGTGAATTAGCCGTTAAGATCTTGGTGATTTCTGCCTAGCAGTTGCTTTAGCGATTTTTGTTTGAAGTATTTGAGGCTTCTGCTGTATGGGCATTTCAGAGACATTTCAGAGATTTCTTTCGTTGTTTCACAATAGGTCTAAGTAGTTCTCGATTGGTTAGGATTTTGGGTGGTGTGGGCGATACACCACCCAAAATTATGACGTGAATGCCGCTGCCCAACTGTAGCGATTCTATTTGGATTGTGATAAGAAGTCCGCAGGGCTGCTTATCACAATACCTACTTTTATTTACAACTCATTTGGGATTGCTATAGCAATCCTATTTGGATTGTGAGAAGGATTCCGCAGGAATCCTTCTCACAACAACCATTCTCACTTCACAACTCATTTAGGATTGCCATAGGGGATGATGGCAAATTTGCCAACTCCCTACGCGACTGGCGATGACCCGTCCGCAAGCCTATTGGCACATACCCGTGCCCGCGAATCGATAGCAGGTTAATCTGATGAAACCCACTGAAGCGGGTACGCCAGGCTGCACCAAATCTGTTAAGGCTGACATGGCTGAGGAGAAGAATGACCGTCATGTTTCCAAAATCTGTCATCATGTGTAAAATCTAGGCAAAATTGCTGATTTGTCATTATGATTTGTCAAATGTGATGCTGATGCTTGCTCTGGAAGTATGGGATCACATCACTGTTTGCCCGAATCCTTGATAATGATGTGGTCTTGTTTAAATTGTGATAAGCATCCCTTGGGAAGCTGACTCACACAATCAGGTTCATCAGTTGCTGAGGATTTTAAGCAGCATTTGGTTTTCTAGTGGGCGATCGCTCGTAACGGTCTGATGAAGCGCATTATGTATCTTTCATCACGATTTTTATCGATGGAATTGAGATGCATAGAGTGTCACCTAGCAGACATGACACTCAGCGATCGCGGTGAGATGTGACGAATATCTGCCGTTCAGGGAGACACAATTGTCAGCACCCCTGAACCATCATGGAATGACTCTGTAATCAGGCTCTAGATAATATGGCGAATACTAAGATGCAAGCCCATTCGGATGCGGGCACTCCCCCGGTCTCCGCTCCTATGAATCGAAAAGGATGGATGTCTCGATTTTTGCGTCAACTGTTCTCAATGAAACTGTCGGCAACCCTGGTTCTACCGATGGTAGCGCTGACTGCGATCGCGAGTGTGTTTCTCACTGCCGCAGAAGCCGTCGCTCAGGTGCTGGGCCGAGGCGACAGCGGCGATGCAGTTCTCGATTTGCAAAATGCGCTGAATGATGCTGGCGTTTTCTTCGGCCCCTACACCGGGTTCTATGGCGAAATTACCGAAGATGCTGTCATCGAGTTCCAAGCTGCGCGAGGGTTACAGATTGATGGCCAGGCAGGGCCAGAAACGCTAAGCTCTCTGGGGTTGCTGGCAGGGGCGAATCCTGGGGGCGGTGGCGGTACCGTTCTTGCTCCTACTGCCCCAACGTTATCGTTTGATGATGCTGGAGCATCAGTGACCGCACTGCAAAATATCCTTATTGAAAATGGGTATCTCGCACCAGGGTTAAACACCGGCTACTACGGTTCGCTAACGGTGGCTGCTGTTGAAGCTTTGCAGCGAGACAGCGGTTATTTAACAGTCGATGGAACGTTTGGCCCAAACACTCGCGAATATGTAGCTAATGGATTTATCGGAGTTGCTCCGGCTAATCCAGGGATGGCTGCAACGCCAGGCACAGCTCTATTATCTCCTGGAAGTTCCGGTTCTGAGGTTGTAGCACTGCAAGACTTCTTAATTTCAACAGGATATTTGGCCGAAGGATTAGCAACCGGGTTTTATGGGCCACTGACTGAGTCAGCCGTCCGCAATATGCAGGCGGATAGCGGCTTCCTATCTGTTGACGGCGTGTTTGGCCCCAGCACTCGCGCCTATGCAGACACGCTCACAGGGTTTGTTGGCTTTGGTGGCTCGTCATTTCAGCCCCGTCCATCATTCCTCACTCGTACCTTGAGGTTCGGCGACTCTGGTGACGACGTGCGGCAAGTTCAGCGTATTCTAATTGCGCTGGGTTTCCTGGATGAAGGGCTGGATACTGGTTTCTATGGTATCCAAACAGAACAAGCGGTGATTGATTTACAAACTGCAAGCCCGAATTTGATTATTGACGGCGTGATTGGGGCGGAAACTGCCCGGGCGTTGGCTAATACAACGGTCTAACTTGCACACATTGCCAAACCATTTCGGCGCTGCTGAACAGGCGGCGCTTTTTTGATGGTAGTTATACCAAATCCGTAGAGGCATACCCCAAAAACAAAATCGATAACCACATTGCACC
>CAYSIR010000425.1:0-2907 GCA_964431105.1 uncultured Leptolyngbya sp. | reverse complement strand
GGATTTAGGGTGAGGGCGATCGCGTCACATACCTTTCACGAAACTGGGATGCACCGATCGCTTCTACATCAAGTCTTCTAGAATAAATCAGACCTACCAGTTCTGGGGGACTTCAATGCTATCCTCCCCCCAGGATTCTACCCATGACGCAGATCTCGCTGAAACCCGCCGTCCTGGTTTCAAATGGGCTGCCACCTCCACGATGATGCCGCCTAAGCTGCGATCGCTTACTCGACTGCCACCATGACGTTGGATGACTTGACAACCGCATAGGCTGTTGCGCCTTCCGTCAGCCCTAGGTTTTCAGCGGACGTTTTTGTCATCAGTGACACGACTTCGATACCCGGTGCCACTTCAATCGTGACTTCGGCACTCACCGCACCAACAACAATCGACTTTACCGTACCTTTTAGAGTATTGCGGGCACTAAGTTTCATAAATGTATACCTTTTGGGGGAAGAACTGAAGTGAGCTGAATGACAATGCCATCCCGTGGCTGTCGAGATCCTAGCTAAGATACAGGCTGTGGAATTGATGCAACGAATCGATGCAACAAACGGAGAATGACTGCACACAAACCGTTGGCTCGTCAATTATCTAGATCAATCAACTGCTAGGGGGATGGTATCACCGCGCTGGCAGTGATATTCAAGGACCGTTCGTGGTGTAAGCTGTGTCTACGCGACGAAATATCTTTGCCACTATGCCACTGATGGATCGTCACTGTGCTTATCTGAGTGATCGTTGACTGAACTGAGTCATTGACAAAAACCACTGCAAATTCATGACGAAAATAAGCAGTTTGTTTTCGTCATGGGCTGCCACCGACTGGCTAAATCAGATTTTTGGCGATCGCTGGCAGTCCATCGCCAATACTAATGGAGCGATCGCCCTTGAACTGTTGCCGTTGTTGCTAAACGATAGATGGCATAGCGCTTCCGTTAAGCAAAATTCTTAAGGTATAGATGGCTTAAGTTATGACTCATCCCCCTCAAAGTGCGCCATCGGGCGATCGCGCTTGGGTTGATACTGTGGTGGTGACAGCGACCCAAATGGCGGCGATCGAATCAAGACTATTTGAGGCAGGGATGCCCGTCGCGGCCTTGATGGAAAAGGTGTCTGGACGCATTGCCGATCGCATTCAGCAGGACTACCCTCCGTCTACCATACTGGGCATTCTTGCCGGGCCAGGGCACAACGGTGGTGATGCGTTAGTGGTTGCGCGAGAATTATTTTTTCGCGGCTATGCTGTGCGGGTGCATTGCCCCCTTGACAAGGGCAAATCATTGACGCTAGCCCATCGTCAATATGTGACCAGTTTAGGTATTCCCTTAGTCTCGGATAGACAGGCGATCGCAGAGTGCGATGTTGTGATTGATGGACTGTTTGGTTTTGGGCTAACCCGTCCCCTAGAAGGCGCGATCGCAGCGTTGGTGGAATGGATCAACCAGCAGCCTAGTCCAGTCATCAGCATTGATCTGCCTTCTGGTATTCATACTGACACCGGTGCAGTGCTGGGCGTGGCCATTCGCGCTCGCCAAACCCTATGCCTAGGCTTATGGAAAGCCGCCTGCTTACAGGATGCAGCCTTAGACTATCTCGGAACGATCGCTCGCATTGATTTTGATATTCCCATCGCCGACATTCAATCCGTGGTTGGAACTGAGCCAGCCCTGCGCCGCCTCACCCCTCGCGAAGCCCTGCGCGGATTGCCGTCTCTGTCGCCAACCACTCACAAATATCGCCAAGGACACGCCCTGCTAGTTTGCGGATCTAAAACCTATGCTGGGGCGGTGATGTTGGCGGGGTTGGGCGCACGGGGCAGCGGCGTTGGAATGCTGTCGATCGCTGTGCCTGAGTCACTGCATTACTGGGTCGTCAGCCACATTCCAGAGGCATTGGTCATTCCCTGCCCAGAGGACGACAGTGGCGCGATCGCCCAATTGCCTGACCGCATTCAATGGTCAACCTATGATGCGATCGCGGCAGGGCCAGGCCTGACGACGCAGCCCCAGTCTGTTCTTCAGCAATTGCTCGAAGCTCCAATCCCGCTCCTGCTGGATGCGGATGGGTTAAATATTTTGGCTGCGCTAGGAACGACGACCGCGCTAAAACGGCGATCGCAGTCCACCGTCCTCACTCCCCATCCTGGCGAATTTAAGCGATTGTTTCCCTACCTCACCGATCTAAGCGATCGCATTGCTGTCGTGCAGCGGGCCGCCCAAGATACCGGAGCGATTGTTTTACTGAAAGGAGCGCGAATTGCCATCGCGGATACCAAGCAGGTTTGGCTGAATCCCCGCAGCACGCCTGCGCTTGCCCGTGGCGGCAGTGGTGATGTGTTGACCGGATTGGCAACTGGCATCTTAGCTCAGTCTGAAGGTCATGGTTTATCTGCCATCAAAACAGCAACCCTCTGGCACGCCTATGCTGGACGGTTGGCAGCTTATCAACGCACCGAGCGAGGCGTTGATGCATTCACCTTGACGCAGTTCCTATCCCCAGCCCTACAAGACATATTGCGCACCTCAACGACTGGAACGATCGATTTCTCCCCCAAGACTGCCCAGCCCTGGGGTGATTGAAACCGCTTGCCACCCTCGCTGCCATCCAGTGCAGTGCTATTGCACACCAGGCGATCGCCCCAACTCACCCAGCCATCCCTGACCAATCTTCCAATAGTTGAAGAGTTCTATCGTTTCCAGGGTTGGATGTCCAGGATTGGATGTCCAGAATTGGGCTTGACGTTAAGCTTCACGCCGTGCAGATCTCAGCCAAAATCTCTGTCAGAGCGATCGCAACCCTGTCCAGCGTCTGTCAAATCCCGGCAACAACGTTTGACAACCGAACCGTTAGTCTTGAAATATTGGTCGTCCTCTACTGGTAAGGATTTTGGGTGGTGTGGGC
>CAYSIR010000424.1:0-2910 GCA_964431105.1 uncultured Leptolyngbya sp. | reverse complement strand
CAGACCTTTTGCCTCACAACCTTTCTAAGGGTTAATCAGAATCCTCGTTTTTGAACTAAGGAATGCAGGTTTCAGCGAGATTGGCGTGATGGATAGTAGCGCTGGCAAGGGGCTAGGGTTCAATGCGGCAGGGCGTCAATGGCAAGCAATGGCGAAATGGACTTGCTATTCTGTGAACAGTCATATTTAACGCTGTGCTATAACCATGCTAAATTTTTCGTCACTGCATTTTTCGCGGCTGGGTCGTTGGTCGTTGGGCTGTGCGGGTGCGATCGCCGCACTACTGGGCATCACGGCTTCATCCTGCGCCACAGAAGTTGCATTGGCCTCCATTGCCACAGATGCCGCTGTTAATACGACGAGTGCTGCTTACCTGAAATCATCATTACTGCATCAGTGGGTTGCCCAAGTCTCAGCCGAACTTGCTCTGGCGCGACATCTGCGGGCGATCGATGCGCGGATGTATGGTGCCTATTGGTGTCCGTACTGTAGCCGCCAAGAAGACCTCTTTGGCAATGCATTCTCTGAAATTAACTATATCGAATGCGATCCACGGGGCGAAAATGCCCAGCCTCAACTTTGCCGTAGCGCGAGTGTTCAGGGCTATCCTACCTGGGAAATTAACGGACAATTTTATCCTGGAATGCGATCGCTTCAAGAACTAGCGAATCTCTCCGGTTATCGGGGTTCTACTAACTTTTCCCAATAAACCCTATGCTCTAGCATAGCCAGGCTGAGCTGCACAATATCTACCCTAGGTCAGCGCTTTGCCACTGCGATGATTGCGCACATGGTTTTAATCCGGCGTCATGAAGGCATGACACAAAAACAGAATCCAAGTCCATATAGATTACTATTTTGTATCCATTGGAAGGGTTGCAGAATAACGAAAAAATCACTGAAATACCTGCTAAAAAGTCACCAGGATTTTGGAAGCCCACTCACATCCGGTCTGTCATTATCTCCTGTCTTGCAACAGGTTTGATAATTATCTCTACATGAATACCGCTACTGTCTAATAACCCTGCTTCAGCACATATAGCAATCCTATTTGGATTGTGAGAAGGATTCCTGCGGAATCCTTCTCACAACAACCATTCTCACTTCACAACTCATTTAGGATTGCTATAGTTTCTGTGTGCTGTTTTTATTGGCATATTCGTTGAATTTTTGAATATTCACGGCAATTTCAGGAAAGCTAGCTACAATTTCCGGGAAAACACGTAGTGATTAGTTCATAGGGCGATGATTTAATACTACATAGTTCTTGACACGAATGCGTTCCTGATAGATGACGGTATGCAGAGAAAAGTAACTGTATTCATGCGTGTTCAATTTGTTTTGACCACATTTTAGGCTGAGTTAATCCAGCTAGTTTATATTCACTAGAATGCATCTATGGCTTTGGTACTGAGATTAATTCAGACTGTTAGGTCAAGGTATGGTATTCATGTAAGAATTTTGGATGGCGTAGGCGTCGCCATCCAAAATTCTTACCCATGGAAGATTTCCAAACTGATAGGTCAAACGGCCCGATCGAACTGTTAGACCTATCAGCCTGAATGTTGAAATGCAATATGGCGATATGAAGGTACGACCGGTAATGATGAATTTACCTTGGATATGGAGTGTGGCGATCGCAACTGGTATTGGGCATGGATCAGCCGCCAGCGCTGTTGAAATGCCTCAGTTGCAGAACCGGGCATCTCAAGTCAATATCCAAACCGAAGCGATCGCATCGGTTCCTCAAACCGTTTCCTTATCTTCCTTCCCAGAATGGAATCAGTTATCTGAACAAGTATTGGCAGAGTTAAACCGCGTTCGCACCGATCCCCAAGGCTATGCTAACTGGCTAGAAACGCAAGCCGCTTACTTTGATGGAACAACATTTGCGCCGCCGGGGCAACCGCGCTGGGCAACCCGTGAAGGCGTGCTAGCCCTGAATCAGGCAATTCTCGTATTGCGGCAGACTGAACCACTGCCTGCCTTCCAGTATTCCCCAGGGATGTCCCAAGCTGCCCGCGAACACGCTAGCGACCTAGGAGAGATGGGGCTGACAGGAAATGTTGGCTCGGATGGCAGTTATCCAAGCGATCGCCTCTTGCGCTACGGCAGTTGGGAGGGGCAAGCCATCGAAGCCCATAGCTACATGAATACCTCGGCTGAAATATTGGTAATGCAGATGGTAGTGAGCGATGGCGATCGAAATCGGCGATCGCGGAGCAATGTTCTGAGTGATGCGTTTGCGGTCGTCGGTGCAGGCTGTCAAGCCCATATTGTGTATCAAAGCGTCTGTGTGTTAGGGTTTGCTACCGATTTTTCTGATGCCGAACCGATGCCGTTTATCGCTGCATCGGAGTGGGATGATGACCTAGCAGATTCTAGTTCTGACGGGGGAGCAGTAGCCGTTGCTGAGCCAACAGTCGCGCCTGTTCCATCTGCTCCAGCACCTGCGATCGCCCCAGAACCGGCAGCAAGCGCTAGTGAAACGGATGCTACAGAAACCGCAGCCGCGCCCGCCAGTACTTATTATTTAACTGAACTCGAAGCGGCGATCGTCGCCGAAACCAACCGACTCCGTGCCAACCCTGCTGCCTATGCCGCCGAAATGGCCGATGCTATCCCGCACTATCGCCCGGATAATGGTCGGCTGTTCCGTGAAATCGGAGCGGTCTTATCTACCGTTGAAGGGGTGGCTGCCCTGGAAGAAGCGATCGAAGCCCTTGAAGAAACCAATCCATTACCGTTGTTGGAACCGTCGCTTGGCCTTTCAAAAGCCGCCATTGACCATGCCGAAGACCTCGGAGACAACGGTATTGTTGGACATTACGGTAGTGCTGATACCACTCCGCTGCAACGCATGAACCGCTACGGTGAGGTGATTGGCGGCTGGGGTGAAAATATTAGCTA
>CAYSIR010000423.1:0-2918 GCA_964431105.1 uncultured Leptolyngbya sp. | reverse complement strand
TGGGCACCGTTTATTTTGATTGGCAATGGACTGTAGAACAACCCATCCAGGATCGCCCTCGATTGCTAAGAATTTTGGGTGGTATGGGTGTCGTCCACCCTACCCATAATCTTTCAAGCATCCTTACATGACGACGACTCGCCCGCTACGCACCGCCAATTAGAAGAACTTGGCGGTCTGTGAACCTGGGTCAAATTGAACGCGCGATCGCGGCTGAGCATCGCCATACAGACAAAAATTAACCGTTGGCCGACTATCAACCGCCTGCACTTGGTGAATAGCATCAGGCATAAAGCTGAGAACCTCACCAGGGCCCAATAGCTTGCGCTCTACCAATTCAATCGGCACCAATGCTTCTGGACGAGAGATAAGCTGTTTCCAATCATTTGAAGTCGGTCGCCAAAAGGTATGTTCTTCTTTTCCATCAATCACAGCTACAACCCCCCACGTACCATGATTATGAATGGATGACATGGTTCCAGGTTGCATCGTTTCATTCTGGACGGTGAGAGGATAGCCAATTTCATCATAGAGCGGCAATACACTAATGCCCGTTTGGGGATTGACATCACCCCGTTGCGTCCTGACCCAGTAGGAATTCATGAGTAATTGCCGCACCCGCATCCGAATTTGGGGGAGCTGCTTCCATTCGTCCTGTTCATTCACCACCTCACCCAAACTATCGATAATGTCAGTTAAGAATTGATGAAAATAATAATTTTCTCGCACTAAATCCCATTCCCGCGCCGAAGGGCAAAGTTCACACCGTCCTTCATTAGTCACGATCCAATCTTTCGTCGTTCCCATCGCACCCATACCTCAACTGAAGAAACCGTAGACCCCTTCAGCAGTTTTGATCACTACTTAGGGCTGGCTGAAAGAAGACAAAGCCATCAACACAACTGACGGACAGCTTGACACCAAATTCAACGGGCATGCCCGCTTTACCACGCACAATCGGACGCAGGTGGGGTTGCGACAAACTGACAATGCGGTCATCAATGCGATGGGTACGGGTTTGATGCATCTGCTGTTGTTGGACAAACCGTTCAGCGATGGCCAACAGCCGTTGGTAGAGCCAAGTGGGTAATTGAGATAATGACGCACCGTGGGCGAGCAGACGGTCAATATTTCCTAGGTTGCGGCGGATGCATTGCAGTTGCTTGCCGACGGCTTCGCAAATCATTTTGCCGCTTGGACGGCGCTGTTTGGCAACGCTGAGATAAGATTGGCGGGCGGTACGACGATAGGGGCGGGGTTTGTGTTTGAAGCGTTCACGGATGGGTTTGTAAAGGATGTCAATGATTTGTTCGGTGAGTTCGCGCGCACGATTGAGCAATTTCAGGTCGGTGGGATAGTGGATGTCGGCGGGGGCGCAGGTGGCATCGAGTAACAACTGTCCTTGATTGGGGGTGTCGTCATCGTTGTCATCGTTATCCTGGCTGGAATCTGTTTCTGACGCTGTGTCGGGGGCGGGCATTGCAGCCATTGCCTTTTGCGTAATCCTATTGTTGATGGCGTTGAGCGTCTCAAGCGTCAATCGTTTGCGAAAGTGAACCAAGCTGGAGGCATCGAAAGGTAGGCTATCTCGATATTCTGAGAAGCCTAGGAAGTATTGCAGGTAGGGGTTCTCTCGGATCTGTTCGATGGTTTCGCGATCGCTGATACCAAGGCGCTGTTGGATAATCAGCGAACCGAGGGCAACGCGGAAGGGTTTTGCGGGTGTGCCAAGCTGGCCATCGAGTTGTTCGGCGTAGTGATCTTCGAGGTCGTCCCAGGGGATGAACTCGGCAAGTTTGACCCAACGATTGTCGCCGGAGAGGTGTCCACCAAAGGGTAGATAAAAGTCTTGGAAGGAGAGTTGTCTGGGGCTAGAACGACGATGCATGGCGAGTTTTGGTGCAAGGGCTTTGCGGTCACGCGATCTCTTTATACTTTAGCAGAGGGCGATCGTTGGGGAAACTATTTCTTACAGTTTGTTGTGATTTTTTCAGCATGCCCTATGTATGAGCAAGATGTATTCGTTTCAATCCCTAAAAGGGTTTAAGTTCGATCGCGACGTAAACGCTCCTACCGTGATTTGATGCAGTGCTATGTTTCAATCCCTAAAAGGGTTTAAGTTCGATCGCGACAGCGATCGCGGCCCGGGCGGCGCATGGCGGCCGCGGTTTCAATCCCTAAAAGGGTTTAAGTTCGATCGCGACTTGATCTTGTTATCCCCGTCATCGCTGGTATGGCAGTTTCAATCCCTAAAAGGGTTTAAGTTCGATCGCGACCGTTAATCCAATCGAACTGCTAGAAGATTTGGATATTGTTTCAATCCCTAAAAGGGTTTAAGTTCGATCGCGACCAGAATCGGCACTGCATTCCAGCTACCTAAAAAAGTTTCAATCCCTAAAAGGGTTTAAGTTCGATCGCGACACTAGCGTTTTCGTATCTATAGACGATAAATACTTCGTTTCAATCCCTAAAAGGGTTTAAGTTCGATCGCGACTACCCGTAACTCGAACCGTAACGCCCGGTTTGATTGAGTTTCAATCCCTAAAAGGGTTTAAGTTCGATCGCGACTTGGAAGCGGAGGCGGGCTGTACGGGGTTCGCTCAAGTTTCAATCCCTAAAAGGGTTTAAGTTCGATCGCGACCAGGTGTCGGGTAGTCGCCTAGTGTCTACTGTCCTGGTTTCAATCCCTAAAAGGGTTTAAGTTCGATCGCGACTGGAGAGCCTTTGAACAAGGCGAAAATACAGGGACTTTGTTTCAATCCCTAAAAGGGTTTAAGTTCGATCGCGACCAGGGTCAATCTGAATACTAGGAAAAATCGCGCGTGTTTCAATCCCTAAAAGGGTTTAAGTTCGATCGCGACACGGTCTACAAAGTCAACGACACCCGCCAGGAGAGAGGTTTCAATCCCTAAAAGGGT
>CAYSIR010000422.1:0-2931 GCA_964431105.1 uncultured Leptolyngbya sp. | reverse complement strand
CATTCTTCTCTCGCATCCAGACTTGTAAACTGTAGCAGATAATCGCTTCAGCCCTTCCAAAAATATTTTCATCGGTGGTTTTTTGATGCCAAAACAAGGGTTTCAGCCCACCGATACCTGGTACCGCCTTCAAGTCGTATTCGTAAATTGCAGAATGGCAATGTCAGGATTCAAACAATTCGCTAAAACAAACGGTTTCGCCACCGCTTCCACTGCTTCACAAGGCAAATTCCACTCCTCCCACAAACTTTGTTGGCCGGGGCTTTTCTTCTTCGCCTTCATTTTCAATTTCAACCCCGCTAACTTTTTGCTTCCCCAGTGGCTTTTGCGTTCGGGCTTGGCCGGCGGTCGATAGTTCTGACAAAACTTGCGATATGCCGCCGCACAAATTTCGAGCGTTGTGCCCAATGCCAAAAACGCTGGATGCCACTGACTGATGCCATCATGGGTCAACCGGGCATAGCTGCCATAGTTGCTGAAATCATAAAAAAAGCCGTGTTGCATATTGCTATGCATTACGCAGATCTCGCTGAAGCCCGCATTCCTCGGTTCAAAAATCTATCCATTACGCAGATCTCGCTGAAACCCGCCGTCCTCGGTTCAAAAACGAGGATTCTGAGTAACCCTTAGAAAAGTTGTGAGGCAAAAGGTCTGGCGACTTTTGCATCATGCATAGGGTTCAAAAATAAGAACTCTGAGTGACCGCTAGAAGGGTTGTGAAGCAAAAGGTCTGGCGACTTTTGCGTCATGCATAGCCCCTCTTCCAGGGTTTTCCTGTATGCTGAGTAACTAGAGAATTAAACGATCCAAGGGAACTCATGCCTGCGCTGACCCAATCACTCTCAACCCGCGCCTTTCCCCTATCCGCCGTGGTAGGGCAAGATGCCATCAAGCTAGCGCTGCTGCTCTGTGCCGTTGATCCGGGCTTGGGCGGTGTTGTGATTGCTGGACGGCGGGGAACTGCCAAATCAGTGATGGCACGCGCCATTCATGACCTGCTGCCGCCGATTGAAGTCGTCGAAGACTCTTGCTGCAACTGTGATCCCACCCGTCCCGATCAGTGGGATGATGACACGCTGCAACGCTTGCAGGATGTGCCTCCGGTGGAACCTCCTGACGGGGTTGTGCCGCCTTGCCCGCTGCCGACCGCCATTATTCCGTCTCCGTTCATCCAAATTCCCCTCGGTGCTACGGAAGATCGGCTGATCGGTTCCGTGGATGTGGCTCAGTCAATTAAGCGGGGTGAGACGGTGTTTCAACCGGGGCTGTTGGCGGAGTCGCATCGGGGTGTGCTGTATGTGGACGAAATTAACCTGCTGGATAGCCAAATTTCTAATCTGCTGCTATCGGTGTTGACGGACGGCCGCAATTTGATTGAGCGGGAGGGCATCAGTTTTCAGCATCCCTGTCAGCCGTTGTTAATTGCGACCTACAACCCTGAAGAAGGGGAGTTGCGATCGCACCTCATTGACCGAATTGCGATCGCCCTTTCCGCCAATGCTGTATTGGGCTTAGATGAGCGCGTCGCCGCTGTGGAACAAGCCACCGGGTTCGCCGAATCGCCCCAGACCTTTTTAGAACAGTACGCTGAAGACATTGACGGGCTGCGTACCCAAATTTTGCTAGCGCGGGAATGGTTGAAGGATGTTCGCATCACCCCGGAGCAGATTGGTTATCTAGTCGATGAAGCTTTGCGAGGTGGCGTTCAAGGGCATCGGGCTGAGCTATTTGCCGTGCGGGTGGCGAAGGCTCACGCGGCCCTAGATGGACGCACGGACGTAACCGGCGACGACCTGCGGAAAGCAGTGGAACTGGTGATTATTCCTCGCGCTACGGTAGTGCAGACGCCGCCAGAGGAGGAGCAGCAGCAACCGCCGCCGCCGCCGCCACCGCAAGACCAAGCCGATGATTCTGATCAGGAACACGATCAAGACGATGATTCTGATCAGGAACACGATCAAGACGATGAGCCGGACGAGCAGGAAGACAAACAAGAAGAACCGGACGATCAGCCCGAACAGGAGCCGCCTAGTGTTCCTGAGGAGTTTGTGTTTGATCCAGAGGGGGTTATCCTTGACCCGAACTTGATGTATTTTGCCCAGATGGCCAACCGACAGGGGAATTCTGGATCGCGGGGGTTAATTTTCTCAGACGATCGCGGACGCTACATCAAACCGATGCTGCCTAGAGGGCAGGCGCGGCGGATTGCGGTGGATGCGACGTTGCGATCGGCAGCTCCGTATCAAAAGGCGCGGCGGGAACGGGAACCCAACCGCAAAGTGATTGTGGAGCAGTCGGATATTCGGGCAAAGCGCCTAGCTCGGAAGGCGGGATCGCTGGTGATTTTTTTGGTGGATGCGTCGGGGTCAATGGCGCTGAATCGGATGCAGTCGGCTAAGGGGGCGGTGCTGCGATTATTGACGGAAGCCTATCAAAACCGCGATCAGGTGGCGCTGATTCCGTTTCGGGGCGAACAGGCTGACGTGTTGCTGCCGCCGACTCGTTCGATCGCGGCCGCAAGTCGTCGTCTGGAACGGATGCCCTGCGGTGGTGGTTCTCCCCTTGCCCATGGGTTGACCCAAGCAGTGCGGGTGGGAACCAATGCTCAGAAATCTGGTGATGTGGGTCAGGTGGTGATTGTGGCGATTACGGATGGACGCGGCAATATTCCCCTGGCGCGATCGCTCGGTGAACCGATGGAGCCTGATGAAAAGCCCAATATAAAAGAAGAATTGCTGGATATTGCGGGTAAGATTCGTGCGACTGGGTTCAATACGCTAATTATCGACACGGAAAATAAGTTTGTCTCGACGGGCTTTGCGAAGGAACTGGCAAAACAATCGGGCGGAACGTATTATCACTTACCTAAAGCCAATGACCAAGCGATCGCGGCGATGACGATGGGCGCATTGTCTGATATGCGGAAGTAAA
>CAYSIR010000421.1:0-2952 GCA_964431105.1 uncultured Leptolyngbya sp. | reverse complement strand
CAAACTTACTCAAGATAAGAAATAACGCGATCGCCCCCTACCGCCCCAAATCATGCAGCGCATGAATCGCATTAGCACATTGCTGCGTCACCGCTCTTAGTTCTTCTCGCACGGTCGAGGTGGGGGGTGCGATGGGTTCCCCAATGCGGATGGTCAGGGGAACGGGGCGCGGAATCAGTTGCCCTTTTTTCATAATTGCTTCGGTTCCCCACAGGCTGACGGGCAACAGGGGCGCTTGGGTTTCGGCGGCGATGAAGGCGGCTCCGGTTTTGGGGGAGGAGATGCGGGCATCGGGGGTGCGGGTTCCCTGCAAAAAGATGCCGACGGCCCAACCGTGATTCAGTTGACGTAATGCGGCCCGAATGGCGCTGCGATCGGCGGCTCCCCGTTTGACGGGATAGGCTCCGTAGAGTTGGATGGCTTGTTTCAGCACGGGAACTTTAAATAATTCCTGTTTGGCCATAAACGACACTGGGCGACCGACGCAGTTCGACAAAATCGGCGGATCAAAGTCGCTGGCGTGATTGCTAACCACAACTACCGGGCCGCGCTTTGGCACGTTTTCCGCACCGTAAATCTGGCCCCGAAAATAGACGTGCAGCACGGGGCTAACGACTGACCATTTGAACAGGTGATACAGCAGCAAACTAATGGCAGGTTCGCGATCGCGGCTCATGGTCACTCATCCAGATTTAGGACTCGGCAATATCCGCAACGCTGCTCATGTTTTCCAGCACTAATCCTTTGCAGGTGCGCTTGATTAGTCCGGTCAACACTTTGCCGGGCCCGATTTCCATGACGCGATCGATGCCTTCGTCTGGCAGCCGCAGTGAAATTTCTCGCCAGCGCACGGAGCCGGTCATTTGCTTCACCAGTCGGTCTTTCAGTACGTCGCCATCAGTGGACGGCGTGGGGTCAACGTTGGATAGGACGGGCACACTGGCGGTTTGGAAGGTGACGCTTTCGAGTAATGGCTGAAATTCGGCGGCGGCGTTGGCCATCATGGGCGAGTGGAAGGCTCCGCTGACGTTGAGCGGTACGGCACGTTTGGCTTTGACGTTGGCGAGTACCGATTCTACGGCGGCGGGCGTTCCTGAAATGACGACTTGACCGGCGTTGTTATCGTTGGCGAGGACGACATTGGGGGTTGCCGCCAGTTGTTCATCTAACTGAGCGCGATCGCACCCAATCAGCGCTGCCATCATGCCGTCCGAAGCCTGACTCATCAGTTCTGCCCGTCGTTTCACCAGTTGCAAGCCCGCTGCAAAGTCAAATACTTCCGCCGCGTAGAGCGCCACATATTCGCCCAGACTGTGCCCAGCGACGAGATCCGGCTGTTGCCCCTGCGCCTTCAGTTCGTCTACCAAAATGCTTTCGAGGGTGTAGAGACAGGGTTGGGTGTAGAGCGTGGTGGAAACTTTGTCATCCTCGCTTTGGCAAATCTCCGGCACTGACCAACCCAAAACTTCTGCTGATTGGGTCAGTTTGTCCTGTGCTGAGGGGCGATCGAAGAGGTCTGCGCCCATGCCGATCGCTTGCGATCCCTGTCCGGGGAAAACCCATGCCGTCTTAGTCATGTTCTGGTGAATTCTGAACGGTGTAATGTATTGACGCACTGGGCAATCCCGGATTTGCAGTAATGCCCGATGTATCGGGATGGCTCAGTGGTCTGTGTTTAGATATTCTCACTAATCGGCCCTCTTGTTGAGCCTTGGCTGAGACCATGGCCAACAATCAGGCGAGCGATCGCAGCTCCACGCGCTGGATGACCCATTCCATCACCTGTTCGCCCAGCCGCACATGATTGAGGCGATCGATTTCGCGGATGCCGGTGGGACTGGTAACGTTGACTTCGGTTAAGTAGCCGCCAATCACGTCTAGCCCAACAAAATAGAGGCCATCCCGCTGCACCATTGGCGCAACTTGGCGGCAAATCTCGTGTTCTCGGTCTGTAATTTCGGCAGCGGCGACCCGTCCGCCCACCGCCATATTGCCGCGAAATTCTTTGCCGGTCGGAATACGGTTGACGGCTCCGATCGGTTCTCCGTCCAGCAGAATAATTCGTTTGTCGCCGTCCTTGGCTGCCGGTAGAAACGTTTGCACCATGACGGGATACAGACCATTTTGGGTACTGATTTCCACTAGCGAGTTCAGATTGCGATCGCCCGGTTCCAAAAATAAAATCCCTTCACCAGCCTTGCCGCCTAGTGGCTTCAGAATGCCCGCGCCCTGCCTTTCTACGAAATCCCGAATCACCTGCTTATCAGCACTGACGATCGTGTCGGGAATCGCCTCCGCAAATTGCAGTGCATACATTTTCTCGTTAGCCGCCCGGATGCCGGACGGCGCATTCACTACCAACGTCTGAGCCGGATTGACATAATCCAGTACATAGGTGGCATAGAGGTAAGGAATCGTCACCGGCGGATCGGTGCGCATGAACACGGCATCCATTGAGTCCAAGGGCAGCAACTGGCGATCGCCCATGGTGAACCAATTGGCTACAGCAATCCACCGACCATCCACTAAGTCCACAGGCGTCAGCATGACGGGCGACAGGGTAGCATAGGCTCGCCCGCCCGCCACACTCAGTTCTCCTGCCGACGTAGTCCAAACTTCGTGCCCTAGGGACTGGGCGGCTTCCATCATGGCTACGCTACTGTCGTGCCCTGGATCGAGTTTCTCAATCGGGTCAATAATGAAGGCAAATTTCACTGAGCGTTTCTCCGCACATAGTTGGCACGTTACGGCACGTTACGGGTCATGACTGGACAGCGCCACAAACTGACCGGCTGGTCAATGTGCGATCGCGACAGCAGCTAGTGTACACCGATCAGCCGTGCGGTGTCGGTCTGCGCTCACAAATCCCATAGAGACGAGATTCCCTTTGAATCGAGACTCCTTGACCTTTAAGCTGAGGAATGTCACATTCGCGGTCGCAACGCATTTAGG
>CAYSIR010000420.1:0-2955 GCA_964431105.1 uncultured Leptolyngbya sp. | reverse complement strand
AAGGAATGCGGGTTTCAGCGAGATCTGCGTAACGGATAGATGGGGAAGCGGGGGGAGTGGAAAATTCACCTGTGATTATTGTGCCCAAATCTGTTCTACCATCCCATGTGTTGACATCGGGGCTGCACAGTACACATTTCAGATCGACACATAGCTACAGTGGGTTCCCGCCATCGGGGCCGCGATCGCACCTCTAAAAACTTGAGAACCTTCTCTGCCCCTGAATTGGACAGAATGCTAGATAATAGTGAAGTTTACTTAAATTTTCCCAAAAACTGAGACACTCCCACAGTCAGTGGGGCTGCGCTTCAGTTTCTAGACGTTTAATTTGTTATTGATCACCGTCCTAACTCTTAGCTATGCGAAGTCATTACTGCGGTCAACTGCGAGCAGAACACATTGGCGAAACCGTCACCCTCTATGGCTGGGTCGATCGCCGTCGGGATCATGGCGGCGTGATTTTTGTCGATTTGCGCGATCGCACCGGCATTGCTCAGATTGTGAGTGATCCAGAGCGTACCCCAGCCTCCTATCCCCTCGCGGACGACCTGCGGAATGAGTATGTCGTGAAAGTAACCGGACGGGTCAGCCAACGTCCAGAAGTATCGCTGAATTCAAAGCTGCCTACAGGCGAGGTGGAAATCTATGCCGACCGCATCGAACTCCTCAATGAGGTTCGCAAACAACTGCCATTTCAGGTGTCTACTGCTGATACAGAACCGGTGCGGGAAGACCTGCGGCTGAAATATCGCTATCTGGACTTACGGCGCGATCGCATGACCCGCAATTTGCGCCTGCGTCATGCCGTCATCAAAGCCATCCGTCGATTTTTGGAAGACCAGGAAGACTTTATTGAAGTGGAAACCCCGGTGCTGACCCGCTCTACGCCAGAGGGCGCACGGGATTACCTCGTTCCTAGCCGGGTGAACTTGGGCGAATGGTTTGCGCTGCCCCAGTCGCCGCAGTTGTTCAAGCAAATTTTGATGGTGTCGGGATTCGATCGCTACTATCAAATCGCTCGCTGTTTCCGGGATGAAGACCTGCGGGCCGATCGCCAGCCGGAGTTCACCCAACTCGACATGGAAATGAGCTTCATGGGCCAGGATGAAATTCTGGCACTGAATGAGGCGATGGTGGCACATATTTTCAAAGCGGTGAAAGGGATTGACCTACCGCTGCCGTTTCCGCGTTTGACCTACGCTGAAGCGATGGATCGCTACGGGTCAGATAAGCCGGATACCCGCTATGGGCTGGAACTGGTGAATGTATCGGATCTGGTGAAGGATTCAGGCTTTAAGGTCTTTTCAGGGGCGATCGCATCTGGCGGCATTGTCAAAATCCTGCCGATCCCTGGCGGCAACGATGCCATCTCCAACGTCCGCATTAAACCCGGTGGTGACCTATTCAAAGAAGCGGCGGAAGCAGGGGCAAAGGGGTTAGCCTACATTCGCGTGCGGGATGGCGGAGAGATCGATACCATCGGTGCTATCAAAGACAATCTGACCGCTGAACAAAAGCAGGAACTCTTGCAGCGCACGGGCGCAGAACCGGGATACTTGCTGCTGTTTGGGGCAGGCGATGAGGCAACGGTCAACAAAACCCTTGATCGCCTCCGGCAAGTGGTTGCCAAGCAGATGAACTTGATTGATCCAGATAAAGTTAACCTGCTGTGGGTGACGGACTTCCCCATGTTTGAATGGAATGCCGACGAAAAGCGCCTAGAAGCGCTGCACCATCCGTTTACTGCCCCATTCCCCGACGATGCCCATGACCTAAAAACCGCACGGGCCCAGGCCTACGATTTGGTCTACAACGGCTTTGAAGTCGGCGGCGGCAGCCTGCGGATTTATCAGCCTGACCTACAATCCCAGGTGTTTGAAACCATTGGGCTAACGCAAGAGGAAGCGCGAAGTAAGTTTGGTTTCTTGCTGGATGCGTTTGAATATGGCACGCCGCCCCACGGGGGGATCGCCTACGGGTTGGATCGCTTGGTGATGCTGCTGGCCGGTGAAGAGTCAATTCGAGATGCGATCGCCTTCCCCAAAACCCAGCAAGCCCGCTGTCTGCTGACCGAAGCGCCGTCTGGAGTAGACCTGAAGCAACTGAAAGAATTGGAAGTTGCCTCTACTTACAAACCGAAAAAAGTCAAAGAGAACTCATAGGGCTAGTGGTATTTATGTAAGGATTTTGGGTGTTGTGGGCACCGCCTCCCCCATCAAAAATCCTTACCAGCAGAGGACTACCCCCATAGGATAAATCGGCTCCACCATTTTTAGATTCGATCGCCAGCCATTCTCTACTATCCTGGAAAACAGAACCTAATGGAGGATAGTCATGGCTCGTACCGCTTCAACTATGCTGGACCTGGGCACCGCTGCCCCAGATTTTCAACTGCCCGATGTTGTGACCGGCGAAACCATCTCCCTGTCTACTTTTGCGGGTAAAGATGGTCTGCTGGTAATGTTCATCTGTCGCCACTGCCCCTTTGTCAAGCACGTTCAGGATCAACTGGCAGCGATCGGCAAAGACTATCAGGGTAAAAACCTCGGCATTGTGGCCATCAGCGCCAACGATGCCGAGAACTTTCCCGATGATGCCCCCGATAGTCTCAAAGAAATGGTGAGCGAAGTCGGCTTCACATTCCCACTCTGCTTCGACGACAGCCAAGAAACGGCCAAAGCTTACACCGCCGCCTGCACACCTGACTTTTTCCTGTTCGATAAAGATTTCAAACTTGCCTATCGTGGTCAATTAGATGACAGCCGCCCCGGCAACGACAAGCCGGTAGATGGTCACAGCCTCCGAGCTGCGATCGATGCGGTACTAGCGGGTAACCCTGTTAGTGATGATCAACTGCCCAGCCTTGGTTGCAACATCAAATGGAAGGCGGGTAATGTACCCGCTTACTATGGCTAACCAATATAGCAATCCTATTTGGATTGTGAGAAGGATTCC
>CAYSIR010000419.1:0-2969 GCA_964431105.1 uncultured Leptolyngbya sp. | reverse complement strand
TATAAGCGGTTGTTCTTTAGCATCGAGGATTCTCTATGATGTAGCCATCACTCACACCATAAAAAACTTCTACGCAAATACCACTACCTGATTTCTTATTAATTTCTTATTGATTGCTTATAGAAAAGTTCTCCTTGCCCCCAAAGCTAAGTAGTCGTTCTCTATTGGTAAGGATTTTAGGTGGTGTGGGCGTTGCCCACACCACCTAAAATCCTTACATGAATACCACTACCAGCTAAGTATATTGAGCAGCGACTTAACAATGGATGGCTCATGCTTATTGGACTGAGTTATACATGATAAACGAAATCTATATATCAATCATGTTCTAATTTGCAAGGTTTATAGCTAATCTGAGCATATCAACCGGTAGCGCTTGATGGACTGGCACTTCATGAACTGACAAACTGTTCGGCATTGGGTGCGAAACCCCAGTCCCTACAGGATTTGGGTCATGTAGAGGGCAAGGTACTGACCCTTTCGGTAGCTCAGACTTAGGCGGTGTCGTCAGTCGAGCAACTCGCCTTCAACATTCATTCGTCATTCAGTTCATGTAAGGATTTTGTACAGTATACGCACACCATAAGATTTTCTTATCACTAGGGAGCAATCCGTTAGTCAGATCTATGTTGCATCAAACCAAACGCGCCCAACTTTCTCCAAGACTCATCTTAAGATTTCCATATCTTATTGGCTACCGATCTCAGATTTATCAGTGGCTTAGTCAATGTTCCGCCGTCATGTATTGCTAGAGCACTCAAGCAGTGAGTTTCAACGCATTGAGCCAGATATTATCTGCAACCATATCGACAACAAGTGGACAATTCCTATGAATAGTAACGGTCACCAACCCTCATCCCTCCCGTGGTATCGCTGGCTGAACAGCAGCTATGTCATTCGATTCCTTGAAACCGTTCAGGACTTTATTATCATTTGCCTATGTGTAGGCTTGTTCAGTTTTATGGTCATTCAGTTGCGAGAGATGGTGCTATCTCTCCTACCTCCGCTAGACTTTCCTAGAGTCACTTCTGATATTTTGTTCTTGCTTATCCTGGTCGAGCTATTTCGTCTACTGATTATTTACTTACAAGAGCATCGAGTATCGATAGGTGTAGCGGTTGAAATCTCTATCGTCTCTGTGCTGCGGGAAGTTATTGTCCGTGGTGTGCTGGAAACCCCATGGATTCAGATTTTAGTGACGTGTATTTTTCTGCTGTCTTTAGGTACATTACTGATTATTCGTGTCTGGTTACCGCCCACCTTTGATGGCATTGATCCTGAGCATGTCATTTCTGAACGCCATCGATCGCGCATGTCTAGCAGCAGCCATTCTAACTCTTTATCTAACGATCATCGTTCTTCCCAGAATAAAGATGAGTGGCTGACAACATCTCCAGAGTAGCAATTGGGATTGTGAGAGGATTCCTGCGGACTCTTTCTTACAATCCCAATTTTCATTTACAACTCATTTAGGACGGCTACATACAACAGGGAAGGATAGATAGCGCGATGAGGGCTAAATTGCAAAAGTAAAATATTTCCTACATTTAGAGTCTTGACGGAAAGGTTGGCAAAGCCAACCTTTTGATCAACGCCTGGCAAAATTGTCAGACACAATGGCTCAGCAGAAAGCTTAGGAATTTTTGCAGGACGGAAAGGCTGTCCGATAAACATCCATGTCTTAAACAAATACTGCCATCAGAAAAAGGCGGTGGAAAATAGATAGTCCTCCATTGGTAATGATTTTGGGTGTCGGCAACCTGCCTCCACCCAAAATCATTACATGGATACCCGTACCAGAGAATATTAACTGGATTCTATCGTAGCTTCTGAATCGTCTGTATTGCCGTGATGAGATAATCAGCAGCCCGATCGCATTCTTCATCCGTTGTAAACTTACCTAACCCAATGCGCAATGCGCCTTCAATCTGCTCTTCCGGTAAATTCATAGCACGCAATACATGGGATGGAGTTTCAACGCCAGAGGAACAGGCTGAGCCAGTAGAAATAGCAAGATGATGGCGCACCCTCGCAATCACAGCGCTATTTGGAATGCCGGGAATTGAAATATGTAAGTTTCCAGCGAGGCGATGGTTGAGATCGCCATTGACGACTAATTCAGGAATGGCATTCTGGAGGTAGTATTGTAAGCGATCGCGCTGTTTGGCAATCAGCAACTCATCGGTATCCATTTCTAGCCTTCTGAGGCGACAGGCTTCACCCAGTCCAACAATGCCAGATACGTTCAAGGTTCCCGATCGCAGCCCCCGCTGATGACCACCGCCGTAAAACATAGGGTCTAGGGAATGCCCGCGTTGCACCACTAAAGCTCCGATTCCTTTTGGGCCGTAAAGCTTGTGGGCGGAGATAGCAAGTAAGGTAATGCCCCAATCCTGGCAGCGAATCGGGAGTTTGCCGACGGCTTGGGAGGCATCACAGAGAAACGGAATGGCATGACGCTGGGCGATCGCCCCGATTTTCTCCATTGGATAAATAGTACCTACTTCATTATTGGCCGCCATCACGCACAATAAGTCTAGCCCATCAGCACAGCAGGATTCAATCTGGTTCAAATCAAGCTGCGCTTGGCAATCAACAGACAGTTTAATTAGGTCAATCCGTCCCTGCTTTTGCAGGATATAAACCGTATCAAGCACGGCTCTGTGCTCAACGGCAGTGATGGCAATGCGAGGGATTTTGCCGGTCTTGGCGATCGCATTTACCGTTCCTTGAATGGCTAAGTTAATGCTTTCGGTGGAACCAGAAGTCCAGATAATATCTTTTGGCGATGCGCCAACGCAATTAGCAACGTACTGGGCAGCTTGTTTGACGGCCGCTTCAGCGCGATCGCCCCATTCGTGATCAATGCTGCTAGCGTTGCCAAAGTCTTCGGTCATCACCTGATAAATGCGATCGGCGACTCGTGGGTCTACGGGGGTAGTGGCGTGATAATCAAGGTAAATTGGCAT
>CAYSIR010000418.1:0-2997 GCA_964431105.1 uncultured Leptolyngbya sp. | reverse complement strand
GAAAAACCTATGTGGGAACCTATGTGGGACGATGCTGTATCCGGTATCGATACCGTCCGCGTTCTACCCTTTCCAAATCCTCTGCGATCGCCTGCCTCAAACCTTCCACCTCTTGTGAATGAGACCGACGATAGGCTGCCTGCGCGTCTCGAATAGACTCAAGGTGCTGCTCAATCGATGCTGGACTCAACTGTACACCAAAATCGTCAGGAACCCCAGATACCAAAGCATTGCGGGAATTATCTGAGAACAGCCGCTCCATCATCCAACTTCCAACACTTGGCTTAAAGTGAGAAGATTCAAAGTAGAAAAAATCGTCTGAATCAGGGGTCGGCTGGTCTGGAACAGACTGAGTCGTCACTGAATTATACCCGCTGAAGTCCCAAAGGTCATAAGGCTCCACTCCATAGCTAGCAGCTTTATTTTGGTTAATTGTCACAAGCGCACGCTTCCAGTCTTCATACTTACGCCAAAGTCCAGCCTGTTCAATCGTTTCTAAAAGATATGCATGGGGAGGGGCGATCGCAATTTTCATAGCAATCTGATTTTCATGAGTCAACGCAAGCAAATCATTCAAATAAGTAAAGCTTGAACGATCCAACTCATGATTAAAAAAGCCATAGATGCGCCTTGGTCTTGGAAAATAGACATTTTGGATAAAACGCCTACACCGATTGAAATATGGACGTCGGTGCTGAATAGTATTACCACCTTTGTATCTAAATCCATTGCGCAGATAAATAGACGAAACGTCGGACATATTTTGATTTCGCAGCGTTTCTATACTTGCCATCAGTGCATCCATTGATGCAACTGATGAAATCGCCTCACGGAGATGAGCTAACGGCTGAGGCTCTCCTTCATAGGTGATGTTCACATAGTCATCAATATTGCCGTCATTATCTTGCCATGAGTTAAAGCTAAAAAAGTCTAATACTAATATGATTTTCTGGAGTGGGCGAATTGATTGCGCGTGTTGCACATACCGATACAGTCGATACATACTCGCTGCATCAGTTCCCAGATTGTACCGTGGAGGTTGGGTTTGCTCATTCAGTTCTGGAAATCTTGGATCAATCCCTTGGGCAACGCGAGAAGAGCCAACAATGATGGTTCGAGGTTGAAGACGACGAACCGCCGCCGCTTTACTATAAATAGCAGTATTATCTAATTTTGGCTTAAGTTGATTCATCCCTTTGATATTGACGAGATACAATACTCCATAGGGATCAACGATCAAATTAAATGTAACAATTGCAGCGATGGCTAACGATGCAAACAGAAAAAAGTTCCGAAGATAGGCGGTAATTGATAGCTTCATTATCAAAGTCTAAAATTGGAAATATAAAAACTCGTTGACCTTAAATAGGCTGAGAACACAACTGCCGAACATCACTCCCAGAATGATTGACCACGCTGGGGTCGGCATCCAATGAACCCAGGGTTTTGTTTTTGTAAATAGTGAAGTCCGGTAAGTTTCGAGCGCTGGTTGATCGCGTTCCATTAACTCGTAAGCATTTGGGCAAAAGAAGGTCAGCACGACAGCTAAACACAGCATGGTGTTGGTCAAGCCATTGAGATTCACAATATTGTTAGCTGTAACTGTTTGAAAGCCGTGCAATCCAATCATGCCTTGGAACATCGCCGCCGCCGCCGATAGGTTTTCTGCCCGGAACAACACCCAAGCAACCGTGATCGATGTAAATGTGACACTAACAGAGAGAAGCGATCGCCCCATTGAAATTACAGAATCCGTGCGCCAGCCTAACCGTTGTTCGATCCCTCGCCATGCATGGTTCACTACAAGATACCCACCGTGCAACCCTCCCCAGAGGATAAACGTCCACCCAGCACCATGCCACAGACCACCCAGCACCATAGTAGTGATAAGATTCACATACCGACGAATCGTTCCGTTGCGATTACCGCCTAATGGAATATAGATATAGTCTTTCAAGAAGCGCGATAGGGTCATGTGCCATCGTCGCCAGAAATCGATAATGTCAACTGATTGATATGGCGAAAAGAAATTTAGTGGCAGCCTAATTTTAATCATGTAAGCGATGCCAATCGACATATCAGCATATCCTGAGAAGTCAAAGTAAAGCTGAAAGGTGTAGGCGATCGCACCCAGCCATGCGGTGAAGAAGCCAAGCTCTGCTCCATCAGTCGTAAAAGCGGTGTCAAATACAGTGTTAGAGTAGCTGGCGATTGTATCGGCAATCATGACTTTTTTGAATAACCCAATAGTGAATAATGTTAGTCCGATGGCGATCGCTTTTTTACACGGTTTTAGAATATCCTTTTGTGTAAATTGCGGCATCATTTCATCATGGTGAACGATGGGGCCGGCAATAAGCTGTGGAAAAAACGTGACGAATAAGCAATAGCGTAAAAAACTATTGTCGTTGATCTGTTCTTTCCAACGATCAGAAATATACGCGATCTGTTGGAACGTAAAAAATGAAATTCCCAGAGGCAAAATGATTGTATCCAGAATAATATCTGTTCCAAATAGCGCGTTAATATTGTCTACGAAGAAGTTGGCATATTTGTAATATCCTAACAGGGACAAATTGAAAATAATGCCAGCAATCGTTAACAAGAGAGAAGATCGACGCTGCCTGGGCTTCAGGGCTTGAATGGATGACCCTAGGATGTAATTGATGACAATCGAGATGATAATTAGGGCTAAATAATAGGGATTCCAGCTTCCGTAGAAAAACAAGGAAGCAAACACTAACCACCCTAAAGCAATGCGATGGCATCCAAATTTTCCTATCAGGAAGAAAATGCTCAGCGAAATCGGCAAAAAGAGAAATATGAATTGGAAGGAACTGAAAATCATCAAGCAACTGCACTATTAATTCTATGAGTGCCGGCCAGCAGTCAAAAGGGTGCATGTCACCTTTACGCCCTCACCCTAAATCCCTCTCCCAAGATTGGGAGAGGGACTTTGAGCAGTTTTTCTCCCCTTCTCCCAATATTGGAGAAGCT
>CAYSIR010000417.1:0-3002 GCA_964431105.1 uncultured Leptolyngbya sp. | reverse complement strand
CAACCGCTTACAGCGATCGCAGTCATTTTGGCCATAATGGGAAAAAGAGCGATCGCATGGATAGAGCAGCAGCTTGAAGCATTGGCAATTGACTTAAATAAAAAAGGAACAAAATCCATGACTGAAATTACATTCACTTCCGATTAGCTAAAAGAATCATTGAAAACGGCGATCGCTGAACTTATTCGAGAGAACCGCCAGGATGTTTCTGAATGTCTTATTGAGATTATTTGAGATTATTGAAGATATTGCAATGGAACGGGCGATCAAAGAAGGGAAAGATAGGGAAAGAAACTCAGAGATCTACAGATTTTGTCCAGAGTCAAAGCGGCTATCCTCGACATTGACAATGCTTCAAATCTAGCCGAGGTACAAAACGTTAAAAAAATTGACAGCAACAGGATCATTAATTGGCTGAGGCGTAACAATAGCTTGGAATCTGCACAGGTTATCTATGCTGTGTAATCACGAATCGTTGATCGATATTGCCAATGCGATCGGTCTGTTTACTCTGCCAATGAAGTCAGCCGCTCAACATTAGACGTTCATGAAAAGTGAGCGCCAAGTTTTATAGTGCAGCGTCAGTGAATATAATGGCAGCTAAGACGTTAGCAGAATGCCCACGCTAGGCTAAAGTTTGCTGCGATCGCACATCACCATCACTCCGTATCATCAGAATGGTTAAATTGATCAACGCATAATTGCGATCAACCATCACAATCAATACCGGCACATAGGGAACGCATAAGACGCTCATGCAACCACCCATCTCCAACGGCACGATCCTGCAAAATCGTTATCATATTGTGACTGTACTAGGGCAAGGCGGCTTTGGTCGCACCTACCTGGCCGAAGATCAGGGGCGGTTCCGAGAGCGTTGTGCGCTTAAAGAATTTCTGCCGCTGATTAGCAATAGCGGTGTGCTAGACAAATCTCGCGAACTGTTCCAGCGAGAAGCCGCTATTCTTTATCAGATTCAGCATCCCCAAATTCCGCAATTCCGCGCCACATTTGAGGAAAACCAGCGGTTGTTTCTAGTGCAGGATTATGTAGAAGGACAGACCTACCGTGCCCTACTAAACGAGCGCCAGACCCAGGGTGCGACATTCTCTGAAGCAGAGACGATTCAACTGATGCGCCAGCTATTGCCGGTGCTAGCCCACATCCACAGCAAAGGCATCATTCATCGGGATATTTCTCCAGATAACATCATTCTGCGCCGAGCAGATCATTTGCCCGTACTGATTGACTTTGGTGTGGTCAAAGAAATTGCTACCCGCGTTCAGTCGCCTGAAACGACGCCGCAACATACAACAGTAGGCAAGTTGGGCTATGCTCCGGGGGAACAAATGCAGAGTGGGCAGGCCTATCCTAATAGCGATCTTTATGCGCTGGCCGTAACGGTGGTGGTGTTACTGACAGGTAAGGAACCGGCTGAACTGTACGACGATCGCACCTTGACCTGGTACTGGCAACAGTGGACAAGTGTGAGTGATGCGTTTGCTCAGGTGATTAACACCATGCTCAGCTATCGACCGGGCGATCGCTACCAGTCCGCACGAGACGTTGTAAAAGCTCTAGAAGCATTTTCCACCGCTGCACGTCCATCAGTCCCGCCTCCAGTTCATGCACCGCCCCCCAGCCCCGCGCCCCGCCCCGCGCCTGCACCCAGCCCAGAACCCAGCCCAGATGTTTCCCAAATGCCAACCATGGCCGTAGGTCAGGCCTACGAACCGACCCACGCCGGTAATGCCCCTCCCAATTTATCTAACTCATCTAACTACAGACATCCTGTGGTTCGCCCGGCGGCTGAAGAAGGATCTGTCTGGGACAATCCCATTGCCGTATTCTTAATTTTTGTGGTAACGGCGCTAATTGTTGGGTTGCTTTCCTGGGCGATCGTGGGTGCATTGCTCACTCCTGTGGATGATCCGGAACCGACCCCTACTACCCCGGAACCAACCCCCACTGCGCCGGAACCAACTCCCACCCCACCCCCAGAACCGGTAGAGTACAGCCAGCGGATTGAACTTCGCCCAGATCAATCAACGACCGTCGAGGGTAATCTGCAGTCCAATGAAACGATCAACTACACCATTTCAGCCGAACAAGGACAAACGTTGACCGTAGCGATTGAAGATGAAGGGGTGTTGTTATCAGTGCTAGCGCCCAACGGCGATCTGGCAGATGCCCAAGCCGACCGAGTACAGCGATGGCAAGGAGAGTTAGAGTTCACTGGTAATTATGTGGTGCAGGTGAGTCCGGTTCGCGGTTTAGAAGAAAGTAGCTACAGTATGGCCTTGCAGCTTGAGGCAGCCCCAGAACCAGAGCCTGAAGAGCTAGAGCCTGAAGAGCCTGAAGAGCCTGAACCAGAGGAGCCTGAAGAGCCTGAACTGCAGGAGCCTGAAGAACCGCCTGCCCCTATTCCTGAAGTGATTACCCAATCTGTTGAATTTCCAGCCGGTGCAGATGGGGCCACGGTTGAAGGGTTTGCCGATGAAACGGTGATTCGTCGCTACCTAGTGCAAGCTTCAGAGGGGCAAATTTTGCAAGTCGAAGTGTTCGATGGGGATGTGCGTTTGGATATTCGTCGTCCCAATGGTCGGCTTGTGGATGATGCGGCAGGTGTGCTGTATTGGGAAGCGGTGTTAACTCGAAGCGGTCGCTATGCGGTAGATGTGATTGCTGGCAGCGAGACGGATTACAGCATTGATATTCAAGTTGTGGATATCGAGTAAGACGGTCGATCCGGTTGAAATTCTGGCTGACTGGTCAGCTTTGCCCGCTTTTCAGCTTCCTGCAAAGTTGGGATGGCGCTGAGCAGAAAGCTTAGGAATGATTGGTGGAATGGCTAAGCTGTTCCATGAAAGATCCCATGTCCTCAGCAAGATGACCGCTGCCATATCAGCCGATTGGGCGAGGGCTGCAAAATTAGAATGCACTCTACGCTGTAAGGCTGTAGAAATAAAGATATACAGCAGAAAACTATTGGTAATAAGTGT
>CAYSIR010000416.1:0-3027 GCA_964431105.1 uncultured Leptolyngbya sp. | reverse complement strand
TGACAGTTGGTTAAACCTTTTTTGGAACGCTTCACTGACAGATTGAGGGGCGTTCTAGCGGGATGCCTCTCATTCTGTTAAACCCATCTTAAACTTCTTCGGAGCTTACCTACATTCATCAACCGTTCGAGATAGGCGATCGCTTAATGCAGTATTGAGGTTTGAGGAAGAACGGTTTAGAGTAGAAGAAGCACAGTTTGAGGGAGCATCCACGCTGTCCCAACTTTGTTCCGCCTAATCCTTAATGCCTACTGCCCACAGCATGTCATTTACCCACAAACCCCGTATCCTTTTTCTGTATGGTTCGCTGCGAGAACGCTCCTACAGTCGCCTCCTCGCTGAAGAAGCGGCCCGCATTATTGAAAGTTTCGGCGCTGACGTAAAATTCTATGACCCGCGTGGCCTGCCGCTGCACGGGGCTGAGCCTGATACGCATCCAAAAGTTCAGGAACTGCGCGAGCTATCGCTTTGGTCAGAGGGGCAGGTGTGGTCAAGTCCGGAGATGCACGGCAATATTTCAGGGCTGATGAAAACCCAAATTGACTGGATTCCTCTAACGATGGGAGCTATCCGGCCGACTCAGGGGCGAACATTAGCGGTAATGCAGGTTTCGGGTGGCTCCCAGTCGTTTAATGCGGTCAATACGATGCGGCTTTTGGGGCGCTGGATGCGGATGTTCACGATTCCTAATCAATCCTCTGTAGCTAGGGCATATCAAGAGTTTCATGATGATGGCACGATGAAGGAGTCTGCCTATCGCGATCGCGTTGTAGACGTTATGGAAGAACTGTATCGCTTCACCCTGCTGCTGCGAGATAAGGTTGATGAGTTGACCGATCGCTACAGTGAACGCAAACAGACCACCGGCCATTAAGGCAACAGCTCAGAAAGCGGTCGATTAGGCGATCGCCCGACCAAAGCTCCCCCTAGCGTTGCTGATTTCGGGGATACATTTAGAGTTGGATGAATTAGAACGTTGTTCCCATTTATCCTGCTATTCAGCAACATCCACCCCGTACTAGATCAGCGGGTGATGGATATAGAAGGGATTCTTGGCGGCGATTAGCAGATTTGCAACTGTTGGAGGGTAAGCTCTAGGGTGATGGTGGAATTTTTGCTTCCTGCTGGATGGTCAGCCCAGATAAGTAAGAGCGATCGCTACTGATGTGAGGAATCTTTATCTGAGAGTCTAGCGTACCGCCCTCAATTAGCCGCTGACGAATTTGAGCAAAGCTGCCCGGTGCTAACACTCGCAGTTGAGGGTCAGGGATTGGGTCAGGGCGCTTCAATCCATAGGAACGATGCACCTCAGCTAAAACCTCATCAAAGCGACGAATAAATTGTTCAGGATCGGTTAAGCCATGTCCAGCGATCGGTTCGATATTGACCCAGTAATGAGGTAGCGTATCATCTGATAGCGTTACGCAAAAGTTTTCTAAACGAATGCTAAATTCGGCTTGCAGTTGTCCCATAGTCTGTATAACATGAAACTCAGTTGTCTTTTCGGTGGCAGCAGATAAAACACCACCCTGGCGATGCCGAAAAATAAATATTGGGGCCGTGTGATAAAACCCTTCGATTTCGACAACATCCCCAACATCGTAGCGATAAAAGCCGTTGAGTGCAGTAACAACGATACGGTAGCGATCGCCCACCGTTACCTCACGGGGCAATACAGTCTGAGGCTGAGACGCATCCCATTCTGACTCTGGAATAAATTCATAAAATCCGCTGTTCAGCGCCAAGATAACGCCATCTGTCCCAAAATCTCGATGAACACCGTAAGTCGCTTCTGATGAAGAATAAATTCCGCCAAAAATAGGTAAGTCGCCAAAATAGTCAGGAAACCGCTCGAAGTAAAAGTTTGATGAGCCGCCTCGTGCAGTCACCATAAACGCTAGATTGGGCCAGGCAGCATTGGGGCGCAATGTTCCAGTTGTGTCTAGTAGGGTGCGCAGTTCGGTTGCTCGGTGAGGATGCGATCGCAATCGTTTGATTAACCTACAGCGGGTTGGTTCATCTAGTTTTAGCCAGTCGGCTAGGGTTCCGTTGGCTAGGTCATGCAGTAGCGATTCAGCATATTTATCCAAAAAATTAGAAAAGGTAAGTGCATAAATGGGAAATGTAGCGCTGACAATACCAACATTGCGATCGCGCAGAGCAAATAGTAGGGCAAGATAATTTCGGGTAGCGCTATCCTTTACCCGCAGTACATCTATAGGATGGGCAAAAACGCGCTCGTATATCGGTCCTAGCAAGTTCAAATCGCCCACGCTAACCGGCCCATAAGCAATACCCTGTGGAGAGTAGCCATAGGGCAGGGCAGAATTGATATATAGCATTCGATTCAGCGATCGCCCTTCTCGCATTGCCGCATGGGCTGCAAATCCCATCGCAGTTTGATTGCTGCGGCTGATGGCCCGACGCGATCGCTGGGTAATCGGCACCAACTTTTGCTTACCTGTCGATCCGCTAGTCAAACTAAAATATACAACCGGATCGGGAACCATAACATTGGACTCACCGTGAAAGGTGCGATCCACATAGGACTCATAATCAGCGTAAATAGAGACGGGCACCTTCTGACGAAACTGAGCCACACAATCGGCTGCATCTGGATCAATTGCATCCAGTCCGAGATCGTGCGCCAAAACCGTCTGTTGATTAGCCCGCAGGAGCGATCGCAAGAATTCGGCCTGGATGGCTTCAGTGTGGTAAGTCTGTTGAATAAACTGATGCCGGGCCCGACGAGCTGCCCAACCTACTAAATTCAGTAACAAATTGCCCATGCTTCCTCATATTGATGGTGAATGCGTTCCAGTTTTGTAACCCTCCCCGCATCCTTTCAGCGATAGTGGTATTCCTATCAGGATTTTGGGTAGTGTGGGCGTCGCTCACACTACCCAAATACTAGCCAATGCAGGACTACTGCATTTTGAATACACGTTGTAAGGCTTGCAACACTGACAGGCACTCAATCATACCGCCTGCGATCGCCATTCTAATGACATTGCACTCATCGATAAA
>CAYSIR010000415.1:0-3032 GCA_964431105.1 uncultured Leptolyngbya sp. | reverse complement strand
GGAAAATAGCAATTCTGTAGCCATCCTAATTGAATCGTGAGATTGAATCGTGAGATTGAATCGTGAGATTGAATCGTGAGAAGGAGTCCTGCGGACTACTTCTCACAACACCCATTCTTGTTTACAACTCATTTGGGATTGCTATAATTAAATCAAGTTGGATTGTGGGAAAGTTTAGCTAAGTTGTATCTATCAATGCAGCAATCCTAGACGGTTTTTGAGCGTAGATAAGCTCTATAAGATCTCTCAGGAGATCCTCTCACACTCCCCGTAAGATAGCCATTGTCACAAGTCCCACAAGGCGACAAAACTGATTTTAGTGTATCGGTTGCTGTCAGTTTAGATAGATTACAAAATTAAATGCCGCCCAATCTTGAACGGGTAGTCCTCGACTTGAGCGTTCTTAGCTATTAAGTGGCACTACCGAGGGCGATCGCATGATTTTATTGATTTCTTCATTCAAGGACATTCCATGAAAATTACGCTTCACGAAGACTCTGCTGGCAAACTAATGATCTATGTTCTCAAAAAAGA
This sequence comes from uncultured Leptolyngbya sp., assembly GCA_964431105.1. Lineage (GTDB taxonomy): Bacteria > Cyanobacteriota > Cyanobacteriia > RECH01 > RECH01 > RECH01. The sequence goes on along the minus strand of CAYSIR010000415.1, from coordinate 2,498 downwards.
CTTAGAGGAGGAAGTTGTTGCTCAAGTCCGTCAAGATAATGTTCATATTTTTACATTATCCAACGGCTGGGAACTATCGGTTCCTGACTTAGAAGTTCCCTTCAAAACCCCAAAAACTGTTCGGGCCCAGCGCTTATAGTTGTCACCTGTTTAGGGCCTAGACATCTTCGGCTAACCCTACCGCTCAACTTTTAGTTTTTAGTTAACATAGCTTTCGATCGCTACTTAAGATCGGGAGCTATTTTGCATTTGTAACAGATTGATTGACACAGACAGACTTAGATATAGCAATCCTAAATGAGTTGTGAAGTGAGAATGGTTGTTGTGAGAAGGATTCCTGCGGAATCCTTCTCACAATCCAAATAGGATTGCTATAGGCTCGAATGAATTCAGACAAGTTAGGTAAATCCAGTGAGGAACATCCCGCCAGCCCTCCCTCTCACACCCCAGTCAAATCAGATGCTAGACTCATTAGGGGCAATGGTAGTCATATAAGGATTTTGGGTAGTGTAGGCGCACACCACCCAAAATCCCTACCCATCGAGGACTACCCAGATCGGGAACCCGATTAGAAATAACCTACAGAACCAAAATCACTGTTCTGTGCTAGATGCCTGTATAACGTCATCAACCAATTGTGTCATACTTTCAAGTCAGTCAATCAATACGTTGCACTCAGCCTTTGGTTAAGATAATCGCGCATTTGGATAGGCTCATAATGGCACGGTCGCTCATCGGTCACACATCCTGGCAGACAGTCGATCCATACGTCCGGATTCGGGTCACAAAATAGGGCAACTGAATAGCGCGATCGCAACGCCTGTTTATCCACCGGGAGGCAGACGCGGTGCGGAGTCGAACTCAGTCTACCATTTGTCCATCGCTGCATCGCATCTCCCACATTGACCACCACAGTTCCCGGAATTGGCGGCACGGGAAACCAAACGCCATCACGGGTTTGCACTTCCAGTCCGCCACTGTCATCCTGCAACAATACGGTAATGCTGCCATAGTCAGTGTGCGCTCCGGCTCGCAACTGCCCCAATTCTGTAATTTCAGATACTGGAGGGTAATGCAGCATCCGCAAAAAATAATTTTCTCCGTGCTTATCGTCAAAGTAGTGGGTCGGTAAATCCAGTGCGATCGCAAACGCACGCAGCACATTCGGAGCGATCGCTCCAGTGCAGTGATCATAAAACGCTGAAACAATCGATCTAAAGCCGGCCGGTTCATCCGGCCATACCGATTGCAAACCGACATTAAATGCTTCCTTTAAATCCCACGGTTGCGATGGGTCTAGCCGCTCCCCCTGAATACCAATGTAGCCACAGTTGGTATCAGGCGATCGCGCTACAGCCTGCTTCGCCTCTACAGGCAATGCAAAAAACTGGCGCGACTGCTCTAGCAACTGATGCAGCAGGTTTTCAGGAATACCATGATGACTGAGATACATAAAACCGAAGGTATGACAGGCTTCGTAAATCTCTTGAGCCACCTGATGGCGATCGCGATCGCCTCCGTAGTAGAACGGCGCAAAATCAATGATAGGAATGGCAGCAGGAATTGATCGAATCATCAGCAACAGTCCAGGTTCCTTAAATTGGCACGACAAATTGGTACGACTTGGCGTAAATTGGCGTCAGCAAAAACTAATCATCCAAGCCATTCGGACTGTCATCGCCCGTCAAACACAGACTACGGCATGGGCGAACCCATCCACAGAGACAATAGTCAACCCTAGGGATGGTCACCACCAACCAAGCTAGAATGATAAAGTAGTGAATGTTACAGAAATAAAATCAATCCTTTCATTGTTTCTGCATATTTAGCAAACGTACCAAAGAGAGACCGTCATGATTAACGCAACGCCAAGCGATTTCCAGCTTTACAATCAACATTACAAAAACCTGCTGACCCACTTGTCTCGGCGCATGGAAGCCGCGCAGCAGCGCAACGATGACCGGTTGCTTGCCATGTTAGAACAAGAGCAACGCCAGCTTCAAGCTGAATGGTCGGCGTCCGCCATGCCCGCCAGCACTCGTCCACTGCACAAGCTACGAGCATCGTGGCAGCGGTTGATGACCGCCCTTGAAAATAGCTCGAAACTTCAAGTCGAATCATTCCAAGGCGCTGAAGGCGCAATGTGTTGGTATGCCTACGACCCATCCAGCGGTAAAATGCTCTATACCGAATCAGAATCCGATGTTGTGAAGTGGATTGAAGATAATCGCCTCGGACGATAAGTCCATCACTGGGCGATCGCAACTCCAACCATTCATACCCCATTGCCGAAGTGATGAGCCGAAGTAATGAGCCGCTCCTTTGGTCTTTTCTTCAAAAGGAAAAAGGAAAAGGGAAAATGGAGCGCTCAGGCAATGGAATTTTTATTTCATCTATTGGTCAACAAAACTGGTCATTCAAAGTTGTCATGCCCTCATAAGCTTAACTCCTGATTGACTGGCAAAACTTTCGGCCAAAATCCTCGAAAGCCCTCTCCC
>CAYSIR010000414.1:0-3039 GCA_964431105.1 uncultured Leptolyngbya sp. | reverse complement strand
GTAATCCAGCGTGGTGCATGATGTCCTGCCATTCTGCCATAGAGAGCGATCGCTCCTCTAGCTGTACTCCAAATGTTTGTTCGGCGGACTGGCTGAGCGCCTGGCTGATAACGCGATGGAGCGCTTCATCCGGCAGTTGAGATAAGGCAGTTGGCAACTCCGGGTAATGGGCCTCGTCCGGTTCTTCAGCAAAGACCTGCTGAATCAGGGCGCGATCGCAGCGGAGTCGCATGGAGCCATGCTGCAAAATGGCAGAACCCCGGCGCAATTGGGCACTGCCAATCCATTTCACGCCATCCTCAGTCACTAAATCCGCCGCCGTGGCCAGGCTAAAGCAGTGGGTTTGGTGATGATAGCCCCGCTCTGCCGTACCATAATCTAGCGCTACACCGAGCGATCGCCATCCTGCAATCAAAAATTCACAGAGGTGGTGATAGACGGACGTGCGATCGCCCGCTAGCCCCGATGTAATAATGGCATAGGTAAGATCACCCTGATGCAAAACGGCTCGACCCCCACTGGGTCGCCGTACAATGTCGATGGGTTGCTGCTGCCACTGAAGCGATCGCCACTGCTCTGGGTAGTGCCGCTGATGATGCCCTAGCGAAATGGCCGTTGGCGACCAAGTGTAAAACCGTAGAGTAGGCGGATGCTGCCCCATGCGATGCTGCTCTAGCAACCAGTCATCAATGGCCATCTGCACCGAACCGGGCGCATTCAATATCGGGAGCGATCGCCACACCGCCGCATCATTGGTGGCACTTACCGCATCTGTGATGGAATCCACAACCCCTTTGCCCCCGATCGTCAACCCTAACCAACATAGCGTACATCCTCATACCAAAACTCAGTACGGCCTACGCCGCCGTGATTGAGTCGTCCCTCACTTCCCCATTCCGCGAATTGATCTACACTAGGCATCAGAACGTATTGATGGTTCTCTGTGTTCACCATTAGCTAGATTGTAATGCCCGGTTCAGCATGAAGCCTCCTTTATCAGTCTGTCCTGTTCCAGATGAACAGCAGCCTCTCAACGAATATCAAGAATTGCGCGAGTCTTGGTTCTACGGTTGGGGAACCCGGAACCTGCGCGGGTATCTATCTCCTATTTTTGTCGTATGGTTGCTCAGTTGGGCGATCGCTGGACCAGTCGCCGCTGCCAGTTTTGCCCCAGCGCGCTATCCACTGCAATTTTTCTTGGCTGGCGCTGCGGGGGCTTGCGTTATCCCTGGATTGGCCCTAGCTCAGTTGTACCTAGGATGGATGTACGTGCGCGACCGGCTCTACAAGCAAACCATCTCCTATGAAGAATCGGGATGGTATGACGGTCAACTCTGGACCAAGCCCGACACGGTAGTCACGCGCGATCGCCTGTTGGTGAACCATGAAGTTCGCCCCATCCTCACCCGACTTCAGCAAACCTTTGGTATCTTAATTCTCTTAGTATTGGGCGAGGGATTAGCTTGGGGACTGCTATAGATAGACTGGAATCAAAACGAGCGCATCCAGACTGGCAGATTAGTGGCGCGATCCCCGATCGCTTGATTTCACTGCATCGTCACTGCATCATTAGTAGTCGTGTAAGAGTTTTTGACGGTGTGGATACAGCGCCATCATAAATTCTTGCCACAAATAGCCTGCGGCATGATCTCACCAGGCGATGATAAGACAACATTCGTAGTACAACGTCATGTAAAGTCGAAGTGTATAAGATGGTGCAGCAGACAATGACATGTGCTGCCAGCAACGAAACAAACGAAACAATAGATGGCAGTGTCTACCCCTTAACCGTGGTGCGATCGCGTCTCTCGCTGTCATTGTTAAACGGCTAAAGCGGGCGCAGCGAGCCACCAATTTTGATGGTTGCGCCAGGCATCAGGGCGATCGCGACTGCCGAGCGGGTTTTTCATCTCACGTACAGTGCCCAAACCCATAGCTAAACCCGTCGTTAGAACCGACAGTGCAAGTAATGTAATTCAATGAATGGGCTAAACCATGACTAGGGGAAAACGGACTCAAACGGCTGAAATCGAAGTGCGCCTCCTGCGGGAAGGCATCATCGAATCAGTGCATCATGTACAAGCAGTCGTCTGCGATGAACGAGGGCGAGTACTGTCGCTGGCAGGAAATGCCGAAGTCTCATCCTTTGTGCGATCGGCCCTCAAGCCCTTCCAGGCCCTTGCCGTCACTACTAGCGGCACCCTCGAAAATTTTAATCTGAGCGATCGCGACCTAGCTATCATCTGCGCTTCCCACCAAAGCAAAATTGAACAAGCCCGCCAAGCCTTCAACATTCTTTGGCGCTGCGATGTAGAACCGTCCGCCCTACAATGTCCGACCCCGCCCGGCAAACGCAGCCCCCTCGAACACAACTGCTCCGGCAAACACGCCGGAATGCTGGCGGTGTGCAAACAGTGCAACTGGTCTCTTGGCAGCTATCTACAAGGTAACCACCCCGTTCAGCGCCTTATTTTGACCAAAGTAGCCGACCTGCTCCAGATGCCCCCGGATGAATTCATCGCGGCCCATGACGACTGCGGTGCGCCCACTTACTTTATGCAGTTGCGACAAATGGCAACCCTCTATGCGCAACTGGCATCAGGCAATAGCGTTGATATGGAACGTATTATTCGCGCCATGACTCATTATCCTGAACTCATTTCTGGTGATGGTCAGTTTGATACAGAAGTGATGCGACTGACCGAAGGCGAGCTAGTCAGCAAGGCGGGGGCTGAGGGCATTCAGTGTATTGGTCGCGTCGGTCAAGGGCTAGGGCTGGCGATCAAAGTCATGGATGGAGCTAAACGCGCTAAATATGCCGTTGCCATTCATTTATTAAAACAATTAGGTTGGATTACACCTGCGATCGCCGAAAAACTAGCCGACACCCACATGAGCATTAGTTCATTCAAACGACTAGACGTATTGGGTGAACTATCAATGCTGTGATGGTTTGACTCTCATCTAGCGACTCTACTTGCATCTAGCTAAACAGAGCATAGATAGCAATGAAGCCGGGGTAGGTCGGAGGGATCGCAA
>CAYSIR010000413.1:0-3063 GCA_964431105.1 uncultured Leptolyngbya sp. | reverse complement strand
CGGTTTTTCTCCCCTTCTCCCAATATTGGAGAAGCTTGTCCTGAGCTTGTCGAAGCCATCCATTACGCAAAAGTCACCAGACCTTTTGCATTACAGCTCTTCTAGCGGTCACTCAGAGTCCTCGTTCTTGAACTAAGGAATAGGGAGTTCAGCAAGATCTGCGTAATGGATAGCAATCTGAGGGGGGGGCTCATCCCAGCAGAAACCTGTCCGACAGAGCGGCCGGCATTCACCCATCGAAACGCCTTAGGTGTAATGATCCGTCGGCTCAACACTCGGCTCTTGCAGGGTTTCTACAGGGTTTCTACGGTGTCATCATGACTAAACTTGATCACGACAAAATGATCAGTTCGCCTATTCCACGGTTTCTGGATCGTGGATGGGGAGCAGCAAACAGCCATTGATGCGCCACTGACCATCAAGCTGGCGCTGCATTAAGTAAAGCGCCCGCACCAAAGCGTCATCTTGCCCCATGATCAGCACTGGCTGAGCCAGATGGTTATCAATGGTGTTTAAGTCTTCAAAAATGATCGATCGCGCCCGATAGACGGGATAGTACGCCCGCTGTACCATCTGGATGAAATTTTCCGGCGTGCGGAACTGTAGCTGAATGCCCGGACTCGCAAATGAGAATGCTAGTGCTGCATTGTCGCTAGCCAGGGCGTGCAGTTGGTCAGAAATGGTGGCTTTGATGGCGGCGCGATCGCTTTCTGTAATCGGTGTCATACTCCAAGTCCAAATCACGGTGGCGGTATTCATGTAAGGATTTTGGGTGGCGTGGGCAACGCCTACACCGCCCAAAATCTTTACCAATAGAGGACTACCCAAGTCACATTGTCTAGGCTGATGTTCTGCCCATACTCTATCGGGCAGTCTTCATTGGCCTAGGGACGTTGATGCTCCCATCTCTAAGGTACGCACAAGGAATGCATATTTATCAGCTACTTCTTCAATTAGTTTGGCGGTTGGCTTTCCGGCTCCGTGTCCGGCTTTCGTTTCAATGCGGATTAACACTGGAGCGCTGCCGGTATGGGCGGTTTGCAGGGCTGCCGCAAATTTAAAGCTGTGGGCTGGTACGACGCGATCGTCATGGTCTGCGGTTGTGATGAGCGTGGCGGGATAGGCAGTGCCGGGCTTCAGGTTGTGCAATGGCGAGTAGGCATACAGGGTTTGAAACTCGTCTGGGTTATCGGGGGAACCATAGTCTGAACACCAGGCCCAGCCGATGGTGAATTTATGAAACCGCAGCATATCCATTACGCCTACGGCGGGGAGGGCTGCCCCGAATAATTCTGGTCGCTGGGTCATGCAGGCTCCGACGAGTAATCCGCCATTGCTGCCGCCAGCGATCGCCAATTTGTTTGGGTTGGTATAGCCCTGAGCAATCAGCCATTCCGCTGCTGCTATAAAATCATTGAACACCGTTTGCTTATGGTGCTTTGTGCCTGCCTGATGCCATGCTTCGCCATATTCGCCACCGCCACGCAGGTTGGGCACTGCGTACACGCCTCCCATCTCCATCCAGACCAGATAGCTAGGTGAAAAGTTAGGAGTCAGCGATACGCCAAAACCACCGTAGCCATAGAGCAATGTGGGGTTGTTGCCGTTTAGCACTAGCCCGTTTTTGTGCGTAATGAACATGGGAATAGTCGTGCCGTCGGCGCTAGGAAAAAAGACTTGGGTGGTGACGTAATCATTAGGATTAAAATTCACCGTGGGCTGACGGAAAAGGGTACTGGTTCCGGTGTCGGCGCTGTAGCGATAGAGGGTGGTGGGAGCGGTGAAGCTAGTGAAGCTATAGAATGTTTCTGTATCCGATCGCTTGCCGTCAAAGCCGCTGACTGAGCCAATTCCTGGCAGTTCAATGGTGCCCAACGGTGCGCCATCTAGACTAAATCGCTTAACCTGACTGCGGGCATCTTTGAGATAAATAGCGATGAATTGTTGGTTTAATGGCGCGATCGCCCGCAAGGTTTCTGCTGCTTCGGGAATAATTTCTTGCCATTGTTCGGGCTGAGCTAGATCAATGGCAATGAGCCGACCCTTGGGTGCATCCAAATCGGTTTGAATCCAGAAGCGATCGCCCTCATTGTCAATAAAGCTAAATTCAGCCTCAAATTCCTGAATTAACTCTACGACCGGCGCATTAGCCACTGTCAAATCTTTGTAGAACAAAAGATTTTTTGGATCGGTGCCGCGCCATACGGCAATGATCAAAAACCGTCCATCATCTGTCACTGTGCCGCCAAAGCCCCATTCCTTTTGGTCGGGACGATGGTAGATTAACGTATCTTCGGATTGCGGCGTACCCAAACGGTGATAAAACAATTTTTGGTAATAGTTCACATCCTCCAGCTTGGTGGATTCGTTGGGTTCGTCATAGCGGGAATAGAAAAAGCCTTGGGAATCTGCTGTCCAGCTTGCGCCCGAAAATTTAATCCACTGCAAGCGATCGCTTAGATCATGGCCGGTTTCAATATCGCGGACAGACCATTCTTGCCAATCAGAACCAGAAGTAGACAGCCCATAGGCCAGATATTGCCCATCGTCACTGATGGATAACCCAGACAGGGCAACGGTTCCATCCTCTGAGAGGGTATTGGGATCGAGTAAGATTCGTGGCTTGGCATCTAGCGCTGGCAGGGTGTAGAGGACGCTTTGGTTCTGCAAGCCATCATTTTTGAAATAGAAATAGCGATCGCCCCGTTTGAACGGTGTGCCCAATTTTTCGTAGTTCCAGAGTTCGGTGATGCGATCGCGCAGGCGTTGCCGTTCAGGAATTTCAGCTAAATATCCCATCGTCAGTTGATTTTGTGCCTTGATCCAGGCTTGACTGTCCGGCGAATCCGGATCTTCTAGCCAACGATAGGGGTCAGCGACCGTAGTGCCGTGGTAATCATCCACCTGGTCAACGGTTTGGGTGTTGGGATAGGTCAATGGTGGGTGGAGTGGGGTAGAGTCTGTCATGGGCGATCGCGCTATGCAACAGTTTTACTCTACACGACCCGTCTGGTCTTACCCAAAATGCTGGGGTAGTCCTCCATGGGTCAAACATGGGTCAAA
>CAYSIR010000412.1:0-3072 GCA_964431105.1 uncultured Leptolyngbya sp. | reverse complement strand
TCTAGGGGCGATCGCACTAGAACACTTGTTTTATTTGGTGTCTCAAAAGTAAATAAAAATAAACAATTCGTCTCATTTCAAGCATCTATTGCTATCACTGAGACAGTGAACCCATCTCTTCAATCAGACCATAACGGCTGTAATGCGCCAGCGAAAATCTATAGTAAACGTTCAAGTATGCAGATTGTCATGCATCTAGTCAGGTGTCTGTACAGTTGGGATTTTGGCTGACATTTCAGTGTTATACCTCAGCTAAACCCCTGCGAAATTTCTAAATATAGTATCGAAGAAGGGTTGTGTTGAAACCTGTCAAATGGGGGCTATCCGGTCTGTAGCTATCCCAACCCAAAATCCTTATCAATGCTATCCATTACGCAGATCTCGCTGAAACCCGCATTCCTTGGTTCAAAAACCAGGATTCTGAGTAACCATTAAAGAGGTTGTGAGGCAAAAGGTCTAGCGACTTTTGCGTAATGCATAGATCAATGGAGGACTAGGCATTTTATGAGGATGGTGAGAAACGTTGACCTACAATATTTCTCAGTCAGCAACTCACTAACCAACCGTAGAGCAACCTAACAGAAGCACTAGCTTCCTTGCCGAGCCTTGCTCTGTACTGGATACTCCTTCGTTTTTTAGTTCAATTCTTCATTAGTGGAACGGCATTATGGATCCAATCGGCTTAATATTCATTCTTACCGTGTTTTTCATCTGGTCTAAGACTGTCTTAGCACCCAAAAAAGACGAAAAAACAGACGAGGAAAAGCTAGGAGAGGCATTAGGTAACGTTTTGAAGAAGGGTATCAATGTTAACCTGCAAAATAAATAGCCTCGTTACCATCGGTCGTCCTGGGAGAATCTGCCTAGGTGATGGTATGCACGCAATAACCTTGGGTGGTGTGGGCGTCGTCCACACCACCCAAGGTTATTACCCATAGAGAACTATCCCTGCTTGAGATAGCAGGCGGGTCGGCTTAAAAAATCGAGCGTTGCTGATTCTGGAGACGAACTTCAGCGTTAGATGAATTGAAATGCTATTCTCATTCATCCTGCTATTCAGCAACACTAGACATCGTACTGACGCGATCGCTATTTTCTAAGTCATGGCACAAGGTTGAGCCTACGAAACTGGCGACCTACCCATTCAGCGGTCTACTGTTCGTAGGGCATCGTTGCGATTGGGAACCACTATTTGGAGCGAATAACGCTCAGGTGTTCCAAATGTTCGTTCTGTTGTTGAATCTGTACGGAAAGCGCGTTGCAGACCCGCTCACAGAGATCAAACACCAAACCGTCAGAAATTTCGTAGAAGGCACAGACTCCCTGCTGCTGACGCGATACGATGCCAGCCTGGGTTAAAATCTTGAGATGTTTTGAGACGTTAGCCTGATTGAGACCGGTCATGTCTACGACTTGCGAAACGTTCTTGGCACCCGATCGCAGACAGCAAACAATTTGCAAACGGCTCGATTCCGAAAGCACTTTGAAAAATTCAGAGACCAGATTAAGGGCGGATGGAGAGAGCTTAGAAACTCCACAGTCTTGGATTTGAGCAGTAGTCATAATGGGTTTGTTGGGCGATAGGAAGAATAGAGCAGTCGATCACTCTTTAAACAACTAGGTTCAAAGAGGGCTAGGTTCAAGCGATAGCCATGTGCAGCGTAACCTCAGATGACACATATCCAGCACCGCTTACACCATCAGCATCACCATAGTCTTTAATTAAAGTTTAAGTTTAGTCGCGCTACTTTTACATTATATTACCCTACAGTAGTAAATTCCTGCCATATTTCCTGAAATACAGATGTGTTCGGGGGTTCAGGCGAAAATTAAGACAAATAGTGCGTCTCGTCAATCCTTGAAGTTCTGTGATAGCTAACTGCGCTTGGGATTTAGGAGCTGAGGCGCGATCGCAGCCGCCGAGAATAGATGGATGCTGCCCCCTTTGGTATTTAATACAACAGTATTGAGGATGAATTGATGTCTCTAGAGCGCAAGCGACTCTTGATTGTGGGCGGAGTAGCAGGAGGGGCATCCTGTGCAGCACGAGCCAGACGTTTATCGGAAACGGCTGAAATCATCATTTTTGAGCGTGGTCCGTTTGTATCATTTGCTAACTGCGGACTGCCGTACTACGTCGGGGATGTGATTCAAGATGAGCGTAAGCTGCTAGTCGCCAACGCCGATTTGTTTCAGCAGCGGTTTAACATTCAGGTTCGTCTTGAAAATGAGGTGATGGCGATCGCCCCTGAGCAGCGATCAATTACTGTTCGAGATCGACGCACGGGTGATGAGTATCAAGAATCCTATGATGCATTAGTGTTAGCGCCGGGGGCTTCCCCCATCCGTCCCCCTATTCCAGGTATCGACCGACCCGGAATTTTTGCCATTCGCACCATTCCCGACAGCCGCCGCATCCGAGACTGGATTCAAACCCACCAGGTGCAGCAAGCCGTTGTTGTTGGGGCGGGGTTCATTGGGCTGGAAATGGCAGAAAACTTGATCAAGCGTGGCATTGCGGTCACGCTAATTGAAGGTCAGCCTCAAATTATGCCGCCCTTTGACCCAGAGATGACGGCCGCCATGCAGGATCAAATTCAATCCCACGGCGTAACACTACGACTATCGGACAGTGTTGTTGGGTTTGAGGATAGCAACGGTCGTTTGAGGGTGACGACTCAATCGGGCGATCGCCATTCCGCAGATTTAGTGATCCTGGGCATTGGCGTGCGTCCTGAATCGGCCCTCGCAAAAGCAGCAGGGCTGGAACTGGGGCAGCGGGGCAGCATCCGAGTCAACGAAAAAATGCAAACTAGCGATCCCCACATCTGGGCAGTTGGAGATGTGGTCGAAGTACAGGATGTAGTGACTGGGGAGCGAGAACTCATCCCCCTAGCCGGGCCAGCCAATCGCCAAGGGCGGGTGGCCGCAGATACGATCTTTGGGCGATCGAGTCAGTTCCGTGGTGTTCAAGGGACTTCTGTTTGTGGCGCATTTGGGCTGACGCTGGCCTGCACAGGCGCTAGTGAAAAGACGCTGAAGCGATTAGGCTGGGCTTACGATAAGGTTTAC
>CAYSIR010000411.1:0-3074 GCA_964431105.1 uncultured Leptolyngbya sp. | reverse complement strand
CGCCCACACCACCAAAAATCATTACCAATAGAGGACTACCCCGTAGCGCAGCTAATCTTACTCAGATTCATCACTATTTTCATTATCTTCGATCGCATCATTATCTTCGATCGCATCATCAGTCAACTTACCTTCATTATCTGCCTCGCCATCCTCTTCATCGGCAAGAATATCTGCCAGATCCGATTCATTCACCGGGAAGCGATCGATCGCCCGGATAGCCCACTGAGCCGACTGCCGCAGTTCACTGGACAGATAAGGAACGTGGGGAATTTGCGACAAGAAATCAACCGTGCGGCGCAGGATACGAACAATATCTCCCTCATCCAAGCTGGTCTTGGCACAGAGTTCTGACCAATCTTCCCCCATCGCCCATTGTTCGACAAGGGCAATCCAGTCTTTTTCCATCCACACTGGCAGCCCAACTTGATAGCGGTGCTGTTGCTGAAACAGCTTTCGCCGGATACCGCGCAGCCCACCCAAGGCATTTTCAACCGCATCTGAATAGTTGTAGCGTGTCCAAATATCGGGGCGAGAGACTTCTGTGACTAATGCTGCACAGGCCGCCGCTAGCTGCTGTGGCGCGAGGGCATCGAATTCGCCGGAGGCCAGCGCTAACCCCAGCCATAGCTCATTGTCTCCCCGGATGGCGGCGGCGATTTGTCCGGTTGGAGTCGGCTCTGAACCATCCAAACATTGAAAATGCTGGAGAATTCGCATGAGGTTAACGAAGTCCTGCCAGTAGCGGTGGGTGTGCTGCTCAAGTTTGGCGGTGCGATCGCTCAAATCATTTTGCAGCTTGGCCAAGCGTTTTTGCTGTTTCAGCAATTGCCCTGGATTATCGTACTGCCGTACAGGATGGGACTCAACATGCTGTTCCAACTCGGACACCCGGCCCATATAGTCCTGTACTTCGGGCGTGACTTCGGGCTGCCCATCCGGGGCATGGATACGCTGGGCAATCGCCAATGTTCGACCATCCCCTTTGGCGCTATGCCCCCGCTTAGGTTGAACCGTGTGGGGCGGGATCAGATCATCCACTTCAGACAATCGCGGCAGTTCAGCATGGAGCATCGCCACATCTGCCACCGCAATCACATACCACTGATTATCTTGTCCTAGACAGACTAGCAGCGGATGGCGATCGCTCTGAGGAATTTTCGTAACCAGGGTCGCCGCTGGAGGAAACCCCGCCCGCAGACTCAGAACAGTACCGGCAATAGCAAAATTAAGCGCCAGGGCTAGGTCTTCAGTTTGGCGCTGCTGAGCCTGCTGTGTCAGGGTTTTCAGCAATCGCCGTTCTTCTTTAAGCTGCCCTTGCAGCTTTTGATAGTCGGCTAGGGCCGCTTGATCGACCGTGCTGAGGTTGGCTTCCTGAGTAGCGATGTGTGCTTGCAGATCAGCGATCGCCTGTTGTTGGGGTTGCAGGTGCAGCGTCGCAAGGTACTGCCCAAAGCTGCGTTCAATCAGCTCTTGCGCTTCCTCAACAGAATGCGTTTGCAGCAAGTTCAGCACCATGCCGTAGCTCGGCGTAAATTGGCTAATCAGCGGATCGGGGCGAGAGGTGGCGAGATAGGCGGCTTCTGAGGCACCCTCAAATCGGGTTTGTACGGTGACGACGTGCCCCAGTTCATCCATGCCGCGCCGTCCGGCCCGCCCAGCCATTTGTAAAAACTCCGATGCATTCAGCAGTCGATGGCCGCGATCGGTGCGCTTCGAGAGGCTGGAAATCACCGTTGTGCGGGCTGGCATATTGATCCCGGCCGCAAGGGTTTCGGTGGCAAATACGACTTTGATTAACCCCATCTGGAAAAGTTCTTCGACCAAACTCTTCCAGGCGGGCAAAATTCCAGCATGGTGCGCCGCGATGCCGCCGTAGAGGGCATCCACTTGCCCAACCCGCCCTGCATCTGGGTTTCGCGCAAAAAAATCGTCAATGTAAGATTTCAACAGCGCGGCTTCATCGTCGGTGACAAGGCGCATCTGGCTCACGTCTTCTACGGCGCGATCGCATCCCTTGCGGCTGAAAATAAAGTAGATTGCAGGCAGCATATCCCGCTGCCGCAGTTGACTCAGCACATAGGTGAGGTGTGGGGTATCGGGCCGGCGTTTTTTGCCGCCTTTGGGCTTTAACCTGGGATTGATCTTGGTCTGGTTGGTGTTTAGCAGCGGAAACAGACCATTGGTTTTGCAAAAATGAAACTGGAGCGGCACCGGGCGAAAGTCGGAATAGATGAGCTTGGTTGGGCCGTGAACCTGGGCAATCCAGTCAGTGAGTTGGTCGCTGTTGTCCACCGTGGCAGACAGCGCCACCAGTTGGATTTCGGGAGGGCAGTAGATAATAGATTCTTCCCAAACCGTGCCGCGCTGGCGATCGTTCATGTAGTGGCATTCATCTAGCACCACGGCCTGCACATCGTCTAGCGATGCGCCTACAGCGCCGATCGCTGTCCCGTAAAGCATATTGCGAAAAATCTCGGTGGTCATCACCAAAATGGGCGCATGGCGGTTTACCGAAACATCGCCGGTTAGTAAACCCACTTGCTCCGCGCCAAAGCGATCGCGAAAATCGCGCAACTTTTGATTAGACAAAGCTTTGAGCGGTGTTGTATAAAACACACGCTGCTGGCTGGCCAGGGCCCGGTAGATGGCATATTCTCCAATCAGGGTTTTTCCTGAACCCGTAGGCGCACACACCACCACCGATTTGCACGCATCCAGTGCCGCGATCGCTTCCTTTTGGAATGCATCCAGCGGAAACGGAAACAACTTCGATAAATCTAGTGCAGCAGACGTAAGAGAACCGTTCACAAACTTAGGACAACCTAGTAAAGAAACCTAACTTAAAACAACTTAAAATGGTGAAGGGCTGATACTGCCTTGAACGTACCCATCCTGCAACGGGCGATCGCCACCCTCCACCCATGCTATCCATCGAACACAACCAGATACAGCAATCCTAGATGATTGGCGAGTATAAATGGGAGCATCCCACTTTTGCAAATCGCCCTCATCCCCTAGCCCCCCTTCGACAAGCTCAGGACATGCTTCTCCCAAAACTGGGAGAAGGGGAG
>CAYSIR010000410.1:0-3083 GCA_964431105.1 uncultured Leptolyngbya sp. | reverse complement strand
TGAAGTCAACGTTGCTGTTAATAGCCAGAGTCCTATCATCCGTATAATGGGGTTACGAAAATTCACACCGTCCTCCTTGTCAAAAATACGAGGTTGCGTAGCTCATCATCATTGAGTGAAAAAAAAGGTGGTACACTCAGCATATTTTTCAGGCGATAGGCAGCATGGGTTAAAACATCCGTCCAGTTTGACAACATCATGCCTTCGCTCGTTTTGATGATATGGTCATAGCTTTGGGGAAAAAGGGAAAGAAAGAGTTTTTGAATAGCTTGTGCATTGTGCATTTGCACATGTCCACTTGCAACCTCTTCCAGTAATTTTAACACTGAGGGGTCAAGCACCACTTGCTCATAAACATGTGGAAAGCTACTCTGGATAACCACAAGTTTGGCAAGCAGTGTGGGTTGAGGTGTGCGTTCAAGTAATCTGCCAAGTTCTCGCAGGAGCCGAAAGGTATTGAGGGTGCGTTTCACTTTGCGCGGGTTCGGTTGCAATCCATTCGCCATGATGTATGCAATACTCTTGATCTCTTCTTCAGACAACCCTGCTTGCTGCTGTAACCGTTGGGTGACAAACTTTTGTATCACTGTATGTTCAAGCGGGGGCAATTCAAACGGTATCTGGATGATCTTGTCGAGATAATCACGCCCTGCTATGGGAAAAGTATCTGTATCCGCTTGGGTATTAGCAAGAGTAAACTCTTTGTAGCGGACACCAATACCGCGTTCTATCACTTCGCGGTCTACTCCCAACAAAAAGATGCATCCGCGGATGTCAAGAAAGACCTTGAGAGCTTCCAATACCCCAATCGCCTGCTCTGGCAAACACCGGTCTAGGTCATCAATGAAGACCACCAAGCGCAAGTTGGAAGCAATGATCCACTCATTAACCAAACATTTGAGTTGTTGGTAAAACTGCTCAAGTGAACGCACATGATCCCGATAGATTTGGGAACGAGTACGTTGAAACACATCAAACAGTGCTGCCGCATCTTCCCCCTCGCCGAGGGTTTCCTGCGCTTTTTCAATAGCTTTCTCAAAGGTGTTGGTCAGGACACCGAGCAAAGGAAGGGAGCTAAAACCAAGCCGAATAGCAACACGAGTAGCCACCTTCCCGGCTTCTCCCCAATTGACCTCAATTCCACCGGTCTCTTCACGTTCAATACTGCGATAGAGACTCCCCACCATATCATCCAGATAGGTCGTAAAGGTTTTGCTTTCGTTTTGGATAGTTTCGGGGGAAAGCGTACATTGGGCATCAGGGGACATACGGTGTTTGCGCTCAAGAATAGATCGGAGCCGATCATCATCATTCAGCACATAGGCACGGATTTCTTCAACCACACTAAGCAGAAGTGCTCGCCAAAGGGCATCAGTCTGGGCATATCGCCAAGCGTCGAACCAGATAGGAATACACTGGTTTGTATCTAGTCTATCAAGGATCATGTGCATTTGGCTGGTCTTACCGCTGCCCCAGGGTCCAAAGATACCAATGGTTAAGGGGGTGTCTTCGAGTGCCAACCCATTGATGATGCTCAAAAGAGCTTCGGTTGTGGGCGCAAACCCCAACTCATCGTGAATAGTTGGATGATCACTATAGCTTTGCTGTACAGAATTCATGCACCATTGCCCCATTCTTCGGTGTCTCTACAAAACAAGGATAATCTATGGTAGAATAGAAACATAAAACTACTGAATGTATTATTCAAAGGCTCACCCATTGCTTTCCAGGCGCGGGTGAGTTTTTTGCTTGGTCTGCAAATAGTATATATGACATACCATGCTTTTGCAATGGGTTTTTCCTGAAATTACCATTGGGCAAAACCGCTTGTTCATACGCCCCCCCGCCCCCCTCGCGCCCCGCTATGGTATAATGCTCTCAACATTAGCGTAGCGGCTAGGAGGGACACCTTGACGGATACTGCAACAAGCACAATAAACGTTGGCGGTCATGCCCAAGTTGACCTAGCTATTGGTATCAACCAGGGCTATATTGCCTACAACAAAACGGTGAACATCTACCAACAATTGGTAGCAACAGCGGAGATAGACCCCGCTCTCGCCGCCGCCCTGCTCGCCAACCTGCCCACCGCGACTATCCCCGCCCCCGCGGTGCTGCCCAAAGGTTCTCGTATGCCCTACGTCGTCAACCCTACCTTCGTGGGGCGCGAAAACGACATGACGACTATCGCTGCGGCGTTCAAGCATGCCAATGCAACCGTGGCGATTGCTGCCGCCACGGGCATCGGCGGCATTGGCAAAACGCAACTCGCCAGCGAGTTTGTCCATCGCTACGGACAGTTTTTCGCGGGGGGGGTCTATTGGCTGTCCTTTGCGAATGCTGCCAGCATCCCCGCCGAGATAGCCGCCTGCGCTCCCCCCCAAGCGGTCATCGGGATGGATCTGCCGCAACAGGTGGCGTGGATGCGGCAGGAATGGCAAAGCCCCCTCCCGCGCTTGCTGGTGTTTGACAACTGCGAAGACGAAACGTTGCTCCAGGAATGGCAGCCGACGACGGGCGGTTGTCGGGTGCTCGTCACCAGTCGGTTAGCCCATTGGGAAAGCCCTAGCGTTCATAAGCACCCATTGGACACCCTCGCACGGGGGGAGAGCATCGCGTTGTTGCGCCAATTTCGCCCCGACCTGCCCGCCGATGACTCGACCCTCGACGCGCTGGCACTCGAACTCGGCGACCTGCCGTTGGCATTGCACCTCGCGGGCAGCTACCTCAAGGAGTATGCCCAGCGGGTGACACCAGCGACATTGCTTGCCCAACTCCAACAACCCGACCTGCTGAACCATCGGGCGTTGCAAGGTAAGCACATTAAGCACTCCCACACCCAGCACGACCTAAACATTGGGCGCACATTTGCCCTGAGCTATGACCAACTCAACGCAGATGACGAAAGAGACGCGCTGGCACTGCAGCTCTTGGCACGGATGGCATATTTTGCACCGGGCGAGCCTGTCCCCTATGACCTGTTGGTAAAGACCCTATTGGATGCGGAGCAAGCCGACAATGAGGATGCTCTACTAGATGTAGATGATGCAATAAAGCGGCTCAAGAGTTTGGGTTTGCTAGAA
>CAYSIR010000409.1:0-3134 GCA_964431105.1 uncultured Leptolyngbya sp. | reverse complement strand
TTGGGAGAGGGATTTAGGGTGAGGGCGTAAAGGTGACATGCACCCTGCTCGGATAGAGTTGTAATGTCCACAGTTCCGTCATCCCTGCGCTACAGTGAGCATCAAAGCATCCGATAAAACGCTGCAAGTCCTCTCTGCCCCATCTCCCCAAACCGCTGTGCATCATGCAAAATTCGCTAGACTTTTTGCTTCATCACTGTTCTAGCTGTTCTCAGAGTTTTTATATTGAGGACGATGCAGGCTTTGGCGCGACCTGCACGGCCGGGGCAAAGGGAGCCAGATTAAAAGTTCCTTGTCTGGTCTGGAAGAGGGACTTGGGGCGAGGGCAGCACGGGATGCATCCGTAGGATCGGCCGCTCTATGCGGTGGCGGCATTCCTGGCTGATGCCAATTTGGTTATCCCTTTAGTCATCTGCGATCGCCCTAATTTACAATTGTTGTTCGCGTTCACCTGCACCCCAGAATCATGACAGCCGCCCCGATTCCTCGACAACCCTCACCACAAGATTCTTCTGGCGGTTCATCGTCGGACGTACCTCCCGTGTTCGCGCTGAAGGAATTAGTATCGCGCCTGCACCGTGAGCAAAACAAAATCCAAGACCTGCTAAGCTCTCTGGGGTTTGCGTTGCGGAGTTTCAATAACCTCAACCAATTTTTAGAACTCACGCCCCTGATTGCCAGCCGCGTAACGGATGCAGACGGGGGAGCGTTAATTCTCCTCAAACCAAATGGGCAAATGCGCCTAGAACGGCTGCACTGCCAAGACGGGCGGCAATGTCAGGATGTGCGGCGGGCGCTGGAAACGGCAACGAAGCAAGTGACGACCTTATCCAAGGGCACGTCGGGGCGGGTGATTTTGCCGATTCCAAATTTGACGGAAGCGCTGGATACCCAAGTGAGCCAATGCCTAGGGGGGGATGTCCATCTTTTCGGATCGTCGATTTTGGTGAAGAATGCTGAGCGCGGACGACTGTATATATTTAGCCATGACCCGGATTATGCCTGGACAGAAACGCGCCAAAAGTTGATCCGTTTAGTGGCAGATCAAACAGCAGTAGCGATCGAAAATGATCAGCTCACTAGCGAACTCCGCCAGAAAGAACGGCTCGATCGCGAGCTAGAAATTGGGGCTGAAATCCAAATTCAGCTTTTTCCTCGGCAATGTCCCACCATTGAAGGCGTGGAGTTGGCGGCACTTTGCCAAACGGCGAATCGGGTGGGCGGCGACTACTACGACTTTATTCCTGCCAACTACGATCGCATCCGTCCACGAAATACCAGCGATCGCCCCGACTCAAAACGGTGGGGTATCACCATTGCAGATGTGATGGGCAAGGGCGTTCCAGCGGGGTTGATTATGACGATGCTGCGCGGAATGCTGCGGGCAGAAGTGTTGAATGGGCATTCCCCAGCTCGGATTCTTCAGCACTTAAACCACGTGATGTATAGCGATTTGGAAAACTCGAATCGCTTTGTAACGCTGTTCTATTCTGAATATGATCCGCAAACGCGCATCCTGTCTTACAGCAATGCTGCCCATAATCCGCCGCTGCTGTGGCAGTCGAACAGCGATCGCATCCGACGATTAGATACCTTAGGAATGTTAATTGGGCTGGATGTTGATACCCAGTATTACGACGCTCAGGTGACGCTGGAGCCGGGGGATACCATTATTTATTACACTGATGGGTTTACCGATGCGTCCAATCGCCATGGCGATCGCTTTGATGAAGAGAATCTGACGGCAGCGTTCCGCTGGGCCTGTCATCATTGCGATGGACCGCAGGGCATCTTAGATCATTTGTTTAATGAAATTTGGCGCTTTATTGGTCATGGTCGTGCGGCTGAAGATGATATGACGCTGGTGGTTTTGCAAGTGCCGCCTACAGGCGATCGCCCCTGCCAAGAGCGCGCGAGTTTAGCTCTAAACTCCCCTAGTTGACATCTATCCAATGGTGTAATTCATTGGGCTGATGTTGAATTTGTATTCGTCAAGTATGATTTGGTCAGTTCAACTTAGAAGCATATTTAAACCATGTTGGCTAAAAAACGAGGGCACGTTGCTCTAATCTCAGTTCATGCAGACCCTGCGATGATTGAGGCAAATGGCATTGCTAGTGTTCAAAGTGCCTATATCAAAAAGTTGGGCGAAGGTCTGGCTCAAGCGGGTTGGCAAGTCGATATGTTTACTCGACGCACTGATGCAGACCAACCCTCTGAGGTTGAGCATTGCGAAGGCTGCCGCACGATTCGTTTAGATGCTGGCCCGCAGGCTATCATCGACGCCGATGCCCTTGCAGACTGCCTGCCAGATTTCTTGAAAGCGTTTGTGCAGCACCAAAGTCGCACAGGTATCCTGTACCCGATTGTTCATACCAATTACTGGCTATCGGGTTGGGTAGGGTTGGAACTGCAGAAGAAGCATTTGCTCAAGCTGGTGCATACGCATCATGTGTTGGGGAGCGATCGCTACCAGCATTCCACCACCGTTCCGATGGCTGCCAGCATTCAGATCAGCACTGAAAAAGCCTGTAAGGAGCTAGCAGATTATATTGTGGCTATTCACCCTGAGCAAGAGGGAGTGCATCCGTCTGAGCAGGGAGTGGCAACGGTTGAAGAATTGGATGAACTGTATCTGACTCTCTTGGGTCAATTGCATCGCGAGTTTTTTACCGTAAAGCCTGCTGGTTAATTTACCAAACGCGGCTTGTATTCCTTAGTTTCATTGATCGATCGCGGCAGTGCCGCGATCGATTTTTTTATGGCGATTATGCCAATTTAGCTTTATTCAGCCAAACGCAGTAGCCTTAGTCTCCCGCTTTTGGTTCATACTATTGACCCGGCAATTTAATTTCTGCTCAAGAATCCAGGAATGCCAGAAATTCTGGCTTCAAAAATGCAAAGGACTTGGTTGCCGGTTTAATTTTGTAGCCCTCACCCTAAATCCCTCTCCCAAGCCTGGGCTATCCATTGCACAAATCTAGCTGAAACCCGCATTCCTTGGTTCAAAAACGAGGATTCTGAGTGACCGCTAGAAGGGTTATGAGGCAAAAGGTCTAGCGACTTTTGCATAATGCATAGCTCCCAAGCCTGGGCTATCCATTGCACAAATCTAGCTGAAACCCGCATTCCTT
>CAYSIR010000408.1:0-3142 GCA_964431105.1 uncultured Leptolyngbya sp. | reverse complement strand
GTAAAAATGCAGCTTACCATTCTGTTGCTACAGTCGGATCACCATTCCAGACTTAACTAACCTTGGCTAATTTTCAGCTAAGCTGCGATCGCAAATCTAAGGTAGTAACGGACACTGAGCCATGATCAGCCCCCATTTACCGTACTTAACCATTGCAAGCCTATCAATCTTGCCATTTATTCCAGGATAACTGCAATGGAAACCCATACAACCGTTATTGCAGCGATCGCTATCTAGACCATAGACTATACTACCGAGCTAGGATGCTTACTCGTCAAACGCTTAGCTAAAAATGGAGTACGCCCGATAAAACCGGTCATTAACTTCAAGGCAAAGATTTTGAACGGTGGGATGGTTCGCAGCAGCCACAAACCAAAACGTCGCATTACTACTAACGGTAGCCATTCATTGGAAAAGATACGATCGAGTAAATCAGTGAATCCCAAAATGCTCAGGTTTTCAAATTTCCGCCAGCGCTCGTAGCGTTTTAGGACGCGCAGTTGGCCGATGTCCTCTCCCCGCTGATAAGCCTCTGACAATACTTGTGCCAGTGCGGCGGCATCTCGAATGCCAAGGTTCAAACCCTGACCCGCAACGGGATGACAGCGGTGGGCAGCATCACCAACCAACGCTAGCCGCGATCGCACATACTCATTGCTCTGGAACAACTGCACCGGAAAGACGAGGCGATCGCTAGTCAGGCGCAGATTTTCCAGAAATCCGCCCGTGTAAACCTTCAACGTTTCCAAAAACTCAGCTTCATCTAGGGCAGCTAACTCCTGAGCTTTATCATGGGGAGCCGTCCACACAATATGGCAGCGATTCTTAGTCAGCGGCAGCACCCCCATCGGTCCATAGGGCCAAAACCGTTCAAATGCAATGTCGTTCTGTGGTGCATCGTGGGCAACCATAAAGGTTACACAGGATTGCCAATAGCCCCAGCCTGCGGTTTTGATCCCCGCCGATTGACGAATGTGCGATCGCGCACCATCCGCACCCACCACCAAACGGGACTGAACTTCGTAGGGCTGCCCGCTGACATTAACACTAAGAAGCGCATCCTCATCGCGGTAAACAATGCGATCGGTATGAGCAGAGGGGAGCCAGCGAATATTGGAACAGTCTTGGGTGATAAAATTCTGCAACGCCGTCAGCACTACTTTGTGTTCACCGACATACCCCAAAAATTCAGTCCCCAAATCTGCGGTCTTAAACTTGACCAAACGAGGGGCATCCGCATCCGACAGATAAATGTGTCGATACTTGCCAATGTGGGGAAAAATTTCATCCCAAACACCAATTCCCTCAAAAATGTTGCCCGACAGGGGCGACAGCGCATAACCTCGCTCCCGTGCGGCTGCACCTTCTAAAGAATTGGCTTCGATAATCAACACCTGCAACCCACAATCTTTGAGGGCGGCGGCTAGGGTAGCCCCGACAATGCCTCCACCCACGATCGCAACATCACAACAAAGCCGAATCGGCTCTGGAACGGCAGCAGTCGGTTGAACGTTCAACTCTTGCATCATGAACGATTACTCAATTGCAGTAAACTACAGCGATCGCACGGACTAGCCCCAGCGCATCATCGGCGCATCACCATCAGTCCAAACACATCAGCAGACCCATACGGTGATGACTGGAGTGAGCGATCGCAGTTCTCTAGCTCATTACCTTAACGCACGACGCGCGCAAGCGCCGCCAGTGGCAGAGTCAAGGCATAGACGGTCACTCCAAGCCTTAACACTCAGACGATGCACCCTAAGCTTGAACAACTTCATTGCTTTGGGCCGCATTATCTTGAGGCATAGAGCGAACCTTGCGAGCGCGGAACATGCCAAAACGACATAGCCCCGCACCAAATGCCAGGCGCATTAGCAGCATGGTCGGCACTTCCCGCAGCGATTTGATGAAACCCGGAACGCCAAACTGAATCAATCCTTTGGGGCGCACGATGCCCTGCCAGATGGAGTCCAACCAAGAAGGCAGCGTTTCCTTCGTCCAATCAGCCGTTTCGACATGGCCATCAACCCAGCCCGTTTCGGCGATTTGCTCTGAAAATCCTTCGATGCTTGAAAACGAGGGATGAGACCACTGATCTAACAACTGGCGCATGACGGGCTTTTCCCAGAAATTCAATGGCTTCTTGCGATCGTCGCGCTGATTCCAATCCGCAACAACCAAAATGCCACCCGGCTTCAGAACACGCATCATTTCTTGGGCATAAAGCGCTTTATCGGGCATGTGCGGCCCAGCCTCGATTGACCATACAACATCAAAACTGTTGTCAGGAAACGACAGCGCTAGCGCATCATCAACCTGGAACTTGGCGGTCAACCCTTCCGGCGTGAGTTCGCGGGCCCGGCGAACCTGCTGGGGGCTGATGGTAATCCCAGTGGTCGAAAATCCATAGTCACGGGCCAGAATGCGGCTGCTTCCGCCAATCCCACACCCAACATCTAACAGGGTCGTGCCTGCGGGAAGCTGATCCAACCCACCCCAGCGCACCATTTCATGGACAAAATCTTCCTTGGCTCTGAGAAAATTTTTGCGGCGCGGCGGAGAACCATAGTGCCCCAAGTGGATATGCTCACCCCAGTAGAACTCCAAAATTCCATCCTGAGTCCATTGGTCATAAGAATTGGCAACGGTATTAGAAGACCGATAGCGGCGCGGGGTCACTAGGTAAACGATAATGCCGATCGCCAACAGCACAATCAGTAACCCAAGAATGTAATATGCAAGCATCGAACGGAACCCTTAATATTTGTTAATCTCTTCCTTCATAATTGTAGATCGTCTTCGCTTTGACGAAAACTAGACTTTGAATGGCAGCGATCGCACCCAACTTGGGGGCTGTCACCTAGGGATTCAAGTCTTCGGATTTCAAACTCATTCCATTAACCCTGATGACCTGATTCTGGCTGTTATTAAATGACACATCCTATGAGCCTGCCGCCAAAATCTTCACCAATAGAGTCCTGATGGCGGACTACCGTTACAAATGATGGCGATCGCTTGTCTTGATGAGGGCAAGACACCGGTTAGATAATGATTCCTTGCTGCAAGGTCGTAACTGATGACGAAAATGTAGTGTTAAATAACTTAAAGCGCGATCGAAAAAAATTAACATAACACCTAT
>CAYSIR010000407.1:0-3143 GCA_964431105.1 uncultured Leptolyngbya sp. | reverse complement strand
GCTGTAAGGCTGTAGAAATAAAGATATACAGCAGAAAACTATTGGTAATAAGTGTGAAACCTTTTTGGTCAACAACCCTTTTTGTGACTGGAACCGATGAGGCGGTGGGTAAAACGGTGGTCTTGAGTGCCCTAGCTGCCTATTGGCAAACGTATCGATCGCTCCAATCACTCAGCATCATGAAGCTAATTGAGCAGGGAACTCGCGATCGCGACTGGTATCACACGACCATTGTGCCTCACCAATCGGCTGAGGAGATTACCCCTTGTTTAGTAGACCCCAATACAAGCATCCATCAGGCTGATGTCAACCTAGGGCATCTATGGCAAACGCTTCAGCGCGCCACACAGCAAACCGACTTGACCTTAGTTGAGGCTGTTGGCGGACTTGGCTGCCCGATCGCCCCTGAAACAACGGTGGCAGATTTAGCGCGGGATTGGCGCTTGCCGACAGTCTTGGTTGTTCCGGTACGCCCCCATGCGATCGCCCATGCTGTGGCTAATGTTGCCCTAGCGCGGCAGACTCGCGTGAATCTCAAAGGTTTGATATTGAACGGTTGCCAACCCGATTCTCAGGACAACTTAGAGGAGTGGATGCCGTTGAGTATCGTGCGATCGCTCACTCAAGTGCCGGTTTTAGGATATTTTCCCTATGTCACCGATCCGAGCGATCGTACAGCCCTAGCCCAGGCCGCCGCTACCCTCACTCTTGAACAACTATTGCCCACTCGACCAGCACTAACGCCCTAAAACCCGACAGCCTCACTAAATTCTATCCGTTCCGCAGAAGTCGCTGAACCGCTAGTTCCTCCTTCCAAAACGAAATGCTTGAAAAATAGTGGTGCCCCAGGATTTTTTAGGGCACTGGCACCACCGACACCATAAAAATCCTGCCCACTAAGGAACAAGCATCGGAGGGACGGCAGAAACGCCAACAGAGCAAAATGCCTTACAACTTCTGCATCATAAATCGCTACTGAGTAGCCCTCTACTGGTAACGATTTTGGGTGGTGTGGGCATCGCCCACACCACCCAAAATCGTTACATGAAACCACTACCCGCTACTGAACAGACGGTTCATGATTCGCTGATGCTGGAATACAAAGCAAATTGTCGCTGTAGCTCGTAATTAAATCACGCTGTCGGAGTTTGCCCATCAGCCGAGTTACCGTGACGCGAGTTGAGCCAATAGCACTACCAATTTGAGCATGGGTCAGCGTCCAAGGTAGATAATAGCCCTGCTCGCAGGGTTCGCCGTATTCTTCAATGAGCAGAGTTAGAAATCCTAGCAAGCGATCGATGGTGCGCCGTTGCCCCAGTGTGCTGAGCCAGAGTAGCTTGCGCTGGTGCTGATAGCGGAATGCATCTAGCACTTCACGGCGAAAGTGAGGCCAGTTATCGAGATCATGCCAATACATCCAAATCACCGCCGTCTGCTCTACATGGGCCAAACTTTGGAGCGTAAACGGTGACTGTGCCACGATTTCAAAAGGTTGCCCCGCCCCGACAAATCCCAGAAATGCTTCTTCAGAATTAATATGTGGTGTCCGAGTCGTGTTGACTGCACTCACCTGCGCCTCGCCAACGAGCCGAACGGCACCTTTCTGAACCAAATAAAGCAACCCTGGACGGGCGGGAATGCGTTCGTCCTTTTCAAAAGTACGACACCGATAATGTTCTTGGGCCCAGTCAATAATGCGTTGCCACGTTAAAAATGGGCGAGATGCCTCGGGTTGAGAGGATGCTGAAAACATAGCTTTGTGGTGTGGATGCGACGTTATATGGAATCTGGACTACAACTGGAATACAGACAGAACACGCTTGGTAGCCTGATATTAAGCTTATTAAGCTGCGATCGCCCGATGATGACCATCGCGGACTAAGTTAGTGGGCAGATTGGCGGTGATTGAGGGCTAGATCAGTAAACACGGGGACATCATCCATCGATTCAAACAGGGAACATTGCACAGATGTGAGTGGTACACAGCAGCCCAAAAAGGGAGCCGGGTTCAGACCCTCATTTTTTTATGTTATTCATCACGCAAACGTTGTGAAACCTTTTGCCCCATAGCCATTTCCGTCATCCTTCAAATACCTCATTTCGAGACATGGGAAATCAGAGATTCAGTCACATCTGCGCAGAGGATCGCCGAGGAAATGGATTTAGTATGAGGGCGGTGAACCTAGGATGCTCCCACTTGGACGATTGATAACGGAACAGGGCTTATTGATCAAGACACAGGGCAGTATCGCCAAACACAAACCAGTTGAAATCACGAAAGGGATTATTCCCGCACAAGACTCTGAAAGTTGTGTAGTGTTCTGGCTAGATCGACCACTGCTATGGCAATGAATGATCAGCCGCAGGGAACCGACAATTATCGGCCAGTATTGCTATTGTATGGCTTTCCCTTTTGCTCCGGTATATGCCCCTCTATATTTCTATCTATGAAGTACCGTTTAATCTGACAAAAACACAACTGAATCATCTGTCTATGGGCAAAATCTTCTGAACAGCAAGAGCAAGAACAGTGCATTATTAGAATGCGTTTTTCCAGGCTTTCTTATGGAGTTTGATTAGGGAAATAGTCCAGAAACGCTGTCTAGAAATTTGCCCCATTTTCTACTTACCAACCATTCACAAGCCATTAATAAACGGCTGTATCACTCAGTAGGAATAAAGTAAGTGTAATAACTACCATGTTACAAGACTGTAGACATAGCATAGCGGTTGTGGATGCAAATCATGTAAGAAGGATCACGGATTCTTCGAATGATTTTTGACAACTTATAGCGTTGACATACTGAATTTTTGTAGTCCTCTATTGGTAAAGATTTTGGGTGGTGTGGGCAACGCCCACACCACCCAAAATCTTTAAATGAATACACCTGCCTGAATTTTTATGGATGTTCAAAGACTGAACTTAATTTATTGATGACAGAAAAATGTTTCCTGAAATTCAAATCTTAGAACTTAAGCATAGAAATAAATTTAGCGATACTGGTTTATTAGAGTTGTCATGAATATTTAGATTCACGAATGGACGAATTGAGATTACTACTGCAGCGATCGCCCGATCGCCCTAACGACTAGAAGAGGGGTGCATGTCACCTTTACGCCCTCACCCTAAATCCCTCTCCCAA
>CAYSIR010000406.1:0-3152 GCA_964431105.1 uncultured Leptolyngbya sp. | reverse complement strand
GAGTTGTGAAGTGAGAATGGTTGTTGTGAGAAGGATTCCTGCGGAATCCTTCTCTCAATCCAAATAGGATTGCTATATGGCAATCCCAAATGAGTTGTAAATAAGCGTAGGCTTTCAGAGAAGTAAGCCTGCGGACTCCTTCTCTCAATCCAAATCGGATGGCTGCACAACTTCTTCTGATTCAGCTTGCAATATTCAATTCAGTCAATTTGTCAATCCAATAGATTAATATTTCATACATTGAAACAATCGTAGAATAGTTACTCAAGAAAAATAAACTTTTGTATCTAATGTCCAAGCTCTTGCTTTGCAATTCGTTACAAGATTCTAATTTCTAACGGTTTGAAACAAGACTGGGCAAAATATTAAAGAAACTTATGCGATCGCAAAGAAGTTTCAAAGTTGAGCTTATTGCATTGCTGATATAGTTTGTGATGAACCTAAAATTCAAAAAGTGAAAGGTAGATGGTCATTCTAGCTGTTCGTCTAGAGAGCTGTTTGCCTGGATTTATCCCTTGTACAGGCTGCCTATTGAGATGAGGTGTTCTCTGCGCTAGTTGTCTCGTCTTCACCACTACGTGCAGAAGGGGATGTTTGGGTTCGGATCTCAGCGATTCATTAGGAAGGGAAACGATGTCTTATTCACAAACTCGAACTCAGTCAAAAGCTGGGTATGATGCCGGAGTAAAGGATTATAAATTAACCTATTACACGCCGGACTACACGCCGAAAGATACTGATATTTTAGCTGCATTTCGGATGACTCCCCAGCCTGGAGTCCCTCCAGAAGAAGCAGGCGCAGCAGTTGCGGCTGAATCCTCCACCGGAACATGGACAACCGTATGGACTGACTTGCTCACCGATCTCGATCGCTATAAGGGTCGTTGTTACGATGTTCAGCCAGTTCGTGGCGAAGATAATCAATATATTTGTTACGTTGCTTATCCGCTCGATTTGTTTGAGGAAGGTTCTGTTACCAACTTGCTTACCTCACTGGTCGGTAACGTGTTTGGTTTTAAGGCGCTGAAGGCGCTTCGTCTTGAAGATTTGCGGATTCCTGTTGCTTACCTCAAAACCTTCCAGGGGCCGCCTCACGGCATCCAAGTCGAGCGTGACAAGTTAAATAAGTATGGTCGCCCGATGTTGGGCTGCACCATTAAGCCGAAGTTGGGGCTGTCGGCGAAGAACTACGGACGTGCCGTGTATGAGTGCCTGCGCGGTGGTTTGGACTTCACCAAAGACGATGAAAACGTTAACTCTCAGCCATTCATGCGCTGGCGCGATCGCTTTTTGTTCGTTGCTGATGCCATTCACAAAGCCCAGGCTGAAACGGGTGAAGTCAAGGGACATTATCTTAACTGCACGTCATCAACCTGCGAGGAGATGTTCAAACGGGCTGAGTTTGCGAAGGAACTCGGAATGCCCGTTATTATGCATGACTTCTTAACGGCTGGTTTCACTGCAAACACCAGCTTGTCGAAGTGGTGCCGCGATAACGGAATGCTGCTCCACATTCACCGAGCTATGCACGCGGTTATCGACCGTCAGAAAAACCACGGAATTCACTTCCGCGTTCTGGCGAAGTGTTTACGGATGTCTGGCGGTGATCATATTCACACCGGTACGGTGGTCGGTAAGCTAGAGGGCGATCGCGACATTACCCTGGGTTTCATTGACCTCCTCCGCGAAAACTACGTCGAGAAAGATATGTCCCGTGGTGTGTACTTCACCCAAGATTGGGCATCTATGCCGGGTGTAATGGCAGTGGCGTCTGGCGGTATCCACGTTTGGCATATGCCAGCGCTGGTTGACATCTTCGGTGATGACTCCGTGCTTCAGTTTGGTGGTGGAACCTTGGGGCACCCTTGGGGGAATGCGCCGGGTGCGGCTGCAAACCGGGTTGCGCTAGAAGCCTGTGTTCAAGCCCGAAACGAAGGTCGGAACCTGGCCCGCGAAGGGGGTGACATCATTCGCGAAGCGGCGAAATGGTCTCCTGAACTCGCCGTTGCCTGCGAAGTGTGGAAGGAAATCAAGTTTGAGTACGAAGCCGTAGATACAGTCTGATCAGGCGAGATGGGAAAGGATGGATGATACCGTTTTGTCCATCCTCCTACTTGTCCCTCTTCCTGAATGCTGAGGTCGGCTATGGATCTCAAGAAAATTTCAAAAGACACGGCCAAGGTCTTGATGAGCTACCTGACGTATCAAGCCGTTCGGGTTATTGTTGGTCAACTAAGTGAGACTAATCCTCCCCTTTCGATTTGGCTCAGTGGATTTTCAAGCACTGGCAAAATCCAGGATGGTGAAGCGTATTTAGTTGAATTGTTCCAAGAAAATCAAGAACTTGCGTTTCGGGTTATGACGGTTCGCGCTCATTTAGCTGAAGAAGTAACGGATTATCTGCCAGAAATGGTTCGGACGGGCATTCAGCAAGCCAATATGGATCATCGCCGGCAGTATCTTGAGCGAATTACACAGCTTCCATCCGCACCAGCCCAAAGCAATACAGCGGATGAGAGCGATCGCACGCTCGACTAGCGGTTGACTTGTTTCAGCCATAAACGATTGAGAACCGATCGAGCCTAACTTGTCAACAATCATTGATGCGAGATATTCAGAAACATGAAAACTTTGCCTAAAGAGCGTCGTTATGAGACGCTATCTTATCTACCTCCGCTCAGCGATCAGCAAATTGCTCGTCAGTTGCAGTATGTGATCGACCAAGGTTTTATCCCTTGCGTTGAATTCAACGAGCAATCTGAACCGGCTGAATATTATTGGACGATGTGGAAACTGCCTTTATTTGGCAAGCCCACCGTTCAAGATGTATTGAATGAAGTGAATGAATGTCGTAACGACTACCGCGACTGCTTCATTCGCGTGGTGGCGTTTGACAACATTAAGCAGTGTCAGGTGATGAGCTTTATTGTTCACAAGCCGGGTACGAGCGGTTTCCGCTACTAAAATTTGATGGGAAAACTGTCGTTCATCACTGTCCGACAGTATCCGACAGTAGAGGTTACGAAGAAGACGCATAGAAGAGGCAGATTGCTCTGCCTCTTTTTTTTGACGCCGATTGAAACTGGGCAGTCCTCTGTTGGTAAGGATTTTGGGTGGTGTGGGCGTTGCCCACACCACCCAAAATCCTTACA
>CAYSIR010000405.1:0-3159 GCA_964431105.1 uncultured Leptolyngbya sp. | reverse complement strand
TTCCTAGGGATTTTGGGTAGTGTAGGCGTTGCCCATACTACCCAAAATCTTTATATAGCAGTAGCCATTTTACTTAGGACATAGGAGCTTTTGAGGGGCGGCGGAACTGCTCCTCAAAAACGTCTTAAGCTATCCGCTTAGCGCCATATCACGTCCTAACCAGTCTGGCTACTGCTATAAATAGAGGACTACTCATTCTTCAATCATCCCGTTTCAGAACGTAAGAATAGGAGCTTCAATGACTTCTGCGTAACGGATAAGTTTTGGGAGAAAGGACTAAAGGATAAGGACATAACGTTGCAAATATTGGGATGCATCCTATTCCTTGACAATGATCTGACCTACCATCCCCGCTGCTCGGTGCGGCTCACAATAGTAAGGGTAAATTCCGGGTGTCAAGTCTGAGGAGAACGATGTTTCGTATGAATCTCCCGGAGCAAATAGTAGCTGTTTGTGCGATAGCGACATGGCTAAAGCCTTATCAGCCCCTGGAATTTTATCCTCTTCAAAGACAACATTATGAGGCGGGACTTTATTCATAGTCCACTTCACTGTATCTCCCTGATTAATCTCAAGAATCTTGGGCACAAAGACTAACTGCCCGGTATCTGAACCCATATTGATTTCATAGGTAACTGCAAAGGCTGTTTGTGAAAACAGGAGAATACCTGAAAGTGATAGCAGCAATACCGCCACTATTTGGATAAAGCCAGCACAAATACGATTCCCAAGTATAGTATTCATAGCATTCCTCCTCAGTGCAGATTCACGTTCCGATTAGATGATTTGCATTGGACTTCGAGAATGACCAATGATGGGGTCTTGCCTGACCCAATATTGCCTCAGTTTTGTCTGTTTGTCTATGGAACGGTCAACTCAAACGGTACAATTCTATCCAAAGTGTTAACTTTGACCCATGCCCCAAGGAAACTATAGCCATCCTATTTGGATCGTGAGAATGAGTCCGCAGGACTCATTCTCACAACACCCACTTCCGTTTACAACTCATTGAGGACTGCTATATAGCGTGATAGGGCATGGATTTTTTGGCGGAACGGCTAAGCCGTCCTACTAGAGATCTCTCTACTAGATATCCCTAGGCTTTCTGCTCAGCGCTATCCGCAATCAGTTGATCGAGTTCAGCCTGCATAGTCGATACCACCCGGTTGTAACACGCCTGAACATAGGCCCGATCGCGACTTGCTTCATATCCATATCGATCGAATACAATCGGCGGACAGACCCGCGTATGGATCTGAATGGGCAGCGGAATATTGAATAATGGGCCGACCCCAATCCCCCATGGCAAACCTAGATAAACTGGGAACACTTCAGGGTTGATGCCGAATAACCAGGGCATTCCCCATTGATGGAGTTGCTGCATCAGCGGGTAAATGTCGTCCAATACGAATAAGGTATCGTGTGCGCCCCAGGAAATTAGCGGCGTGATTGGGAGCGAATGCCAGAGCGCTAGTCGAATAAATCCTGTGCGTCCACAAAAATAGATGCGATCGCGCCATTGATGGGGACGAAATAGATCCTGTCCGCCGCCCGGATATACTAACACGCTATGCCCCTCACGGATAAGAGCGATCGCATTGCGCGGATAAAATGGTGTTGCCCCCACCTTCGCCGCTGCCGCTGCTAATTGGGGAGAAATCTGCCATATCTTAGCATGGGTAAGTCCGTACACCGCTCGGTCATAGCCAAAGCAGCGCACCCAATCATAGAGAAACATAAACAAGTCCGGCGTGGCCAGTCCGCCATTATGCTGCCCAACGAATAGCACCTGGTCGGGCAGAATATGCTCCCAACCGCTGGTCTGCACCCGGAAGTAGTGACCATACAGCCAGCTCCACACTGGCATCAATTG
Source organism: uncultured Leptolyngbya sp. (assembly GCA_964431105.1). GTDB lineage: Bacteria > Cyanobacteriota > Cyanobacteriia > RECH01 > RECH01 > RECH01. The sequence continues at coordinate 1,286 of CAYSIR010000405.1, read as the reverse complement.
CTGAATGACCTGCGGATCGCGATCGCGCCTAAAGTGATGAGCCAATTCCAGTCCTCATGAATCATGCATCAAAACCAGTATCCAAAATTGCACCGAAAACCGCTACGCTTGAATCAGACGCCGAAGTTGCGGATGAGATACTTTAGGAGGTTATAGCATGACGGACACAAAAACGACGGGCGCGGATGCCGTAGATGCGGCGATCGCTCGTGGCGTTGATCTAGACGGAAGCCCCATCCCGGCGGCTAAATTAGAACTCTACAATATGGTGATGGGCTATGAAGCCAACCGGCAGCGCAGCGGCGTTAGCAATACGATGCGATCGCGGATTGTGCGGATTGGCGCGAAACACCTGCCCCAAGATGAGCTAAACCAAAAGCTACTGGATGCAGATTTTGCGCCGCTCAAGGATAAGGAAATTGCGTTTTATTACGGTGGCAAGTAAGTTGTAGCATACGCCAGATTGTGAGGTGGCGCATGGTGGGTGGGCTGATTACGTTAATTGCGGGGATATTCTGTCTTGCCTTTGGGGGATTTTTGACCTGGGCGGGGAGCAGCAATGCGGCCTATGCTAATCAACTAAGTCAGTATGTAGCATGGTCACCGAACCAACCTGTGGATATGGCGATCGCATCACCGAGTTATCTAGAAGGTATCGTGAGCGATCGCAATCCTACCTATACCCAAGGCTTAGTCGCCTACACGCGATCGGAGTATCGCGGAACGAAACGAAGCACCACGACTGACCCAAATGGTCGCAATAACCGTCGTCCGGTTTGGAAAGAGGATGAGCGGATGACGCCTGCTTTGTGGCTGGATGTGGATGGACAAATGCTGCAAATTCCGGCGGACTACAGCATCGGCAATCTCAGCACGACCTGGATTTCGACGACGACCTATGAGATTGGTGTGACGAAGAAGTATGAAGGTTTTGTGGTGGGCGATCGCGTGGTAGCGATCGGGGAGCAGCAACCACGACCGCCGACGGAAAAGACTAGCGTTCTCTCGAATGGATCGTTTGAGGATTACCGCAATACGCAGGTTACAGGATCGCGGATCTTACTTGCGTTTGGGGCGGGCCTGTTGCTGGCGGGGGTGATTTTGTTGATCGTTTCGTTTTTTCTGTTGCGATCGCTTTTCTGAGTTGGCAATTGCGATGGGCATTGTTACATGGTTAAGATAAGAGACAGAGGTATCCCTCAAATCAGTTACATCAGTTACAATAGTCTATGCCTCGACCAAGACACTCTCCGGCTTAGCAATCTGAATCATGCGGTTGAGCGCCG
>CAYSIR010000404.1:1330-3180 GCA_964431105.1 uncultured Leptolyngbya sp. | reverse complement strand
AAGCTTCAGAATGCCAGCGGATTGCAACCAATACCCATCGCCCGACACAGTTCAATGTCACCTACAGCAATCGCCGTTTGGATTCTAAATAAGATTCCGTAGAAACTTTTTTGACAGTGCCCATCTACATTGACCCATCATTTAGTATAGTTGTGTGCCTTGCGATCGAATCGCCTGCTACGTTGATTTCAGAATGCGATCGACTCATCCGAGTTCCAACCGTAGAACCGCTGAACTTGGATGTCTCATTCCTCTCCGACGTTCTAATGAATGGATTGCCCGTTCGGCCTTGCCGCTGTGCAGTTTGCCCCTACTGCCTAAAATCTTTCAGGTGAGGGGGCGATCGCTCAAACAATATCGGTGCAGTCGCTGCTCAGCCGTCTGATGATAGCCGGAAACCGTTTCACGTTGACCGTTCCGGAATCGGCGATCGCCGCGCTGTATTCGGGAGCGAATTGCAGCGTGTTTCTGGGGTGTGCCTGTCCACAGGATTTCTTAGTTTCTTCAGGTTTTGGGAGAGTGGTTATGCTTCGTCGCCCCGTTCGTTGCTCAATATCCATGCTGTCTGCGGTTTGCTGTGCCATGATCGCGATGCCAACGGCAGCGATCGCCCAAACACGCCTCACAACCGCCACGGTTGAATCCATCCGCAATCGCGTCCAAGTCATCCTAGGCGATCAAGACCCGCGTGCAGCCCGCCTGTCTGACATTATGGAACCCGGAGATGGACTCACAACCGGGCAAAGTTCTTTAGCTGAACTGCGATTTAATGATGGATCGCTCGGTCGCTTGGGGGAGCAAGTCATTTTTTGGTTCACCCCCGGAACGCGGAATTTTTCACTGTCTAACGGAACGGTGCTATTGCTGATTCCACCGGGCAACGGCTCTACCTACATTCGTACTCCCAACGCTGCCGCAGGCATTCAAGGGTCAGCACTCTTTGTCCGCTACATCGAAGCGACTGATACAACCCTAATTGGCGCACTCACCAATAGCGGCATTCGAGCCTACAACGATGATGGGTCAGAAGTATGGGAACTAGAAGCGGGGCAGATGGCTGTTGCAGTGGGCGATCGCCTAGAAGCCATTTACGATTTTGATCTAGATTTATTCCACGACACCAGTGCTTTGATGGAAGGATTATCGCCCCAAGACGGCATGGTAGACGATGACCCCTCCATCCTGCTGGTTCAAGAGGAAATGCAGCAAGCCCTCAACACCTACGCGCCCATTGGCAATGATGCGATGACAACGCCAGATTTTGTAGCTCTGCCTCGCAATGCGGATGATGCGATCGCCAGCGACCCGGTTGATCCCAGCGTTGCTAACAATACGGCCGTTTTGGATGCGGCCCGTCGAGATATGACGGGGCGCACGGCTCCAACGATGCGTGAAATTGGAGAAGTCGTTCAAGAACAGCGCCAAACGCCAAGTTCCGCCGATCGCCCACCTGCTAGTAACCCTAACAATTCCCGCGATCGCACCCCTAGCAGCAATCAGGGCAATCGAGATGATTCTGGCAATGCCAATCATCGTAGCGATCGCACCCCGGACGATCGGGATAATAACCGCAATGCCCCTGGGAATCGCGATGACGTTAGCAGCACCACCACGATAACCATCACTCGCGACGGGCAAACCACTGTTACCACCATTGTTACCCGCAACGGGCAAACCACTACCACTACCCGCCGCCGCTAGAGCAGCACCGTTCCAAGGTTCACTCTACAGGGCGAGGGAGTTTTTGAGGGATAGTGCTGTCCCCCAGAAATTCCCATGCCCTAAATGAAGGTTTCAGCGAGATTTGCACAGTGCATAGGAAAATAGTGGACGTAGGAAAATAGTGGACG
>CAYSIR010000404.1:0-1230 GCA_964431105.1 uncultured Leptolyngbya sp. | reverse complement strand
TAGGAAAATAGTGGACGTAGGAAAATAGTGGACGATCGCCCCAATCAACCAATTAGCCAGGAGATCAAGCACTTTGAATCAGATGATGGACTGGTGTCATAACGGCTCATATTGCGACTTGCTTGGGCGATGCAGCATTGGGCTAGTCGGGTTAGCAGTCAGCGCAACACCTGCAATCGCTCAGCCAGATTTTCAGCCCATGCTGACATCCATTCCTGCGCCCACCAAGCCACAGATCAGCCAACTGCCCTCCACCCCAACTGACCCAGAACTCGGCATTTTGCGACTGCGTGAAACAGAAACTCAGCCCATTGAAGACTTAACGATTCAAGAAACCCTCGATGCCGTTGGCGATCCAGAACTCGGTAATCTTCGACTGCGCGATCGCCCGATAGAGCCAATTCCAGACCCTCCGACCGTTTTTGCCTTCGCAACGGCTGGCTATTTCCGCAGCGACAATATTTTGCTAGATGCACGCGATCCGGTCACTGACGGCATTTTCCGAACCGGTGTCGGTCTTGTAGCCATTCCAGAACTGAATGAAGATACATTGCTGATTGCCGCCGTTGAAGGCAGCCTTTCTCGCTATGATGACTTATCTGACCTCGACTATAATGACGTTCGGCTGCAAACTGGTTTACGGCATTATTTCTCAGATGACCTCTATGCTAGCCTCGACTGGACCCACAGCCGGTTGTTTGATGAAGGCACGGGCGATCGCTTTTTAACTGATAATACGGTTCGGCTGGCGCTAGATGGACAAGTCTCCTTATCCGAGCGCAGTGAACTAGCTGGGTTTTATCAAGTTCGCTTCAGCTTTACTGACCCTCGCGATCGCAGTCGCATGATCCATTCGATCGGCACCTCTCTCAACCATATCTTAGCTGATGATCTTACCGTTTCTCTAGATTATCGGCTAAACTGGACAGACTTTCTAGAGCGCGATCGCCAAGAAACCGTACATCAAGTCGTCGCTGAACTAACCTATGACCTGAACGATATTGTCCGCTTTATTCTATTTGGCGGCTACAGCCTAGGGCAATCATCTGAACCAACGGTCGATTTTGATGGCGCTGTGTTTGGTGTAGGCATCGATGTGCAAGTGCCGCTGTTCTGAGTGACTTACGGCAAGGGCGATCGCGCTAATCTCAAGTAAGCGTTGCTCAGCCATGCAAGAAAAACCTATGTGGGAACCTATGTGGGACGATGCTGTATCCGGTATCGATACCG
>CAYSIR010000403.1:0-3194 GCA_964431105.1 uncultured Leptolyngbya sp. | reverse complement strand
TCCAAATGCTGTAAACCACTAGGGCGATTGCCAAAACGCCGATTAGAGCGGCATCCAGGCGATGAAACCACCCTAAAAAGACTTGCACATTCATCTGCTGTCCAGGAATGATCGTGCCATAGCACAGGAGCCAATCTGGACAGGCTAGCCCGGCATTCATGACTCGCGTTGCGCTGCCAATTGCCATTAATAACCAAGTGGCGATCGCCATTTTCCACAGCAGGCGACGAACGCGATCAGAAGGGGTCAGCACTGCGGCATCTCGATAACTGGGCGATCGCCCAACTAGAGATGGCTGTAACGTGCTATCGGTCATGGTGGTTTTCTCCGAATGAGCAGTAAGGCGAAATAGGGCAAGAGGGATTAAGAAGCTCAGCACCAGCCTCAGCGTCTATACGGCGCGATCGCAACTAACGCTAATCGTCATTCACGCACAATTCAGCAACTAACCCTAAAGAATTAAGATTTGATACGGTTCTGCTGGCCTAGCTCGCGTAGACAACGTCTTTCCTATACCGCTTTTTTCACTGTAATGATTCCCTCCGTCTGTGGAGCAAGCTTTTGGATTTTCTTTGGATTGTTTTCTAACGTTGCCATGAAAATCGCCAGAAATCTTTAAGAAATATTGTTGGTGGAGTGTCGTGATTGTTGGTGAAGTGTCATGCTTGTGTTGAAAAATGTCACAAGCTTAAACACTGAGAATTGATTCTTAGCAGAGATAACCATTGACCAGGCTAGTGATTGCGCTCCACAGTCGGCCATGGTGAAGAGCTTAAAGATGCCTTACAACCATCCTCAAAACGCGATCGCTGCTTTAACGTGGTAGTCGGATGCTCACGGTATGATGTCGAGGGCGATGTAACGGGTTCGTTGTGAAGGCGAGAAGGGGCTTGGTCAAGCGCTTCCGTAATGGTTCAACTCATTTAGCGATTCATTCATATCGCAATTTATCCAAATGGTGATTCATTCACTGATTCATTCACTATGATGACAGTCCCTAGATAATCAGGTTAGAGCGTGCCATTGCCTGATCCATTTCTATGACTACCCGTTTCTGTAGGGGATAATGCACCCTTCAGGTGTATCTCGGTTTTACAGCCGTCACTCTGAATACAAGAATAAGATGTTCGTCCTAGCGATCGGTTTCATCTGTCGATCGCTCATGATTCTGTTTGATTCCGTTTGCTGAACTCAATATTTGAAATAGTGAAAATTCCGAGTAATATCGCCACAATGTTGGTCGGCATCGCCCTAACGTTAGTTAGCCTGTAGTATGGACAAAACCACGGGCTGATGGCGATCGCCGCATTGAATGAAGCAACTCTGGTTGATGGTTTATTCAACATAGCAATAAGAGGTATATAGCAATCCAAATAGGATTGCTATGTATGCCAGTATGTTCAATGTATTAAGCGGGTTTTACGGATTGCGCGTTTTGTTCGGACTGGTGTTGATTATGGGAGTCTTGTGGCGATCGCTCCAGGCGGTTCACTACTCCAGCGATCGCCATTTTGGCATCGAAGCGGCTGAAATTTACTGGCATTTCGTAGACATTATCTGGGTTATTTTGTTTGTATTGCTGTATTTATTATGGCTGGGCAGCGGGCGATCGCCCCTAGCCGTTTGACAGGGCTAGGGCGATCGCACTAACTACAGCCGCCCTAGCGGAACATACTGCTCACTGAGCTATCTTCATGAATCCGCCAAACGGCTTCACCAAGCAAGTTTGCCACCGATAGCACTGTTAGCTGGTCGAAATGGCGATCGGTCGAAACCGGAATTGTGTTAGTAACAATCACTTCTTCAAATACCCCTCCCGATAGACGTTGGACAGCCGGAGGTGAAAATACAGCATGGGTTGCACAGGCATAAACTTGACGCGCCCCCTCGCTTTTGAGAATGCGACCGGCTTCGCAGATTGTCCCGGCAGTATCGATCATGTCATCGACTAGGACGGCGGTTTTGCCTTCTACATCTCCAATAATGTTCATAACCTCTGCCACATTGTGGGCTTGGCGGCGTTTGTCTACGATCGCTAGCGGCGCATCATTCAGCTTCTTGGCGAAGGCCCGCGCCCTTGCAACCCCACCGACATCCGGCGACACCACAACCAAATCTTCAAGGTTTTTGCGGGCCAGGTAATCCAACAGCACTGGAGAGCCGTACACATGGTCAAATGGAATATCAAAATAGCCCTGGATTTGGGCCGAGTGTAAGTCCATGGCTAAAATCCGGCTAGCGCCTGCTTGGGTAATCAGGTTGGCGACTAGCTTAGCCGTGATGGATTCGCGCCCGGCCGTTTTGCGATCGGCCCGGGCATAGCCATAGTACGGAATGACAGCCGTAATTTGTCGTGCAGATGCCCGCCGACAGGCATCGATCATAATCAGCAATTCCATCAAGTGATCGTTGACCGGATGGCAAGTGGGTTGGATGAGATATACGTCACAACCCCGAATTGATTCTTGAATCTGGACGTATAGCTCGCCATCTGCAAACTGTTTTCTGACCATTGGCCCTTGATCCATGCCGAGATAGCGGGCAACTTCTTCTGCGAGAGGCACATTGGCGGAACCGCAGAACAGCCGCAATCGACTGTTATCAGACAGGGTTTGCAGCGACGATTGGAGAGGAAGAGTAGCGGTATGAATCACGGTGGAACCTCGAAGTGTTCAGATCAGTGCAGGATGCAATCCTCAGATTTAATCATGGTGCGGTTTAGGGTGCGATCGCAAGCAAAACACCATCACAAAATCTAGATGCATCGGACAGTCAAAACAAGCACAGCCCTTAAAAGGTATGAAATTATCGCACTAGCTCGGCGACAAGTTGGCTAGGTGACTTTGCCATCCAGTCAGTCCATTTCCCCAGCTCAATCAGCTAACGGTAGATGGTGTTGCTGCATGGCAGGATGAATTGGAAGGATGTTTCAATTCATTCAACCCTAAAACTCATCCCCGGAATCAGCAATGCAGATTTGAGCGATCGCAGCCTTTACGGTTCTGGCCGTGCCCTCTGGCGAAAGAACCCATGGTAGGGATGCATTCACCGAACAGTTCATCAAACTATGCAAGCCTATCATTCCCTGGTGGATTGCAGGAATAGAGCTTTTACTAGAGTCAACCTATTTGTATAAGCGATCGACTGTTGATGAAAAGATATAGCAATCCTATTTGGATTGTGAGAAGGATTCC
>CAYSIR010000402.1:0-3214 GCA_964431105.1 uncultured Leptolyngbya sp. | reverse complement strand
TTCACCATTTCATAAATCGGTGGTATTCATCTAAGGATTTTGGGTGGTGTGGGCAGCGCCCACACCACCCAAAATCCTTACCAATAGAGACTACCCATACATCCAGGCTGCTGCATCCCAATAGACCTAGGGCGGGTGAGGGACAATTTGTAACAGCGGAATGCACCCTATTTCACTTATCCAGTTGCTTACCTAGCGGGTAAACTCCCCATACTGAGTTCGGTTCCACCTACTTTCGAGGGACGAGTCCGATTGTTACCGTAAGGATAAGTTTAATGAAATGAGGTTGTAACGGTGAAATATTCTTCTGACAAGCTTCCAGAACTGTTTACCGGAGACGGGGAATCTGGGAATGCGCTTTGGAATTATCTGCAATCAATGAGTCCTGAAGCGATCGCCCAACTCTCAAAACCTAGCTCGCCTGAAATGTTTCAAGTCATGGAGCATAATATTATTGGGCTGCTGGGCGGTCTGCCTACGGATCAGTTCAATGTCACTGTAACGACCAACCGTGAGAGCCTTGGCCGCCTGCTTGCTTCTGCGATGATGAGCGGGTATTTTTTGAAGAGTGCCGAGCAGCGAATGTCTTTTGAGCGATCGCTACAATCTACATCGCTATCCACAGAAGCTACTCCCGATGCTGAATAGTCAGCGTTGAGCGGGGGAAGTCAGCGGTTGGCACTGGGCAATAAACTATTGGTGTCACTTACGGTTCCACGAATCTTGAATCCCGATCGGCGTAATCATCAACCTCAAAACTCGGCGGACGTTAGTCTGTCGGGTTTTTGGGTATCTGAGGACGAGGTCGCTAACTCCACCCATCCCACTATTTTGCATCTCCGACGATCGCTGTTGCAGTGGTATGGCGATCAGGGGCGATCGCTGCCGTGGCGAGAAACTCGCGATCCTTACGCAGTCTGGGTTTCAGAAATCATGCTGCAACAAACCCAGGTCAAGACGGTCATTCCCTATTACCAGCGATGGCTAAACCAGTTTCCGACCGTTGAGGCTCTTGCGGCAGCCGAACAGCAAACCGTGCTGAAGTGTTGGGAGGGTCTGGGTTACTACGCTCGCGCTCGCAATTTGCATCGCGCCGCCCAGCAAGTTGTGCAAGAGTTTGGTGGGCAGTTTCCTCAAACCTTAGATGAAACGCTCACCCTCGCGGGTATTGGCAAAACTACAGCCGGTGGAATTTTGAGCGCTGCATTTAATCTGCCCCACGCTATTTTAGATGGTAATGTAAAGCGGGTATTGGCCCGCCTTGATGCTCTGCCCTATCCGCCAAAGCGAATGATCCATCATCTCTGGCAGCGGTCGGCGGAGCTGCTTGATCCAGACCATCCCCGTGATTTTAACCAGGCGCTGATGGATCTGGGAGCCACTGTTTGTACCCCCAAGCATCCAAATTGCGATCGCTGTCCTTGGTCTGTCTCTTGCCAAGCCTTTGCCCAAAATCGACAACACGAATTACCCATGACCGAAACCCGCGACCCCCTTCCCCATAAACAAATCGGCGTTGCTGTGATTTGGAATGATGCCGGACAGATTTTAATCGATCGCCGTCCTCAGAAGGGGCTGCTCGGCGGGTTGTGGGAATTTCCGGGGGGCAAGATCGAACCGGGTGAAACGGTGGAGGACTGCATCCGCCGCGAAATTCAAGAGGAGCTGGGCATTGAGGTCATAGTGGGCGATCGCTTGATTGTCATTACCCATGCCTACAGCCACTTTCGGGTAACGCTAAATGTGCATTACTGTACTCACCTCAGCGGCGAACCGCAGCCTATCGAATGTGATGAAATTCGTTGGGTTCAGCCCACTGACCTACAAAACTATCCTTTTCCAAAAGCCAACATCCAGATTATTGATGCAATCTTGGCAAATTTGAAAGACCCTCACCCATCCTAGATGAGTCAAAAATCTGTAATGCCCTTAGAGATAGTAGGCGCGATCGAGGCGAATCAACGTTTGCAATAGAACATTTGCGCCTTGGGTGCATTGCTCTGGCGAGGTATATTCATGCTCAGAGTGGCTAATTCCTGCATGGCTCGGCACAAAAATCATACCCATGTCGGTAATGCGCCCCATCTCCATGGCATCATGGCCGGCGCGGCTGGGCATTCGGTAGGTCGAAAGGTTGAGGTCGCCGCACACGTCTTCAATGATGGACTGAATCACTTCTGCCGCTGGAGAGGGCTGCACCTTGAGGATTGGGGTCATGTCAATGTCGGTATGGGTGTCTGTGGCGATCGCCTGAACCTGACGAGACAATTGGTCGGCCATTTCATCCAGGCAATCCTGAGACAAATCTCGCATATCCACGGTTAGCTCCACTCGACCGGGCACAATGTTAGCGGCGTTGGGCGAAACCGTCATTGACCCTACCGTGGCAACGGGATGAGACGGCTGCTCTAGAGCGATCGCCTGCACCGCTAGCGTAATTCTGGCAGCGGCAATGAGGGCATCATGGCGCATATCCATTGGGGTAGTTCCGGCATGGTTAGGAACACCAGTAATGGTGATGGCATAGCGGTTCATGCCGACAACACCATCCACCACACCAATTTCATAGCCCTTATGGTCAAGAACGCTGCCCTGCTCAACGTGCAGTTCGATGAACGCTGCTATATCGCGGCGGCGGGCTGCCATGATGCGTGACCAATCACCGCCTACTGCATCCAAACAGGACTGAATCGAGGTGCCTTGCTCTGGGTGATAGAGGGCTTCATTTTTCACCGTGCCAGCGATCGCCCGTGAGCCAATCATGCTGCTCTCTTCATCGCTGAAGACAATTACGTCCACGGGATGATCGAGCTGAATGCCTTGCTCATGCATGATCTGTACGGCTTCGATGCCTGCCAAAACTCCCAGTACGCCGTCATAGCGCCCCCCGGATGGAACGGTATCGATGTGGGACCCTGTGGCCAATACAGAAGCTTTGGGATTTCGACCGGGATAGTGACCGATTATGTTTCCTGCTGCATCAATCCGTACCTTCATGCCGGCTTGCTCCATCCAATGCCGCACCAGTTGGCGAGCCTGACAATCTTCAGGGCTGAAGGCCAAACGCCGAATGCCTCCGTGGGGCAACTGACCAATATCGGCAAGGCGGTCGATGTAATGATTCAGGCGATCGCCATTGACGGACAGAGTGCTGGTTAAAACGGTCATAGCTAAAATGCCTCCTGATTTTATATTTGCGACGTACTTGCGACGT
>CAYSIR010000401.1:0-3217 GCA_964431105.1 uncultured Leptolyngbya sp. | reverse complement strand
TCGTGGTCGTGATCATGGTCATGATCGTGATCGTGGTCGTGATCATGGTCGTGGTCGTGATCATGGTCGTGGTCGTGATCATGGTCATCACCGGCCATGGTGGCGATGCCTTCGCTGGAGTCAATAATGACTAGCTCAGCACTTTCTGCATTACTAATCATGTCATCTAGGAAAAACTCCATTTCCAAACCATTTTTCACTAACACATCAGCCGTTGCGATCGCCTGAGCATCACTCGGTTTGGCCTGGTAATCATGGGGGCCGACATTTAGCGGCAAGAGCTGCACGACTTCAGCGCGATCGCCCGCAACCGCTGTCGTAAACTGGGTGATGGGTAAGAAAGTCGTGACTACTTGCAACGGGTCATCTGGAGTAACCACCTCTGCATTTTCTATTTCTTGAGCATCTGTTGAAGTATCTACTTCGCCGGTCGGTGTGGTGGTTGCACAACTGCCCAAACCAAGAGCGATCGCCCCCATTGCAGCCACCGCCGTTCTTGGCAATAGGGTTTGAAAAAATTGTCTAGACATAGCTTATCTCCGTTGAATGTTCACTAACCTATGGAAAACCGTTTCTCTAGAAAAACTTACCTGACACGCACTTTGAGTGAAGGCTCAGAGCGGGAAAGCGATCGCTTCATGGCAGCTACCCAGAATTACTGAATTGATCCAATCTTCCGCAGATGCCCTACGAATATCAGATGAGATAAGCTTCTTGGGACAGTGCCAGTGAAATGTTAGCCGTTTCCACTGTCCTGTAATGCAAGGGCAGCCTCTTTCGCGAAATAGGTCAAAATCACATCCGCTCCTGCCCGCTTCATACTGGTTAAGGTTTCCAACATCACGGCACGTTCATCAATCCAGCCTTGCTGAGCCGCTGCTTTGACCATTGCATACTCTCCACTCACATTGTAAGCAGCAACCGGCACATTTGTATGGTGCTTAATGCGGCAAATCACATCTAGATATGCTAAGGCCGGTTTCACCATTACCATATCTGCCCCTTCTGCAATGTCTAGCGCTACTTCCTTGGCAGCCTCTCTAGCGTTTGCGGCATCCATCTGATAGGTTTTCTTATCGCCAAACTTAGGAGCTGAATCTAGTGCATCGCGGAACGGGCCGTAGTAAGCTGAAGCATACTTAGCCGAATAAGCCAAAATACTTACGTTTATCCATCCATCTGCATCGAGTGCCCGACGAATAGCGCCAATCCGACCATCCATCATATCTGAGGGGGCGACAAAATCGGCTCCGGCTGCCGCCTGCACTAACGCTTGCTTCACCAGTACGTCTACCGTTTCATCGTTCAAAATGTGCCCATTTTTAACAATGCCATCATGCCCTTCACTGCTGTATGGATCAAGCGCTACATCGGTCATAATCAGCAGGTCGGGAACGGCTTGTTTGATCGCTCGCACGGTGCGAGGGACTAATCCATCCGGATTGTAGCTTTCAGTGCCAGCATTATCTTTTTGATGATTGGGAATAAGCGGAAAAAGAGCGATCGCCCCAATTCCCAGTTCACGCACCGCCTTCACTTCATCGAGCAGTGCGTCTAGAGAGTAACGAAAGCAGCCTGGCATTGACGGCACTTCCTGCTGGATGCCTTCACCCTCCATCACAAATACTGGATAAATTAAGTCATTCACCGTCAGCACCGTCTCGCGCACCATCCGCCGCAGGGTAGCCGTGCGTCGCAACCGTCGAGGACGATGTGCAAGACGATGTTCAATAAGAGAGCCTGCCGTCTCTGTCCGCACTGCGTCTGGGATGGCTTGGGTCGATGGGGTCAACATAGAAATCAGTACGATGTAAATGTTATAAAATGAGAACGATTATCGTTCTTGAACATCCTACACCATAATTTTGTGAGTGATCACGATTCCTTAAAAAGAAATATTGAAACCTACCATGCCCAATCCCGGTCTGACCCGACGCACACCTGCCCAAAATGCAGTTCTAGAAACATTGCGGCATCATCAGCCAATGTCCGCCCAATCGCTTTACAGTGCCATGCGATCGCATCATGGTATTGGTTTGGCCACTGTGTATCGATCTTTGAATACCTTGCAAAAATTAGGGTTCATTCAGCATCGAGTCACCCTAGAAGGCGTAACGCTCTACAGCTTAATAGACCGCGATCGCCATTACCTGACCTGCCTCCACTGCGGTCAATCTTTTGCGGTTGATGACTGCCCGATGGCGCAATTTCAAGCAGAATTGCAGCAAAACCGTTCATTCAAAATTTACTACCACACCCTAGAGTTCTTCGGACTTTGCGAACCCTGCGCACTCCAAGATGAATGATTGGGGCATAGGAGATAACTGGCACAGTGGCACATCCTAGATGCTAGGCCTGACGCAACCATGGCTCGATCTCTTCCCCAAAACGTCCAGCCGTCACGGATTGGTATCCCGGATGGGGGCATAGAAAAAACGGTGAAAACCCCATATTCTTGAACCCAGAAGGTTGATGGCCACAGCCAATGTCGAGCGAAAGGTGGCAGGAGATGGCAAAAGAGGCTATCTGCAGCTTCCATGCATGGCATTGGTGTATGGCGTCGGTCAGATCCTTCTGAGTTCAAGATTTTTGAGGAGTGTATGGTGATCCAATCATCGACCGATTTAACTATCAAAGCGATCGCGGCCCTCTCTACAGGCGTTGTACTGGGTCTATCGAGCGCGGCTGTTGGGCAAGATGCTGACTTTATTTCGCCCAATGCAGATGTGCCATATATGGGTGTAGACGGTATTTTTACCTTGGATACTGCTGTTCCATCCTCACTCCATGATCCCCGTAATCCTGGACGGATTGTATTTGAAGAAATGGAACAATTCTCGTTCTACCGAGATATGGCAGGTAATGAACCAATTGCCGAAAACTGTCAATACGAGTATAAAGGAGCGGCTCCCGATCCGTTCTACTACCCAGAGTTTCAGCGTTCCATCTGGGACTTATTCGAGTTGACCTCTGATGATCCAACCTGTGCCGGGTTTCAGTATGTAGCACTGCGATCGCCCCATGGCGATCCCATCCACATGCATGTTCGCTACGGCGGTGAAGCATCGAGCTTTGAAGAATTGCTGCAAATGAGCCTTGTTGAAGCTGATGTTGCCGAGATCAATCCTTGGTGGAGTCTATACTGCGCCGAAGGTGTAACAGCTTGCGATTAGCGATAATTTTCTGCGGTCTACAGCTAGGCAATCGCAGCAAACTG
>CAYSIR010000400.1:0-3242 GCA_964431105.1 uncultured Leptolyngbya sp. | reverse complement strand
TTGGGAGAGGGATTTAGGGTGAGGGCGTAAAGGTGACATGCACCCTTGGATTTTGGATGAGAGTTGGGTTCAGGTTTGTAGCGTTTCTGAATCCGACCCCAGCCCTTTTACGGATTGGTCTAAGTCGCAGGCTATGCATAAAAAAAAGGAGCAGTTTGGGTTGCCACAGTGCGATCGGACTTTCCGATTGGGGGACAACCGCTGCTCCTCCCTTGCATTCATTCACCTGATGTCTTCAAATTATCAGCGGGATGTGTCGATGAGTTGTGATTGAGATGAACTTTTTGTGACAGGCGATCGCACTGATCGATCGCTCACCTTTGATACCCGTGTGTCTTTCCGGGCTGTCTTTCCGGGCTGTCTTTATAGATTATTGAAATATAACGCGACTATCACTAGCCGTTTGACCTTGCAATGGCTTTAGCTGTCATCGTGCGATCGCTATAAAAAATTGGGTTTCAGCAAAATCTGCTCAAAGGCCAGCATCTCACCTGAACCGTGACCTGAACCGTGACCTGAACCGTAAAAACCTAGGATTTTCATGATACCCGCTCAATCAGTCGAGTAACCCGAAACATCTGCGTTCCATCCATACCATTGGAACAGCAGTGTCACACCTTTGCCACATCCACCGCCTAGCGTGGAATCATGATTGCTCAGACGTATCCAGCCAAGCGTTTTACCTTCACAATTCGGCGCTGATTTCCCGTACGTCAAGCCTCATCATGATCACTAGCTGTTAGGAGGTTTTTGCCATGACTCAACATGATGCTCGCTTTTCTTCTCATCCCAGCCGCTTTCAAGCTGTGCGGCGAATGGGGTTGTATGTTGCATTAATTGCTCTCGGTGCAGCGGGGGTGATTGCGGGCGATCGCCTCCTAGCCGATCGGGTCAACCGTATTGATCTTGCTCCTGCCCCCGCTCAAGATGTCAGCCGCGAAGTGATCAATCCCGTCTTGCAGCCATCCGATGCGGCCGTCCAGGGCAATAGCTTTATTGCGGCGGCAGTGGATCAGGTCGGCCCTGCGGTAGTACGGATTGATGCTCAGCGCCAGGTGATGACATCAGACAATCCTTTGATGGATCGGTTCTTTGGAGGAAATCTGCCGACGCAACCCAGAATTGCAGAAGGTTTTGGATCTGGGTTCATCTTGGCGGAAGATGGCGTGATTGTGACCAATGCCCATGTGGTGGCTGGAGCCGATCGCGTGGCGGTAACGCTCAGGGATGGTCGTGAATTTGAAGGGGAGGTCGTTGGGGCTGACCCCGTAACGGATGTAGCGGTGATTCGTATTGATGCGACCGATCTGCCTACGGTGAAGGTTGGCGATGATGGGGTGCGCCCTGGAGAATGGGCGATCGCGATCGGCAATCCTCTTGGTCTTGATAATACCGTCACTGCTGGCATCATCAGCGCAACGGGGCGCAGCAGTGCCGATATTCGCATTCCCGACAAGCAGGTGAATTTTATTCAAACCGATGCGGCTATCAATCCAGGCAACTCCGGTGGCCCGTTGCTGAATGAGCGGGGTGACGTCATTGGTATGAATACAGCCATTATTGGCGGCGCACAGGGGCTTGGCTTTGCCATTCCAATCCGTACCGTACAGGATGTTGCCAATCAACTATTGACAACTGGACGGGTCGTCCATCCCTACTTAGGCATTCGGATGGTGGATGTGAGCGATCGCCTCAAAGCCCAACTAGAGGCAAACCCCGATGCACCCTTTACGGTCGAGGTAGACGCTGGTGTCTTGATTGTGGATGTAGAGCCGAACTCCCCAGCGGCAGCGGGCGGACTCCAGCCCGGTGATGTTATTCAATCCATCGATGGAACGGCGATCGCAACCGGGGAAGCGGTGCAGGTCATGGTGCGAGAAAGTCGCGTGGGCGATCGTCTAACAGTCACCGTGCAGCGGGATGGCGAAACCGTCGAGACGACTGTTGAGCCGGGTAACTATCCAGCCGAACCGCCCACCCAAGACCCAATACAAGCCCCAATATTTGGGCAGTAGGGCTTGTCGATCGCCAGTTTAACCGGCGCAATTTTAGCCGGGTACGTCACCGCAATCTCTGTAAAAATCGGTAAGGTTGAGTCACAGCCTGCTTGTCCTGCCTATGCCATTATTGGGTGGGGCAAAGGTTTAAGGTATCCTAGCAATACGCTGTGTCCTAGACTCATGCCTTGCTTTTGAACTGAAGCGGAGCGATCGACCGCAAGCACAGCAATAGCAAACGTACAACTCAAACACACGATAAAACTATGACCAAAGGACAGGGATTTGGCGGCGGCGGCGGCTTCGGCCTCGGCAAAATGAAGGAACTCGCCGATGCGTTCAAAAAAGCGCAGCAGGTTCAAGAAGGCGCTAAGCGTCTCCAGGAAGAATTAGAGCAAATGGAAGTCGAGGGCACGTCTGGCGGCGGGCAGGTCAAAGTATTCCTCAGCGGTAATCAAGAGCCGCGTCGTGTTGAGGTGTCGCCTGAAGCTCTTAATGAAGGGGCAGAAATGCTGTCTGACTTGGTGTTGGCAGCGATGAAAGATGCGTATGAAAAATCAACCGCTACTATGCGGGAACGCATGGAAGAACTGACGGGCGGGCTGAATTTGCCTGGAATGTAGCTGGCTGAAAATGTAAACCGCTAGTCGTAACTCAGCACCGATGCCCCGTCATCACTCAACGACTCGATCGCACTCAGCCGATCGAGTCGTTTGTGCTGATCATTTGTGCCCTAAGATGGCTCAAGACTCAGGCTATTCCTGTGCAGACTGTTCATGTGTCGGCGGCTCACAGTAGCGCCGTGTCACTTGATGCCGATAATTAAACAGACGCTCAAGCTGGGCTTGCACTGCCCAGCCGCCCAGCCAATCGATAACCCATCCCCCCGGCAGGGAAAATGCGATCGCATCGGTCAATCGCGTTTTTCCTCGCTCGGTTTCAAATAAGTGCCGATGCTGCCAGTGGGCAAACGGCCCTTCAATTTGCACATCGACAAAATACTGGTGCGGCTCATAGGCGCTGTGCTGCGCGATCCACCGCACCGGGACTGGCCCAACCGATAGCTTGAACTCACTTTCAGCCCCAACTCCCAACCCACCCTCACGACGGATGACTTCGACGGGCTGCCACGGCGGTGTCAACAGTTGCAGCACATCCGGGCGCTCGTGGAATGCCCAAACGGTGGCGATCGGAGCATCAATGACGCTGCTGTAAGAAAATTGCATCATGGCGTTAGAAAAGCTC
>CAYSIR010000399.1:0-3254 GCA_964431105.1 uncultured Leptolyngbya sp. | reverse complement strand
CGCCCACACCACCAAAAATCATTACATGAATACCACTACCGTCTGCAAATGTTGACCCAGTTCGGCGATACCGCGTCAGGGTGAGTGTTATCCAGCGGTGCGTGATGCCAGACATCTTGCTAGCGATGGCTAGGCGTAAACTGGCGCAAAATTCTGTCCAATGGCGGTTAAGTTGCGTCGCGATGTCTCTGTCTGAAGGCAGGTTTTTGATGCAATCTTGTCCGAATCGCAGATTTTACTGTTATTACATTTCCAAATAGCGCCCCATATCATCAAAACTTTACTAAACTTAATGAAGCTCATCTCACCATTGCTTCTGATTCGGTAGACCGCCTTATCGAGCGATCGCTGAACTGGCCAATTGCTCTATGGCTTACGCGACTCCCGCTGCCTAGGTCTGGATTTGAAAGGTTGCGGTATGTCCCATTCTGGTTGGGTTTAGCGCGTAGGCTTTGTCTAACCTCACACGGTGCCTAGCTGCCTCGTTGCAGCGGTATCTCAGTTTCCATTGCAGTATTCAGTCATTACGGAGAATTCCATGACTTCTTTTATCCAACACTGTGCCCAAGGTGCGATCGCTGCTGGTTTGATTAGTGCCGGAACCCTGGTTGGCGCGCCTGCCTTTGCCAATGAAATGCCCTCTGAAGCAACGGCTCAACAGCCAGAGCAGTACGCTCAGGCGATGACTATTGTGGATATCGCGGCTGGAAACGACTCATTTAGTACGCTGGTTCAGGCTGTGCAAGCGGCTGGACTGGTGGAAACCCTGTCTGGCGATGGCCCATTCACAGTATTTGCACCGACCAATGAGGCGTTTGCGGCATTGCCGGATGGCGCACTCGAATTCTTACTTCGCCCCGAAAATCAGGGTGTTCTTCAGCAAGTGCTGACCTACCATGTCGTGTCCGGTTCTGTGACCTCTAACCAAATTACGACGGGTAAGGTAGAAGCGATCGGCGGTGGACTAGCCGTTTTAGTTAGCGATGGTAATGTCATTGTCAATAATGCCAGTGTTGTAACCGCAGATATTGATGCTAGCAATGGTGTCATTCATGTGGTTAACCGCGTCCTGTTGTCGGATACGTTACAGGAAGCACTCGCGGCTGAACTGGGTATGGATGACATTTACTAAATTCTCCATCTGCTAGCTTGGAGTGTATCTCAGGATAAGCCACTGATTGACACTGACAAACGGCTCCGCATTGAGCGCGGCAACTAATCGCAAGGTTTTATACTAAATCCGTAGAGGTATACCCCAAGAACAAAATCGATAACCACATTACACCTGGCAATTACAGATTGTTTGATTTTGGGGTTCCCAGTCGGGATTTGGTATTAGGCTGGGGTCAGGTTTCCTGATCCCCTCAAGGGCTGCAGCTAGTTTTGTCGGCCATCCAGGAGTCGGTTGGCGTAATCCTCCGTCCCATCGGACGGAAAATAGCCCTAGCGATCGCCTCATTCTGTTGTGGCGATCGCTAGGGTTTTGATTCACAGTTCTTCAATTCTGGGTAGTGGCATTCATATAAGAATTCTGAGTGGTGTAGGCGCGCCCACATCACCTAAAATTCGTACCAATGAAGTCTTACCCGATTCTGGACGCTGCTAGCGGAGTTGGAGTCTTAAGTAAATTAGCTAACGTAATAGTCGCGGGTGCCTCTTGCCTGTACTGCCTCGTCTAGGCGGTTGAGGGCATGAACATAGGCGGCTGTTCGCATAGAACTATTCAAATTTTGAGCGATCGCCCAAATTCGTTCAGTTTCTTCTACCATGCGATCGCGTAATCGGCTATTAACCTCATTTAACGACCAGTAAAAACCACTGCGGTTTTGTACCCACTCAAAATAACTGACCGTTACGCCTCCCGCGTTCACTAAAATATCCGGAAAAACCTGTATTCCGTTGCGTTCCAAAATGTTATCTGCCGCTGCCGTCACCGGCCCATTCGCCACCTCAAAAATATAAGATGCGTTTACCTTTGCTGCATTCGCTTCAGTAATCTGATTTTCCAGCGCGGCTGGAATAAGAATATCCACATCTAGCTCCAGCAATTCCTCGTTGGTAATGACCTCGTGCTCCACAATATTGCAGACCGTGCCTTGACAATACACGGCTTTAATACTGCGGCTAGATTCTTTAAACTGGCGAATGCTAGGAATATCCAACCCATTTTTTGAGTAAATCGCGCCTTGAGAATCGCTAACCGCCAAAACTCTATAATTGGCTTTTGAGAGAAGCTCGGCCAAAACGCTGCCAGCATTGCCAAACCCTTGGATGGCGACTGTCAATCCACCTGGTAGCTTACCTAGCTTATCCATGATGGTATTAATTACAAAAAATGCTCCCATCGCCGTTGCGGTTTCTCGCCCTAGACTGCCACCCATCGACACTGGCTTCCCGGTTACGACAGCGGGCGTAATTTGGCGACGGATAATGCTGTACTGATCCATCATCCAACCCATCACCATGGGGTTAGTGTAAACATCGGGAGCTGGAATATCGACATCCGGGCCAATGAAGTCGGCGATCGCATCCACATAGCCACGACTCAGCCGCTCTAGTTCAAACTTTGAGAACTCTTTAGGATTGACCGTAATGCCGCCCTTTGCCCCGCCAAATGGCAAGTTCAGCGCTGCACACTTAAAAGTCATCCAAAATGCTAGAGACTGCACCTCATCTAGCGACACGCTGGGATGAAATCGCACACCGCCTTTGGTCGGGCCGCGTGTGTCGTCGTAGCGCACCCGATAGCCCTGGAACACCCGCAGCGTTCCGTCATCCATCCGCACGGGAATTGAGACACAGAGGCTTGCTTTGGGGTACTTCAATCGCTCGATCGCATCACTAGAAACGGTGACATGCTGCAATGCTTTTTCAAGACGCAAGTTGGCATCGGATAGGGTTGAGTGAGGCATGGAACATCTCCTTGGGTAAACCTCAAAATAAATCAGTCGCGATCGCTGTTCTCACCGTAGCGAACACTCTTGGTTAGAATCAATCATTACCCTCGGCGATCGCCTAGTGGAAAAACCCTGGCAGTCCATAACCCCGTGACGGATCTGGGATGGATGGCTACGTTTAGGATGCCTAAAAAATGTAGCAAACGCTACAGAGCTGTTGTCAACTTCTATGTGCAAAATACGGAGCGATCGCTCACACTTGGGTGAAGATAGGTCTCTATCCGCTGTAAATCGTTCTTAAATAGGGCTTGCTGAAAAATTAGATCGATTGCTATGAGGGGCTTTCAGGCATTTTCG
>CAYSIR010000398.1:0-3263 GCA_964431105.1 uncultured Leptolyngbya sp. | reverse complement strand
ATCCTTCTCACAACAACCATTCTCACTTCACAACTCATTTAGGATTGCTATATGAAAATAAGAGAAAAGACAACTGCTGAATTGTTATAATAGCTATGATAGTTATTTAAATTGATTTAACCAGTACCTGCAATAAATACAGCGCGTCGCTGAAGTACGTTCAGAAATTTTAGGAATCGCTTGATTTGATACAGTATTTTGCATTGGGCGCAAAAGCTGCTACCACTATCCAAAAATGAGGAGTGACAGCGGTAGCAATCCTATTTGAATTGTGAGAAGAAGTCCTGGAGACTCTGGTAGTGGTATTCATGTAAGGATTGTGGCAGGTGTGGGCAACGCCCACACCACCCAAAATCCTTACCAACAGAGGACTACCCAGCACAGTAGAGATTGCAGCATAGTCCTTTAGGCAACCAAAAATGTAGGACTGTGCAACTGTTAAGCAGCCCTGCTAACGGTCTCAAAATAGCGGAGTTTATCGAAATTTGATCTGGCTGTAGGCAGGGTTTTGTTGCGACCCCGCCTACAAGGCTGACCGACACTAACCTGTGACTAAGATCGCGTATTAGTCCTTTAGCTGAATAAAGTCTGAGATTGAGCGATCGCCATGAACACGATTATGGCGACTAGATAACCCATGAGACTGGTGGTGGCGATCGATCTCTTTGCGGCGAGCATCAAATACCTGCTTAATTTTAGGCTGAGTGGCAGCACCCACCTGCTTCAGTAGATCTTTCATCACAGGATAAGACACAGCCCACTTGTCTTCCTTTTCAAGACCAGGTTGGTCGTTGTAATGGAAAATGGCTTCCAGGGCCAGATTAACATTCGGATCTATCTCTGAAGAGGATGCAACTGTTTTGCTGCTCGATGGCTTTTTCTCACTAGCTGGCTTGCGCCCGCGCTTGCCTGGCTTCTTGGGCGCAGTTGATGCAGGAGAAGACACTGTAGATGACTTGGACGGGGTCGGGGCAGCGATCGCCACTGGAGATGGCTCGTCGTCCGTAATTCCGAGTGCCTGCTGCACATGATTCAACTTGTCCCGCAGAGCTTCGTTTTCAGCCTTGAGCGACTCATTCTCAGACTGCAAATAACTCACCGCCCCAGAATCAGCCGCAACGGTTCCATTGCCTCGCAAAGAATTTAACCGTTGGCGAAGCTGATCAACTTCACGAGTAAACCAAGTGAGTACCTGAGCAAGTTCAGCAACATTTTGAATATCGGTCATAGTAGGAGGGTTCGATGAATTTGAAGATGTCGTAGATAGCAAGGAAAGTCTATCGGTAGTTTTCGGTGTGTTACCTGCCGCTGCCCGCTTACTCTTTTTACCATTCTTTTCAGATGGAGGAACCGGTCTTGGTTCCTCTGGTCTCATATCCTGCCAATTTTTGGCATTGCGGCTAAATTCAGGGGTGCTGCTGTAGGCTAATCCATACTCAGCTTCCAAAATCTTGGGGGTTTCGCGTGCCATCATACGGAGCTGTTCTTTAGAACCATCAAAGCCGCGATTTTGTGCGAGCCAATAGGCATCGCTAGTAGAAAGCATAGAGGTGCTGGTCATAGTCAGTGTCCTTCATGTGATGAATTTTACTTGGAGATCGGAGATAAATGGGTACGTGGCATCAAAGTAACCCGTATTCAAAGTTGACCTTATCAAAGTGGTGTACTTAGACGCGGTGTACTCAGACTATGGGAAACGATTTATACTTTGGTTGAGGCAAATCGCAATATATTCAATGATGATGACTGTTCAAGCTAGGTTCCGTAATGATCAGACTCAGGCGAGTCTCAAAAAATCTGATGGCAGAGTATTCGAGAGTTGCGATCGCAAGTGATCACTGGTAACTCATCCTTATTGAGCCTGGTTCAAAACGTGCCAAATCATCATCGGGAATTAAGCAAGGAGTAGCTAAGCCAATCAGAAAATCTTTCGGGGAAAACAGCGATCGCCTACCTGCCACAAACGCACCCACATCAATGCCATTGCCTGAAATTCGCTACTTCATACAAGAATTTCAGCAATATGGCGGATGTATCAACCGACTATAAGCCGGCTGCGCGATTATATTTACTTCTAACAGGTAGCAGTGCTTTTTGCATCTTCCTCACAACGTATTAATGAAAAAGTAAGCGTTTACAAGAATCAACTCGTTCCCTTGAGTTAGGGTTCCCATACGAGACAAGTTTATGTATCAATCCCAACATTCTGTCACATAATGGTTCCATCAGGCGGGAATTACGCATGAACCCATCGTTTTCTAGCGGGAATTGCCTGTCTCGGTTTCATCATCCGGATATACATCGTACTTCCAGAAGAGGGCGATCGCCCCAATCGTCACACCAGTCAAGGTATTCACAGTCTATCCGCGAGTGACTAGGCTTACTATACCCTACCCTGCTGCAACATTACTGATAAAACGGATAGCCAGCAAAGCAGCCATTAATAAGTCACTTCACATACCAGAATACTCTAAGACTAGCAAAACAACACAAAGACAGAACACATTATTCAGCTCAGCCCCTCATTCACAGCGATCGCCACTTGAAATAGGAACGATGAAGAACGTGAAGACAGCCCAGGCAATGAATGAAACTCAGCAACTTTAGATAATCCAATCAAAGTGCTGCACTATCTGGATCGTTGAATACTCGCAAATTAGCGAACTAACAACCTTCAGATGATGGATGAGGTGACGATTTTAGACGATTTCAGATGAAGCAAGGAACAGCACTCATTAACAAATTGCTTGACCTCACTTCAGAACAGTTAGGCTAGCTCAAACGCATCCAAGCGCCTACTTCCTTCCCAACATAGCATAACTGATTTCATAGAGATAAGCTTTTTAGAAAATTCAGCACGTCATCCTCAATGATTTGTGAATATAGATGGGTAGCAAGAGGGGCAGGCGATCCCTGCACAGTCTAGGTAGAATCGCTCTATTTCAAACCCAACACGCTTTAAAGAGAGGCGAGACCTCTCTTTTTTTAGAGAAATGTTCCAGAGAGATTCCAAAATCTATCTTTTGGCTTGTCTGTTGTTTTAGAATCCTTGTGCTGTCAGTACTGCGGCCCGCTAGCCTGTCAAAAATGAGAAGTCGCAACGTTGGTCATCCCTTTAGGGAAGGATAGGGCACGATCGCGAATTGAGTTCTATTGAGTTCTGACGATTTCGTATTCATCGGATGCTAATGCTGCTGTCATGTCGGCAATTCATTCACCCTACATCGGATATTGCCGCCTTCTACAACTAGATAATCATATAG
>CAYSIR010000397.1:0-3306 GCA_964431105.1 uncultured Leptolyngbya sp. | reverse complement strand
AATCCTTCTCACAACAACCATTCTCACTTTACAACTCATTTAGGATTGCTATAGTTGAAGGACGGCAGCGATGATGAGGGGTCTGGTGACTGTTGTGCTTAGCCTATCGGGATTTAGGGGATTGGGGTCTAGGGGACGATGGGGTGCGGCAGGCTGACAAAAATGGCATACTCCCGATTGAATTTTTTGTTGAATGTACGGTATTTCTCTGACGAAAATAAAATATGTATGTCCTGACTATCATCGTGGTGAGATGGGCGATCGCCCCATTGATCAATGCTGACTAACCGTGATAACTGCTGATGTTCTAATCAAGAGAGCAGCGATTCTGTGCCCAAGGATTTAGTCCCAATTCATTCAGCCATTCTCCTTAAAGATTGAATTCTATTGCTGCAATATACTGATGAACCAAGACACGTTACTCAAGCTTCAGGCCTGTTGCCGAGATAAAGCTGCATTTGACGAACTTCAGTGCATCTTACAGCCTTACATGGTTAATCATTTGCATCAAGCGCCGCTCCAACAACAGGAAGCCTTGTTTCGAGTGATTACCAAAATTCGAGAATCTCTGAATCTCAACACTATTTTTCAATCAACCGCTACTGAAGTCCGACAAATTCTGGCTGCCGATCGCGTTGGTATCTTTCGGTTTGACCCCGGATCTGGTTGCGACGATGGTGAGTTTGTATCTGAATCGGTCGCCGATGGTTATCCTTCGGCGATCGCCGCCAAAGTACATGATCATTGCTTTGGGGATAGCTATGCCGATCGCTATCTGAAAGGACAGGTTTATGCGATCGACGATATTTATGCAGCAGGCCTCAGCCAGTGCCATATCGATATTTTGGGTGATTTCCATGTGCGGGCTAACTTAGTGGTGCCGCTGCTCCAGGGAGACCGTCTCTGGGGATTGCTATGTATCCATCAATGTGCTGCGCCGCGCTCCTGGCAACCGTCTGAAATTCAGTTTATGCAGCAGGTCGCTACGCATCTGAGTGTGGCCATTCAGCAAGCCGAATTGCTGAAGACAACGCAGCAGCAAGCCGAGCAACTTCAGCAAGCGCTTAAGGATCTGCGCCATAGTCAGACTCAGCTTATCCAAAATGAGAAAATGATGAGTCTGGGGCAATTGGTGGCTGGGGTTGCCCATGAAATCAATAATCCAGTCAATTTTATTCATGGTAATTTAGCCCATGCTCGACAGTATGCCCAAGACTTAATGGGTTTAGTAAACTTATATCAGGAAATATATCCTAGCCCACCTGATACCATTCGCGATCGCATGGACGAGATTGATTTAGATTTCTTGGAGGTTGATTTTTTACCAACGCTGCGCTCAATGCAAATTGGTGCCGATCGCATTCGCCAAATTGTACTGTCATTGCGGAATTTCTCGCGCATTGATGAATCAGATATGAAGCCTGTGGATATTCATGAAGGCATTGACAGCACATTGCTGATTTTGCACCATCGGCTGAAGGCTGATCCGGCTCGTCCTGCCATCGCGATTGTGAAACACTATGGTTCATTACCTAAGATAAATTGTTTGTCAGGGGAACTCAACCAGGTGTTCATGAATATTTTGAGCAATGCTATTGATGCTCTGCGAAGTCAGGAGCGATCGCTCCCTGTTCCCCATCTATATCCATCACCCACAATTACAATTGAAACAACGGCAACAGAAGCGATCGCCACCCAGCCGGCCCAGGTTTCCATTACCATCAGCGACAATGGCCCTGGTATCTTACCTGAACACCAGTCTCAATTATTCGACCCCTTTTTCACCACAAAGCCCATTGGTGAAGGAACGGGATTGGGTTTAGCCATCAGTTACAAGATTGTCACCGAGCATCATCACGGTTCGCTGCGCTGTCAGTCTGTACCTGGTCAATACACTAAATTTGAGATTTGCGTTCCCGTATCTCCGCCTGTTAGGAAAGCAGGCGATCGCCCATCCTCTGCTGAACTGTTCTCATCACCATTCTGACGTAGTGGTATTCATGTAAGAATTTTGGGGGGCGTTGTCCACACTGCCAAAAGTCCTTACCAATAGAGGACTACCCCGACGATGGCAAGCGGTGATCAGATCATCGGGCGATCGCTTGGCACTTTAGCAGGGGGCGATCGTCGGGGAAACTATTTCTTACAGTTTGTTGCTCTTTTTTCAGCAAGTCCTAGTTATCTTAGATATCTTACAACCCATTGCCAATCAAAATAAACGGTGCCCAATAGTAGGGATGCGCCAGATCTGTACTGGCTGCCAACGGCTGCCCCGTGCGGGTATCGATAATCTCAATGGTGGCGTTGCCGCGATCGCCCTCCAAAACAGATTCATCGCTGGTGATCAATGCCTGCTGGGCCCGTTGCAGGGCTTCAGCTTTACTGTAGCCGTTGTTGAGTGCCGCATAGAAGGCATCCATCAAAACCTGGGTGCCGCCATCGCTGACTTGCCACAGGGAGGCGATCGCCGCTTCGGCTCCTGTTTCTTGCATGAGATAGCCAAATCCTAGAATTTCGGCACCGCTGCCCAGTTGATTGCCGCCTACTCCAGTTTCGCAGGCACTCAGCACAATCAGTTCTACGTTGTTGAACCGTCCTCGCCATTCGTCGCTGTCGAGTTCTGCCAAGGTAAGGCGATCGCCATTGCCGAATAAAATAAACGAGTCTGCTGGGGAACCCGGAACGAAGGTGGCATGGGTCGCCAGATGGACAATGGTGTGGCTGTCCATGAGTGGTTCGACGAGGGAACGACTGAAGCGATCGTTGATGAATTGGGTGCTATCGGGGAAGGCGGCGATTAGGTTATCGACTTCAACGCCAGCGAAGGGTAAGCCACCAAAGGAAAATGACCGTTCTCCAATCTGGAATTCATGGATTCCTTCGCTGAAGGCGGCGGCAAGGATGCGGGGAGTGGCGCTGGGACTCAGGGTGAAGTTTTGCAGGCTGGCGGCGGTGATGTGGTTGATGCGGTAGGTTTCGGCTAGCCATTGATCGCCGTCGTGCAGGGCGGCGAGGGGAATATAGCGCAAGGCTCCGTCGGGGGCATAGAGGATGGTTTCGGCTCCAATGGCTTCTAGGTCATTTTCCATTGGCGCAATCAGCCAATCGTAAAGCTGTTGAGCGATCGGTTGGGGATTGCTGCGGGGATCATCGAGGGCTTGGCGGAATTCGACGATGACGGCGTTAAGTTCCGCGGCATCAACGTCTTCCACTGGATAGCGGGCGGGTTCGCTGAAGGGGGTGACGAGGATCAGTTCGAGGCGGTCTTCCAGGATCAGCGGATAAATCATCACCGCGTTCTGATCA
>CAYSIR010000396.1:0-3311 GCA_964431105.1 uncultured Leptolyngbya sp. | reverse complement strand
TAACGATTATCGATAGTGTGATCGGTGTCCACATCATCAATAGTCATCATATAAATACCACTACCCTTTGTTGGACGATCAGCGCTACCTTTTTGCCGGTGGTGTAATCCCCCGCTGGATTAGTCCGCGCTCTAGTTCACGCAAGAATTGAAAGTCATCGTCAGGGAGGGGCACACCGCCCTGTTCACCCGTTCTGTAAGCACTCAAAAATGAAAAGGCTTGGCGAAACTGGTCGGGGGTTGCCGCTACTGGAGCATCTAAGTGGCAGGGAATGATACGCTGAAAGTCCCATCGGGTGATGCGATCGACCCAATCCAGGGTTTTTTGGGGCGATCGATTCAGAATCAATGTTTGTAAGATGGGAGCTACAAATAATCGTCCGCCTGAGTGTAATGCCTCGAATGACTGTTCCCAGCCCGATCGCCAGCGGAATGGATACCAGCCAAAATAGGCCCGTCGAGAGCGATCGCCAGCTTTCAGCGCATCCCGAAATGACTGTAATGTTTCCGATACATCTAGTGCGCTAGGACGAAAATAAAAGGCAAATAGCGCGATGCGTTTCCATCCCTTCTCTCGATTGCCGGGCGTATCGTCTACTTTATCAAAAGCATCATCTTTAGCATGGAACAGTAGCGGGTAAGAATCAAGCTGCACGATCGCTGGCGGTTGGGCAGGAACCGAAACCACGGCATCTGTGACCAGTACGGTGCGCGATCGCCGATGAAACAATGCAACTTCTTCAAAGGGGCCGAGTCCTAGATTGATTGGACCGAGGGTCGTGTAGTCAAACTCATCCACAAATGGCGTATTGCCTGACATAGGTAAACGCTGAGTTCGCCCTGACGGCAACCCCAGCCAGCCCAGCGGTAAGTTTAGCGGAAAGCTCCACTGATCCGGCGCTACCCACACCTGTGCTGTTGAGAATGTTCGGGCAAACGGCCCCACAAAAACTTTGTGTTCAATACCCGACACGGTTGGCAAAATAATATGCTTGACCTCGCCATACTGGGTTTCCAGTTCGCGCATTAGCCGCACGCATTCACGGGTAGGGGCGATCGGCGCATAGACCAGCAGCCCCCCCGCCGCCAGCCGCACCACGGTCATCCGAATCGGCACAATGACGTAAAGAATCCCCTGGCATTGGTCAAACGTCCAGATTGTATCCTTAATGATTTCTTGCCGGAGGGTTCGCCGCTGTCCGTAGGGATAGATGGGGACGGCCGGCCAGAAGGGCCACTCCCATTCCTTGGCCTGCTGACGTGCTGACAACCTGTGATACTCCTGCATTGAGAACCTACGCTACCAATGATTAGATCATACCGACACCCGATGCGATCGCGCATCAGTCGCATCAATTCTCACTGTTTTTTCAGAAGCGAGAGGTCATCTCCAGAACGGAAAGGGCTGCCAGGGAATCCTGATCTACAGTTTCGCCAGCCGTCTTCGATCAGCGCTTTTAGGGTTGGGGTGAGAGCATCCCGCAACGAGAGCCTAGGCTGCAAAGTTCACCAACGGACAAAGGGTGGCAAAACCGGCTTGACTGATCAAAAGATTCTGCACTGGGCGCGAAAACTGCTCCAGGCGATCGCACAAAAGTTTGGACAAGTCCGATGTATTGCTGCTCTTGATCAGTTATGCATCAAAATTACGAGGCGCGATCGCCAAGCATCGGTTAAGGTCGATACGCATGTCTCACTTAGGCACAGGGATAGGAACTGCTGTAGGTATTGGCTAAGGTAATTAACTCATCTGATGTGAGTTCGCGCTTATTCTGAATAGATAGATCCCGCACCGCATTTAGGAGCGATCGCACTTCTGTCGGCGGTAGAGTAATGCCTGCCTGCTGCAATAGATAATCTAGCCCATGACCACCCGAATGTTTTCCTGCTACCACACGATGGACTGCACCGACCTCCAACGGCGAGAAAGCTTGATAAGTATCTGGTTGGCTTAAAATACCGTGGGCATGGATACCGGACTCATGGGTAAAGGCATTGCGCCCAACGATCGCCTTCCAGCGAGGCAGCACATCACCTGATGCCTGCTGTACAACCTCAGATACATTAGATAATTGATTAGTGTTAATTCCTAAATCAAGATGATACAGTCGTTTGAGTGCGATCACTACTTCTTCGAGTGCTGCATTTCCGGCTCGTTCGCCCAACCCATTAACCGTTGTGTTTACCGAGGTTGCCCCTGCTTTGACCCCGGCGATCGCATTAGCTGTGGCCATACCAAGGTCATCATGGGTATGCATTTCAATCGGAATTGAGACTGACTGCACTAACTGCTGCACCTGTTCATAGGTCGTAAACGGATCGAGAATGCCCACTGTGTCACAAAAGCGGAACCGCTCAGCTCCCCATTCGGCTACTTGATTAGCGATCGCAATTACATCGTTGAGGTCTGCCCTAGAACTATCTTCGCCGCCAACGCTGACAAATAACTGATGGCGTTTGGCAAACTGCACCGCATCCCGTAACCGTTGGAATACTTTTTGGCGATCGCCCCCAAACTTGGCCTGAATCTGAATCTCCGACACCGGAATTGAAATGTGAACGCGACGCAGTCCGCAAGCGATCGAGGCTTCCAAATCCGATAATACAGCGCGATTCCACCCTAGTAACTCAGCCTGCAAGCCCAGCCTCGCGATTTCAGCGATCGCCCGTGCCTCTGCGCCCCCCATTGCTGGAATGCCAATCTCCAACTCTGGTACACCCAACTCGTTGAGCTGACGAGCGATCGCTACTTTTTCTTCAACCGTGAAGGCAACCCCAGCCGCCTGTTCACCATCCCGCAGCGTTGTGTCGTTAATGCGTATCTGCACCATGTTGTTATTCCTATGCGACGGTGAGCCTACTGAATCCTTGAACCGCAAGTGCATCATGATACCAACATTTTTCACCTGTAGGTAACAAACGCTACCATTTTGGAAGGACTGTTTGAATAATGCAGCTAGCTTATTAGGATTATGGGTGACAGATGAGTAAAAGTTGGCTTTACTTAACAAAACAATCGCTATTCCGATAAACTCTGTAACGTGCTGCTCCTTTCTGCCCTTTGCGATCGGAGCATAACCCTAGGCAGATAGCTTAAGACATTTTTAAGGGGACGGCGGAGCTACGCCCCTCAAAAGCTCTACAACCTTCAGAACTGGACAGTAAGGCACCATCAGCAACGGGTTGTGTATTTAGTGTTTTTATCTCAGAGGGGCTGCACCGGGAGGGAAATTTTATTGTCAAAATTTTATGACGTATTAAAGGTCGGGACAGGGGCCGGTGAGGTTCAAGCGAATGGACTTGTGAGCGCTA
>CAYSIR010000395.1:0-3412 GCA_964431105.1 uncultured Leptolyngbya sp. | reverse complement strand
CTCCCGCAGAGGCGATCGATAGACAAATCGTATTAGGCCGTGGATCAAGTGCATCCAGCAGCACATCCGCATCTTCCCAGCATTGGGCGTAGCGAATCTGGTTAAACTTAGCGTACTGCTCGATTTCACTAGCCATGGGATTCACCTCTAAATGGATCTGATCTGAATAAATAAGTTAGAGGCTGCTTCCAGTCGCTCCAAGCTTTCTTGATGAGAGGAAATGTGAGAGGGGCAGTTGGAGACGTGTGGCGATATGTAAATAAGATAGTGGTATAGCCATCCTATTTGGATCGTGAGAATGAGTCCGCAGGACTCATTCTCACAACACCCACTTCCGTTTACAACTCATTGAGGACTGCTATATTCATGTAGGGATTTTGGGCGGTGTGGGCAAGGGTCACAGTGCCCAAAATCCTTACCAGGAGAGGACTACCTAAATGAGATGGGTTAGTTAACAAGAGGCTCGATACAGTAGGTGCAGGCATCATGATGAATGGGTAGCCGTGGGGGTGGGGGTGCGATCGCTCCGGGGTGGATCGGTACGTTGAACGGTTCCTACCGTGCCATCAAGGATAACCCAATCGCCCGTCTTCAGCCAAGTGAGTGCCCCACGTAAGCCAACGACAGCCGGTAAACCCATCTCGCGAGACAGAATAGCAGAATGAGATAAGACACTGCCTCGTTCCACAATCACACCGACGGCAGAGGGAAACACCATCACCCACCCCGGATCGGTATGTTCAGCAACTAAGATATGCCCAGGCTTGAGCGGTGTCTGATAGGGATCGATAATGACCTGAACGGGGGCACACACCTGCCCCGGTGAACAGCCGGTTCCCTGGCGTTGGTCATTGATGGGTGAGTCTTCGGTAGGGGGTGCATCATAGCGGTTGCCGTGGTGAACAACGCCAACCGTAGAAAAGCGATCGCTCGGTGCTGGCAGACGACTGAAATGTTCAAATTCAGCGCGGCGGGTGCTGACCAACCCTCGTAGATTCGTTGAAATAGCGGTTCCGTCAATCACGCCCAAAATTTCACCCACACCTAGATAAAAAATATCGTCAGGGTCATTCAGCAAGTCTAAGGCATAAAACTGTCGGCCCAATGCCCGAAACACCTGGCGGGCCCGACCAAAGACGCGGGTACGTTCAAAGCGTAAATTCTCGCGATCGCGCACCCGGCGGCGGGCTTGGCGCAGCACCCAACGAAAGATCCAGCGGCGCAGCGGGTTCGGCTTCAGCGCATAGCGAGCTTGCAGTTCGGCCTGTTGACGCAGATTCAGCTCAGGGACAGGGTCTGCAGTTGGATGAACGGCTAACTGCCCGATAGACCGCAGTAATGGCAGGGGATTATCGCGTAGGGTCGGACTCTCTAGCTTTAGCTCAGCCAAGCAGCGATCGCCAAACAGATTCAGATACGCTCGATATTCAGTCGCAAAGGTTGGATAGCTCGCGATCGCCTGTTCAATATCGGATAAGGAACCGTGCTGAAGAAGATAAACTAAGTTCGGGCGGTCAGCCGCTAAGTTAGCCATCTCGTTAATATAGCGGACGGGTTCGGTGCTGATGATGCCGCCGTCATAGCTAAGCAGATCATTTTGCAGCGTGCCATGTTCATCGCCACACCAAGACTGACAGAGCGATCGCAGCAGTCCATAAAATACCATCGCAAAAAAGTCGTTGACCAGGGGGGCATCCCAGCGAGTAATGAGCTGTTGTTCAACATGGCTGTAGTAGGCGGCCAGTTCGTCGGGGCGCAGGTCATCTAAAGGGATACGCAGTTCAAGAGCCTGTTCCAAGCGTCGATAAAACTGACGAATAGAGCGAGGCAGTTGCCAATAGTTCCAGAGCAATCCCACAACGGTACGCCCTAGGTGCAGACTATCGCGTAGGCGATCGCGCCAGTTGGCGGCAGTCATGCTAGAAATAACGTCATCGGGGAGCGGTTCGCGCACGCCCATCATTTGTTCCATGAAGCGACGGTTGACCCGAAAACCCGGCAGCAGCGCCAGCACGCGATACCAACTCAGCAGGTTGTAATAAACCCGACCGCGAATGAGACCAATCATGCGGCGGAAGGTGGGGCTATGGTCAGCGATCGCCCGTTCGGGAACGCCCATGAGTCGGCAGAACTGGCGATACACTTCCTCGTAGGCGCGGCGGGCAAAGGAAAAGGTGAGCGGAGTAGTAATGCCGCTATAGCTTTCAATAATGTTGCTATTGTCCCAGAGGGTGGGAGCGCTGTCAGGGTCGGGTCGGGTCGTCAAGGTCGTGATGGGTCGGGCTTGCAGCAGGTAAAGGCGATCGCACCATGCCCATTCAATTTCGTAGGGGCGGCAGAATTGCTGAGAAATTTGGCGGGTGAGTTGGGCGATCGCTTGGGCTTGATCATCGCTGAGGCAAGGCTGCGATCGCGGCTCTAGTGCTACTTTTTGGACATAAGGAGCTGTGTCACTGGCGCGGTAGGCATGGGTTTGTTCGGCTGGAATGACGGAAATGTGGTTGTGGCGATCGACCGTGTAGCTATCGCCAGTGAGGTCGCCGGAAACTAACCCAATGCCTAGCCCATAGGCGGCAGAAATAACAGCAATGCTGCGCTGTCCGGTGACGGGGTTGGCGCTGAAAGCAATACCAGATACGTCAGCGTTGACCATGCGCTGCACCAAAATGGCGGGCGGCGTGGGGGCGGTGTCGGCGTAAATCTGAATGCGATCGCTCATGAAGGATTGCCATACCTCCAGAATGCGATCGCACACCTCCGCCAGCGGCACGTTGAGAAAGCTTTGATATTGTCCAGCGAACGATTGACGCATCCCATCTTCCACCACCGCAGAGGAGCGCACAGCCACCCGTTCACCGGTGGGACAGAGCGTTCGCAGGGCGGCGCTGATTTCAGCTTGGGCGGCGGGTTGTAGGGTCTGGGTGCTGGAATCGATGGCGCTGGGGCAGACCACAAACCAGTCAGGTATGTTGGCCAGGGGCGATCGCACGGCGGCTAGGGTGGCGGCTTTTCCACCGAGGCGATCGCGATCGGCGGGGTTGGCGCTAGAGGCATCAATGACAAACGTCGGCGACATGAATATAAGTAACAATCCGTGTCCTTCTTTCCTAACATCGAACCCACCGAGTTTTGCCAAACTGTTGGAGAGACTTAAGCATTAACGGCTATCCAAAAAGGTTGTCTTGATTTTAGAATTGCGATCGCAGTTTAAGCTACGCGGCCCAAAAACGACATCTATGCAGTCTAGAGTGTTCAAGCCTCCGTCAGGCATTCTTGAAGGGGTGAATGCTGGACATAGAGTTCAGAAGCAGATTTTGGGCGCTATGCCATGGGCTTTTGTCAGGTAAGGTTAAGTCTGGTTTTAGTGCAATCGACATTTTGTGGACTGTTGCGATCGCTACAACGCTTTCCT
>CAYSIR010000394.1:0-3425 GCA_964431105.1 uncultured Leptolyngbya sp. | reverse complement strand
GCCCACACCATCCAAAATCCTTACCAATAGAGGACTACCCATTTGGGAAGTCAACATCAAAGCCTTAAAGCCCTCTGCCTCAAACTGAGCAATGCACAGCGATGCGGTCAGCGATCGTCTGAGGAATCAGACGGATGGCGCAATACACGCTCTAGCAAATCACGGGCCGGTTCTACCAGGGCCCAACGTCCGTCGGGCTGCTTTCGCAATGCCGCGAAATGGAGCAATTGCACCTGACCCAAGGACTCGCCCTGCGCCACTTCGCCCAAATTGGCATTTTCAACCCCACACAGGCGAAAGAGGTAGGACGGCACTTCTGGGCTGGAAAAAATCAAACATTCGCTGTCGGTCTGGGGCTGTAGTACACCGTCGAAGGGGGCATAGATGCGATCGCCCCCTAGATCAATTGAGACATCTCCCAAACTCGCGACAACTGAATAGTTCCCAACTTGCGTACCGGGCTGCATCTGCCAGGTTTGTTGAACGTTGAGCGCACGCGGGGCAACCGATGCAGAGGGCCGCACAGAGCAAGCGCCCAAACCTGAGAGGAGCAGCACACTAAGGCGTGACATCAAACGCATATCCTGCATACTCCTCTTCTTCGTACAGGACAACCAGCCAAGTCTGGGCATCAAAATCAAGTGCATATAGCGATCGCTCTGCCTGCACGCCAGCTCGAATTTCAACACTGGGCAATCGACAATAGGGTTCGCTCAACACCTCTTGAACCGTCGTTGCCGATTCGCGTTCCGCGATGCTCAACATCTTCACCACTGTCTCCCGCGACAGTGCTTGATCGTAGTTCGGTGTGGTCGTACATCCGGAATACTGACGTGTGGTGTCAGCCTGCCAGCCTTGGGACAAACTGCCAAGCACACCCACACCAGACAACAGGAGTACACCTACCAAAATAGATACCAGCCTACCCCCAGCGGACGGGGCCCGTGGAGAGCGATCGCTCGATTCCTGACCGGAATAGACTTCGCCATTGCCAGACACAGCCGATGGCTGGGGGTGTAGTTGACACAGGCGCAATCGTTCCACCCTCGAACGGGGAAGGGGATTGGGAGAATACGGGTTAGACGAGTTCGTCATGATCAGTCACCACTAAGAACAAACTCCAGAAAACAATCAGTAGCCAAGCACTACCAACAACAACACCAGTCATAAAACACCTCCACAGGTTGCAATAGAAACGACAACAGCTATCCAATGCGGCATTCAGCGCAGTGGGTATTTCTGTACTATATGAATAGTACACCAAACAATAGTATTTGTGTACTACTTTTGAGGCGTTTTTGAACTAAGGGTCAATGCAGCGGCTAGTCGTGACCGATGTAGGGTTGCTGAGCCGTTTCATAGCAGTCCGACTGCTTGAAAAAACACCCCCTAGCCTTGCCAGAGGGTGTCAGCGATCGCCGATCGTTGGAATGGGCGGCTAGTGGTGCATAGTGCGGTGCATTGCAGCAGCGTGTCTATCGTCTAACCCCTTCCCCATCGGCGGTTTCAGCCTCACCTGATTCTGTGTAGCCTCACCATCGTTAGACCTAAAGCTATTCTTGATCGTCAGTTGCTTCAGGTAAAGACGTTTCAGCCGTTGAACGCGCTTTCGTTTCCGGCGTTTGCTGCATTTCCTGCCTTTTCGCCGCTTCTGCTGTTTCTTCAACGTCTGGGCTAGTGGTCACGTCGATCGCTTCCGATGGGTTGGGCGATTGGGTGGATTCAGTTGCGTCTGGTGTTGAAGTACGCTCCTCGACGTTCTCCTCAGCGCGATCGCCCACTGCCTCGCTTGCATCCTGCTGGTCGGCTGGTTCAGGCATTGACTCAACCTCAACATCAGGCAGGATCTCCACTGGACGGACTGAGTCAGGAACCGTTTCAGGAACGGTTTCAGGGACAGTTTCAGAATCTTGAATCTGCGGTTCAGCAGTTGATTCAGCAGTCGATTCAGCAGTCGATTCAGCAGTAGGAGCCGTCATCTGATCGGCTGGCTCAGGCTCAACGACGGGCTGGGATGCCCCGTCAGACTCCGTCATCAATGGGTCGGTTTCGTCATCTAGCGGTTCATCCATTCCATTTTCGATCGCGTCGTCCGTCTCTTTCGCTGTGCGATCGCGCTCTGCTGCCGTCGGAGCCACGTCCGGTACAGTGGTCTTCTCATCCGTCAGTTTGGGAGATGGTGCAGGTTCCTGAATCGGCTCTTCAGCCGATTCGCGGCGAGAGGATGCTTTAGTCGGTTCTGTGCTGGGTGCAGTATCAGCGGTATCGTCAAGGACTGATTCGCTGGGTTCCCTAGCGGGTTCATAATTCGGCTCCACAATTTTGAGGGCGGCCGCCGCTGCTAGGTCTCCGCGCACTAGACGGGATAGGGTGTCTTGCCCGCCCGGTTCATAGGTAACAATTCGCGCTGTATTGTTGAACGCATTGGCGATCGCTTCTCCGTCCTCATCAATCAATTCAAGCTGCACCCAATTTTTACCCGGCTGAAAGCCTTTCAAATAAATCGGCTGCCAATCTTCAATCAAAAATGATTCACCGTTAATTGTGCATCGAATCGTCCAGTCTTTGATGTCATCCGCGTTATCTTGGCGAGCCACCAAATGCAGCGGCGCATCGGTGAGGTAGAAGTCGAGCATGATGGGTTCTGCGCCATAGGTTCCCTGGGGGCGGCTGTAGGTGAGCAGCGGCACCCCGTCTACCGGGCGATTTTCGTCGGTTTGAGTAAATACATGGAACGTCGTTTGGTCGTAGGCTTCCGTATTTTTGAAACTTTCGTGCCACGGTCGCGAGGCAAAGGCCCGAATCGTATGGCTACCGGCATCAAGGTTTTCAAACACCACCGGCTGGTCAGCGTCGTATAACGCAATGTAGGGGCGATCGTCCAAAAAGACATGAAGGTGCGGCCCTAGCCCCAAGTCGTCATCTTTGAATAGCGGAATACCCTGGACATCAAAGGTTACCTCGATGCGATCGCTATCTAGCACTTCACCCGGCTGGGGCGACGTAATTCGCACAATCGGTTGATAGCGGTCGATGGGTTGATGCAGTTCTTCCAGAGCAACAGGCGGCGCAACTTCTGCAATGGTCAGCGCTGCCGATGAACGATCGTCTGCTGGTTGCTCGACTTCTAGGCGATCGCTTTGGCACGCCCACAGTCCCACAGTCAGAGCGATCGCCATACCAATGCGTCCGATGGTTCCGAGAATAGTTCGCCACGACATTCTGTTCAGCCTCAATTCTGCGATTTCCGATGCAATCGAACGCTCTGCCGTGACAGGAAACCTTTGCGTAGAGGCTACGTTTCAGCTTGCTGAGCAGCCGTGGTTAACCGCAACCCGACTAGCGTTCGTCGCCATCGGTGTGTCACTGGCACTATACCGAACTTTTAGGTAAACTCACGCGATCTAGGCGACATTGCCCGCTCT
>CAYSIR010000393.1:0-3481 GCA_964431105.1 uncultured Leptolyngbya sp. | reverse complement strand
AACGGAAAACTGCCAAATATTTTCTCGAAATAACATCAATTTCCTGTGCCATAATACAAATAGGACTAATGGATATATCCTTTGATAACATCTTGATATTCTGCTTCTACATCTTTCAAACTCAATTTCTGATAGACTTGCAGACCGTCTTTATCCGCATGCCCACTAATTAGCTGAAGTTTAGCATCTACAATTCCTTGAGCAGTTAGGTAAGTCAATAATTGATGCCTAAATAGATGGGGATAAATACGTTTTTCTATTCCTGCTTTATCTGCATACTGTTTGACGATCTTTCTGATTAACCTTGTTGAAGGTTTATCCAATCTGCGTGTCTCAAACAGGTATGTAACTCTGAGCTTACTCTGAGCATCAATATATTGAGCAAGCTCGCCTTTGAAAAACTCTGGAACTAAGACATACCTGTCTTTTTTACCCTTACCTTGCTCAATCCTGATTTTTCCTGCATTAAGATCAATATCTTTTAAGGTGAGATTCGCCAATTCACTATTGCGCATACCAGTATAGATTAACAATTTAATCATCAGAATATGCTTACCATTCCCACCTTCCCACACAGTTTGATAAAACTTTTTCAACTCTTCTTCCGTTAAGAGTTCTGGCAATCTTTTGTATTCTCTTACAGTCCCTTTAAGGTCTAAATCTTCACGAACATACTGAAAGACCCGCTTTAAATAATGATGATCAGGCCTTTCCTTCTTCAATAATTTGGTTATTTTAGTTGCCATCTCTCTTGGGGGGATTCTTTTGTCTTCCATTTTAAGCTACCTCCAGTAAAAATACTTTATCAAAGTCTAGTTTGAAAGAACCATAAGGATTGATGTTTGATTTATAAAGCGGAGTTAAAGACCTATGATCTTCTTCCTCCATCTGATCAAGAAAACCATTTTCTATAATAACTTTATCAATCATGGTTGTATTAGCTAAAATTAATACATTCTGTAATAGATGAAGCGATAAGACCCGCATTTCCAATTTATCAGTGTCATTGCTGGCAAGCTTAGAACCATGTCCATAACTGATAAAAGAATTAACACTATTCCAATGCTCAACAATATTTAAGCCATCATGCACTTCTACTCTTGTTTCTAAATCCGTCAAGTATTGGCATAAAAAGATCGTTTTAATAACTTTGCCTAGTTCAGCAAAAGCTTTATAGGTTCTATTTGACTCATTTGAAGATGAGAATCGTCTTAAAATAGCTTCTGGTGAACCTATCTGCTCTTTTAACGCAATTACATATTTAATCATTTCATCGTATTGTTCCAAAATCAATTCCCAATCTATGGGTTTTCTCTCAAGCACTCCATTTAAGGCAGGAACTTCTGCAAGGAAATCTTTATCAAGAAACGATAATTTCTGCTCCTTGATCCTCTTAAAGCGAGGCATAAGTTTAATACCTAACAAGTGACAGAAAGCAAATGCTACTTCACTCTGACCGTGCGTATCTGTATAGTTCCTCTCTATCTTCATATTGGTGTCATGACGAATAATTCCCTCTATCATGTTGATTACTTCACTGGAATTAATAGACTTGATCTGCGAATATATGCAAAGAGAGTTAGTATCCACATGCCAATACACTATTATCCCTCTGTTACGATAATGAGGATTACTACCTGCCATCAGGTTTTGATCGTAAGACTCAACTTGTTTGCCATCTGAAGCACAAGCTGTACATTCTCCCCAAACAAGTGGATCACGACGTTCTAAAATGAGATTAGTTAAAGCAGAAACTGCTTGGCGAATACCATCTTGGTGCATATAATGTTGTCTATAGTATAATAGATCATCATAACCACAACCAGGATTTGTTCCTGAATGTAGTAACTTTAAATCTGTATTTGTTCCTAAACTAAACAGATTCAAAATAAGCCTTTCCCTCTGTTGTTCATGAGTTAATTCTTCCCTATCACCTAAGCTGGGAAAGTATTGACGAAAATTAAGCTGCCTATCAGCGTATACAAGCAAATCTAATAAATTATGCACTCCCCAGCGTTCATTCACTTTCTTATGGATTTCCTTCAAGATTGGTCGTGAATCACGTTTTTCAATGGGAGGAACACGGAAAAAGCCCTGATTACCTAGCCGATAAATATAGACATCATCTGATCTCTCCATAGAAAAATAATTGTTAGCTTGCTCTAAACTTTGTTTCAATAATCGTTTTAACCCTTCTACAAAAACATTCATATCTTCTGGCAAGTTCAGTATCTCATAATAGTAACTATGACGATCTTCCCAATCCTGAGGTAAATCAAGGTCTGGATTACGAAATAGACCCGCACCTTCTACCCAGATTTCCTTGCATCTCAAGAACTTCTCAAGCTGTTCCAGTACACAAAGTTCAAAATTATATTTCACTATACGTTCTCGACCGTTATCATCTATTTCTTTCACTGTAGTTGACCAATGGCCTTTCAGCAAATCTTCTTCTATATCCACATCAAGAGGATAATATTGAATAGGACTACTGAAGTATCGCTTAACTAATATTAGAGCATTGAGTAGGCTATTATGACGGGGGTAGTTACTGCGAAAACTGAGTTGATCCAAAAATGACTTAATCACTGATCTATAGCTATGATTATATCTACTCGATAATATCTCCACTCGATGACGATCATACTCATGCGGAGCATTATTGTAAAACTCTTCTGCCAAATTCTCCAAAGTGGAAAGTTCCACTCGGGATAATATATCCCTCTCAATCAAACCTGTAGGATTTTCAACAATAGCAAATGTCAAATCCTGCAATATCTTTCGTTTGTTATAAACTTGGCGAGCATTACGGACAAGATAATCTGACATTTCATGTTCTGTTCGCTTATATATCTTGCGCATCATGTCCAAAAACAACTTAATTATATTATCTGTTATCTCTTTCTGACGAAAATATAAATAGGACAATAAATAAGAATACCTATATCCTTCTGGATGCTCTCTCACCTTAGATATATCCTCTCTACTGATTCGCTTCTTAAATTTAAGCAATAGTTCCTTAGGAATACCAGTAAATTGGTTGTCGGTAACTTCAAAAGATTGGATTAACTTCTGCTTTTTAAGTTCTGCAGTAAAACTTCTTTTACTAAATCTTCTACAACCGATCTTTAGTCCATTGAATAAACCTTCAGATTCTTCATCATAGAGAAATTGACGGAGCTTCTCTCTCAACTCATAGTCTATTCTTTCATTTATTAACCTATGACAGTACTTGGCAAACTTTGATATAACTGAAGATAACAATCTTTGAAAACTACTTTTTGAAGGTAGTTCCACTCGTTTATAACGGAATTGGTTCACTACAAAATATGATAAATGTTCCCTATCACTGTTATTCAAAGATTCCGCTATCGCTAATTCTTTTATTTCATTACCTACTTCATCGCTATATTCTGAAAAACACATGCTCTCTCGGATCAAAGCGACATCGCGTTCAAATGTCCGATTTAACCAATGATAA
>CAYSIR010000392.1:1784-3492 GCA_964431105.1 uncultured Leptolyngbya sp. | reverse complement strand
GTGAGAAGGATTCCTGCGGAATCCTTCTCACAATCCAAATAGGATTGCTATAGTCCCACTGGTAGTGACTTTGGGTGGTGTAGGCGACACCACATCACCCCAAAATCTTGACAGGACTACCGCGATGTTTGATGTCCAGTCTTTACAGTATATTTTGCGTCAGCCCAGCCTCCCAGTGTGGCTTAGTTTTCAGAGTTGTTTTTAGATGGTGCTGGGGAGTGCTGTCGGATGTATTCATAGATGGCGATCGCCCCGGCTGTCTGCACATTCAGCGATCGCACCAAACCAAATTGAGGAATCGTGACAATCTCCTGACAGCAGGCTTGCAACGACGCAGGAATGCCGGTTAACTCCTGCCCCAACAGCAGCACCGATCGCCTTGGGAAAGTAAAATGCGGTATGGGAATGGCGCGATCGCTCACGTCAAGGGCAATCGTGCAATACCCAGCAGTCTGCTGCGCGGTCAGCCAATCGGTCAAGCTTGCCACAGGGCAGAGTTCGAGCGGCTGCCAGTGGTGACTAGACACCGCTAAGCCTCGAAATGCCGAATGACGGGCGATCGCATCTTCAGCAATCACCAGTGATTCCAATCGAAACGCCTCCACCGTGCGGCACAGTCCGCCCACATTCGCCGGATGGTTCACCAATACCGCGCAGACCTTTAGGGAAAAGCGCGGCAAATTGGCATAGGTCTGGCGGGTCGGTGCAGCCATGCGCCGTTCCTACATCCCATCGGTTCCCGAACCACAGACAATGGCACAGACGCGATCGCTCCTCTTTAAGTTAAAGTCACAACTCATCAACGCTGCCACCGCTGCCGCCCCGCTCAGTTCCGCCGCAATACCCAACTCAAACCAGAGCCAGCGGGCCGCCGATCGCATCTCCTCATCCGTCACCAACACAATTTTTTCAACATTTTGCTGCACCAGTTCCAGATTCAGAGGGGTGCTTTGGCGCGGCGCGAGAGTATTGGCCGCTGTCTGAATGCTGGGAAGCTGGATCACCTCACCCGCCATAACGCTGTCGTGAAGGGTTGCCGCGCCAGTGGGTTCCACCCCGATGATGCGAATGTTGGGATTGAGAAACCTGGCCGCTGTCGCCACGCCGCTGATCAAACCGCCGCCGCCGATCGCCACCACCAACACATCCAGTTGCGGAATTTGCTGCGCCAGTTCCAGAGCAATGGTTCCCTGTCCGGCAATCACCATCGGATCAGCAAACGGGTGAATGTAGGCCATACCCGATTGTTCCGCCATTTCCAACGCGGCATGGTTAGCATCGTCCCAGACCTCACCCACCCACACCACGTCGGCTCCCCACTGGGCCAACTTATCGCCTTTGCTTTGGGGTACATTGGCAGGCAGGAAAATTTTGGCGGGAACCTTGGCCGTCCAGGCGGCATAGGCAACGGCTAACCCATGATTGCCCCCGGAGGCCGTAATCACGCCCCGGTGCAGCGCATCTGGCGGCAGACTCAGCAGTTTACTCAACCCGCCCCGTGCCTTGAAAGCACCGGTTACTTGCAGGTTTTCCAGTTTCAAAAATAGCGAAGCCTCAATCACCGGGTTTTGTAGGGCGATCGCTTCCATTACAGGCGTTTGGCGGATATACGGGCGAATGCGATCGTGGGCGTTGGTAAAGTCGGCAAGCGTCACCATAGGGTTTATCAGCGGAAGATAGAGCGGTTGGATTCACGATAGCGAGGACT
>CAYSIR010000392.1:0-1684 GCA_964431105.1 uncultured Leptolyngbya sp. | reverse complement strand
CATCATGAATCTTTGCCATTATCCCAGACCATGCCGCATTCCAGGGTATGCAATGAACGACTTGCCTATATTTTTCAAATCATGTCAAGCGATGGCATCAGACTTGTTTCGCAGTCCCGACAGGTGCTATTTGTGGTGATGTTGTCTAAGAGCGATCGGCGTGCATCCAAGTCCTGACGCGGTTCCGTCCAATCTACCGCTAGCCCATCGAACCATTTTGGTGACTCGTGCAGCAGGGCAATCAAGTCAGTTTTCGACCCTGCTGGCAAAACAGGGGGCATCGGTCCTGGAAATGCCGGCGATCGCCATTGGCCCGCCTGCCAGTTGGCAACCCTTGGATGAGGCGATCGCCCAAATCGATCAGTTTGATTGGTTGATTCTTACCTCAGCGAATGGCGTGACCTACACGTTCGATCGCCTCCAGCATCAGGGCGTGGCATTGCCATCATCGCTGAAGCTGGCCGTCGTGGGTCAAAAAACCTCAAAGTCACTGCAATCCTTGGGATACAAACCTGATTTTATTCCTCCTAATTTTGTTGCCGATTCCCTGATTGAGCATTTTCCAGAGCCAGTATCGGGATTGCGACTGCTGTTCCCCCGCGTGGAAAGCGGCGGCCGCGAAGTGCTAATGCGGGAACTGACGGAGCAGGGAGCCATTGTGACGGAAGTGCCTGCCTATGAATCAGGCTGTGAAACCGCGATCGCCCCAGAAATCCAGACGGCCTTAGTACAAAAACAAATTGATGTGATCACCTTTGCCAGTTCCAAAACTGTGAAATGTGTCGCTCAGTTGCTTCACTCCTTACCTGATGCGGAGCAGCTTATACAATCAGTCAGCATTGCCTCAATCGGCCCGCAAACCTCGATCGCCTGTCAAACTTATTTTGGACGGGTAGATATGGAAGCCACGGAATACACCCTGGATGGCTTAACCGAGGCGATCGCGCAGTGGGCATCCAGGTCGCAATCAGTCTAAACCCATGTCATTGTCTCTTCCCCAACATCAACGGCGCATTGGCCTCACCGGCGGTATCGGTATGGGCAAAACCACCGTGTCGGATTATCTGCGCGATCGCCATCAGTTGCCGGTGCTGGATGCGGATGTCTATGCCCGTGATGCGGTGAGTATTGGATCACCGATTTTGAAAGCGATTGGCGATCGCTATGGCGCGGAAATTCTGTTGCCGGACGGTCAACTGGATCGGCGACGACTCGGCAACCTGATTTTTGAGAACGAATCTGAACGTCGCTGGCTAGAGCAACAGATTCACCCGTGGGTACGACAGCAGATGATCGAGGATTTGGGTGCTTTGGTGGCTGAAAATAAGAAAAAAGCCGTCTTATCTGTGCCGCTGTTGTTTGAAGCGAATATGACTGACCTAGCAACCGAAATTTGGGTAGTATCCTGCACCACCGAACAGCAACTTGCGCGACTGACCCACCGCGAAGCCCAGCGCGTTGGCTGTTCGGTGGAGACGGTGAATATCGACCATCTTAAATCCCGCATCGCTAGTCAGTGGCCCATTGATGCCAAGATTATTCAGGCGGATGTGCATCTCGATAATTCCCAGGGGCAGGCGTTTCTGTTTGAACAAATTGATCGGGCGATCGCAGACTAAGCGATTCTGTCATAACGCATCAAAGGCTAGATGATGCGTTACGGCTTCGCCTAACTGCACCCTAC
>CAYSIR010000391.1:0-3493 GCA_964431105.1 uncultured Leptolyngbya sp. | reverse complement strand
TTCACCAACCCGCCGCTATGCATTACGCAAAAGTCGCCAGACCTTTTGCCTCACAACCTTTCTAAGGGTTACTCAGAATCCTCGTTTTTGAACGAAGGAATGCGGGTTTCAGCGAGATCTGCGTCATGGATAGAACCCGCCTGGGGGCAATGGAAGCGATCGCTGACGTGCCTTGGGCGGTCTAGCAGTGGTTCGCTCATTACTCGCTAATCAGTGGATGCGTCTGTTCATCTAGATGTCCGTCTCTGTTTGCGGCGGCAGCCCGCAGTTCCAAATAGCGGTAAAGATATTCGGAAATGATGCCGTGGATCATCAGGTTGCGGGCAGCGGAAAATGGGCTGTTGGGCGCGAGGGGATGGCGGTTCATGACCACATGGTTCCAGTCGTAATCGCCAGTAATTTGGCTAACGTATAGCCCAAAGTTTTCATCAAACTGTAGGGAGATGACGGCGCGTTCAAATTCATCACTGGTGAGGCAAAAGGAATAGATGATCTTGAATAATTCCACCGCACATTCCAAATCCAGCACTTGTAGCCAACCCCGCTGGGTCAGGTCAATATCAATCTCGACAGGCTGCACACTGCGATAATCCAAGCCGCGCTGCCGCAATTGCTGCATCCAATTAGGATTCTGCTGCTGGGCCTCGTGATGATCTAGCACAAAATTATAGAGAATTAGGTCA
Source organism: uncultured Leptolyngbya sp. (assembly GCA_964431105.1). Taxonomy (GTDB): domain Bacteria; phylum Cyanobacteriota; class Cyanobacteriia; order RECH01; family RECH01; genus RECH01. The sequence goes on along the minus strand of CAYSIR010000391.1, from coordinate 2,810 downwards.
TGCTCTAGAAAAGCATTGTCGGCGAGATCATCAACCGTGCGGGGATAGAGGTTAGCCCGCTCGATGGTAGGGTCGGGGCCGTTGTCAATCAAAAAGTTGATGATGTTGGAGCCGATGCAGAGGTGGCGCACAATTAGGTAGCAGGCTTCCGGCGTCACAAAGGTATTGAGGAACCATGCGGCTAGCTGATGCATGAAACCGTAGAACTGGAACTGGAAGGGCAGAAGCCGCTTCACGGTCATAATGATCGCCAGGCTGAGGTTGGCAAATAGCTTGATGGGGATGAGCAAATAATGGCGTGACCAGCTTTTTAGGTCATTGACCATCTGGGCTTTGGCGATGGGGTCAACTGGGATGGCTTGATCGAAGTAGAGGGTGTCCCAAGTGCTGGGGTTGCGGCGATCGCGCGGTTCAGGTGTCCAGACCATTAGCGAATTTCCTCCAGTTGCAAACGATAGAGACGGGCTGTGACCTGTGCGGTTTTGACAATGCGATGGGCGATCGCGTCGGTCATCCAATCGGCGTTGAGAATGGTATCGAGCTTTTCAATGTGGGACTCATCATTTTCACCGTGATACCCCAAAAATGAAACCTGTTCTTTCCGCAATGACAGGGTTTGGCGAATCAACTCGGCCCATTCGCCCGCCAGGCGATTGCCCAAGCCCTCAATGATAAACATACTGCCCACTAAGTCCACCGGATTTTCGCGAGAGGCTTGATGAAAGATGAAGGCAGACAGGGCCTCAGAACCGATATTTTTCTCGGCGTTAACAATTTCATCCAGCGCACCACCGACTGATACATAGTTGCGCTCTAGCATCTGGAAATCGCGGTGTTCATCCTGGGCGTGACCAATGAACGTCGATCGCAGTTTGAAATCGGTCATGTTAGAGGCGGCACGGGCAATCCATCGCGCCCCGTCCACTACTTGAGGGCGCAAGTTTCGTAAAAGGGCTTTGTAATCGTCTAGCGTGAACTCACCGGAATGCAGGCGGCGCACGATGGGTAGCGATCGCAACTGTCGCTCAAATTCAAGCCAGACCAGCATCAACTGCCGCAGCAGTTCAGCGGAGATGGGATTTTGGGCTGGGTCAGGCGATTGGGCAGGCATCGGCTCGGGTTGCGTTGCGTTGGGAATTTGCAAGGGCGATCGCGCTCCTTCAACCACTGTGAGTTTGATGTAGGCGGTAGTGAATCGTCCACTCTCCGGCACAAAACAAAAAATCGTTTGCTCTGGTTCTAGCTTATTGGAATAAAATAATTCTTCCAACATCAGATAAATCGACGCACAACCAGTGTTGCCCCGCGTGTAGAGGTTAGTAAACCATTTTTCTTCGGGAATCATGCAGCCTGCTTTCGTCAACAGGTCTACAATTTGTCCTCGGAAGAAGTGTGATGAATAATGACACAGCAGCCAGTCAATTTCATCTGGGCGAATCTGTCCTGCTTCAATCAGACGAAGCCAGCCTTCAATTCCTAAACGAATTACGTTATCCAATAGGCGAATATTTTGACGCAAATTGAGCGCTCCGGCTTTTGCGGCTGCATCATAGGATGGATAATCTATCCAGCTTTTGAGTGAATCCGGATCATCCACTCCAGCGTACATGCAGACTGGATAAGCATTAGAATGGGAAACCATTTCGATCCAATCCACCCGCAAACTCAAGCCTGTGTGAGCCGGATGATGTTGCACCAACATGGCTCCGGCTCCATCAGATAACATCCAGCGCAAAAACTCGACATCAAAGGATAAGGATTGCCCGGACTGGATCGCCTCTTCTGCCTCGAAGCGGGTGTGTTTGAATAAACGAGAGGGCAGTTCGGAGGCAACCGCGATCGCATTGTATTTTCGACCAAGCTGCACCTGCGATGCCGCATAGTTGAGTGACGCGACTCCGGCACAGCATACGCCCTGATTGGACACGGCTTCTAACGGCGAAAATTCCGGTAATTCGCCATGCACCATATTGGCAAATCCGGGAACCAGCAGGTCGGGCCAAGTTGTGCCGCAGGCGAGTAAGTCCACGGCACGCGGATCAATCTGCGATCGCACTAACATATCTCGAATGGCGATCGCGGCTAGTTGACTATTGGAATGGGTAGGATTTTGCTGGCGATCGAGGGCGTAGTGGCGCTGTTGGATGCCGTTGCTTTTGAGGATGCGTGGTCGAACTCTGGAGGGGCGATCGTTAATCTTTCCTAGATAATCCTCCATTTCATGATTGGCGATCGGATGACCAGGTAAACATTTTCCGATGTGGGTAATGTAGGCGCTTTGCATGGATTCAGCCGAAGGGTAGGACAGCGTTGCAACTATTATAGGGTGCTATACTGACTCTATATTTACCCATTCTTTGTGCCACTTTTTAGAATGGATGAAGAATGGATGAAGAATGGATGATAGGTACAAAGATGATGGACTGCGGCAAATCTTACCTAAGCTAATTATCAGACAGCCCTAAAAACTGATCTGCGCAAACGCTTGATACTTTGGGTAGTGGTTTTATGTCAGGATTTTGGGTGGTGTGGATAACGCCCAAAATCCTGACCAATAGAGGACTACCATACGTTGTTTGCTATTAGCGATCGCTTCTTGCACAAGTGTTTTTAGGGGCGATCGCGTGGTAGCGATCGGGGAGCAGCAACCACGACCGCCGACGGAAAAGACTAAGGTTCTCTCGAACGGGACGTTTGAGGATTATCGCGATATGCAGGTGACGGGATCGCGGATCTTATTTGCGTTTGGGGCGGGGCTGTTGCTAGCAGGGGTGATTTTGTTGATCGTTTCGTTTTTTCTGTTGCGATCG
>CAYSIR010000390.1:0-3501 GCA_964431105.1 uncultured Leptolyngbya sp. | reverse complement strand
ATTGGAGAAGCTTGTCCTGAGCTTGTCGAAGGGGGGGGATGAGGGCAATGCAGGATTTGCAAATATGACATGCTCCCGATCGAGCAAGCTATTACTTTACCCAGCCGTTTTCGGCTTGAGATTGCACATAAGCGGCAACACTAGCAATCTGTTCATTACTCAGGCGATTCTTGAAAGCTGGCATCATCCCTTTGCCGTAGGTGATCTGCTTGGTAAGAGCGTCTTGGTTATGAGCGGAGCCGTACCCAGCCAAAAATTTTTCTAGAGCGTCTTGCTTCAGCGTTTTGATACTCATAATACTGTTGCCGCCGCCGATATGGCACACAGCACAGTTAGCGGAAAAAAGCTGCGCGCCTTGGTCAAGATCAGCCGCCAGAGCCGTCTCAGGCATCATGAATACCAGGACAGCGAACAAGACGGTTAGGAACAGGAGTCGGATGTTTCTCATAATTAGCGGATAATTCATTACAAACCTTTACAATTAAAAGTATTGATGAACTTATCCGCTGTTGTCAAAAGACATCCTGTCATATCGCCATTGCCTGCATTGGCAGGAACGGGTCGTTCCACTTCGAGACTAAATTTCAAGCTCTCTGCATAGCCATCATTCTCCTGGCTAATATTTTTAGGAGCAGTCGGGGCGATCGCTTCGTTTGATAACGATTATCATTATACGAAACACCTCTCGATGGCTTTGCGCCGATCGCTTAGCCGGATTGACTGACAAAAATTCTGCATTGGATGTGGAAACCCTGCCTCTGTGGAATTTTAGAAGATATAGGGGGCAGATTTCCTGACTCTCTGGGTGATTGGCAGCCCGTGTTGTCAATCAACCCCAGCAGCCACACACTACGCCATCCCCCTGCCTCGTCGCCGTTCGTTAAACCCCGGACTGAACAGGTCAGCGGCTTTTGCGTCAGGCTTTGGCGGGGGGAGATGCCAAATAAGTTCTACACAAGCGGAGTATCAACATGGATCACACGACTGCGACGGTTCCTGTAACAGTGCTGACGGGCTACTTAGGGGCTGGAAAAACAACGCTACTCAATCGCATTCTCACTTATGAACACGGCAAAAAGGTCGCGGTGATTGTTAATGAATTCGGTGAGGTCGGCATCGATAATCAGTTAGTTGTGGATGCGGATGAAGAAATTTTTGAGATGAATAATGGCTGCATTTGTTGCACAGTGCGGGGTGATTTGATCCGCATTATCGGCAATTTGATGAAGCGGCGCGATAAGTTCGACCATCTGGTCATCGAAACGACAGGATTGGCTGATCCGGCCCCGGTCATCCAGACCTTTTTTGTGGACGATGAGGTGCAGGCGCAGGCGCAGTTGGATGCTGTCGTGACCGTGGTAGATGCTCGCCATATTTGGCAGCACTGGGAAGCAGATGAAGCGACGGAGCAGATTGCCTTTGCTGATGTGATTTTGCTAAATAAGATTGACCTCGTAACGGAGGATGAGCTGGCTGAGCTGGAGCGGCGGATTCGGGGAATGAATGCGATCGCCAAAATCCACCGTACCCACGATGCGCAAATTGAGATGGATGCCTTGCTAGGGGTCAATGCTTTTGACTTGAACCATGCGCTGCAAATTGACCCAGAGTTTCTCAACGAAACAGCCCATGAGCATGATGAAACAGTCGGTTCCATAGCGTTGATCGAATCAGGTCAACTCGATGGCGAAAAGCTCAATGCCTGGCTGGGAGAGCTGTTGCGCGATCAGGGACCTGACATTTTTCGGATGAAGGGCATTCTCAATATTGCGGGAGAGGATCATCGCTTTGTCTTTCAGGGCGTTCACATGCTATTCGATGGTCGCCAGGATCGTCTTTGGAAACCGAATGAACCTCGCAAGAATGAACTGGTTTTCATTGGTCGCAATCTGGAGCAAATGAACCTGAAAGAGCGTTTTCGAGCGTGTTTGGTGAGCGAGTGATGACCGTGTTGAATGTTAGATAAATCTTGTAGAGTGCGCATAGCGGTAACGTGCTGTTCAATCTTGATGCACGATGTGCTAGCGCATTCTACAGAAACAGAAAGCTTGGGGATTTTTGGCGAGAGGGCTAAGCCGTCCTACCAGCCGTCTTACCAAAAATCCCATGTCCTAACTAAAATGGCTACTGCTAGGATAAGTGTCATTTGAGTTTCATGGCTGCCCATGTCTAAGTCTAAGGTGCAGGATCGGTTTCAGCCTCTATGGCATACAGCATTGTCAGACTATGTGACGGCGATCGCTTGGTCGCCTGATGGAAAATGGCTAGTTGCTAGTTCTGCGGCGGGAGAAGTGGTGCAGTATGAGGCAAAGACGGGTAGGACGACGGTTCTGCAATCAGCACAGGGCGGCTCGGTGGATGCCTTGGCGGTGTCGGCTGATGGTGGGTTTGTAGCGGCGGGCGGTCAAGCGGGAACGGTGTGGATTTGGCAACTGGATGGCGACATTCCTATCCTGGTGGCAACGTTGGAGCATCCCCGCACTTGGATTGATTGCCTGCAATGGCATCCGCACTATCCTGAACTTGCCTTTAGTTTGGGGCGCTATGTTCAGGTGTGGGATGCTACGACTCAAACGGTCATGACTACGTTGAACTTTGAATCGTCCTCGGTGTTGGATCTGGCCTGGCATCCACAGGGCGATCGCTTATCTATTGGCGGCAACCAAACTATCAAAACCTGGCGGCGGCAAACCTGGGACGATGACCCTACGGTACACGATGTTGGGGGAGCAAGTGGGGCGATCGCATGGTCAACGGATGGGCACTACCTGGCCTCTGGTAACAACGATCGCTCGGTGCTAGTGTGGGAAGGCGGAAACCCCGCCCCCTGGCAGATGCAGGGCTTTCCGGGTAAAGTCCGAAAGCTGGCTTGGTCAATGCCCAAAACGGCAGTTGGTGCGTCGCTGCTGGCGTCTATGAGTGGCGAAGGTGTGGTCGTTTGGACGAAAGACCGCGATCCATCCATTGGCTGGAATGCCCAAGTGTTGAATGGGCATCAGGGAATTGTGCGGGCGATCGCTTTTCAGCCCCATCATCTACGACTTGCCTCCGCTGCGGAAGATGGCTGTCTCTGCCTTTGGACTAAAGCCAGTCGCCTTGCCCAAGTCCTTCAGGGCGCATCCGCCGGTTTTTCCTGCCTTACCTGGAATCCTTCAGGAAATGCGATCGCGGCTGGAGGCTGCCAAGGAGAAGTATTAGTCTGGACAGAAGCCACCAAGGGGAAAGGATTTGGCTAACCCCAACTCACGGTAATTCCGACTTCCTAGGGCAGGTGTTTTATTTTTCTATGAAAACACAGTAGTGGTATTCATGTAAGGATTTTGGTGGGGCAACGCCCACCAAAACTCTTACCAATGGAGAACTACCCAAAAATCAATACCCTCAATAGAAAATGGATGGCGTGTAGCGTCCGGTTCACCTATCCCATAAAGTAGCTAGAAAGTAGCTAGATTTCACCTTACTTCTCGGGGAGCATGTCACGTTTGCAAATCCCTGTATTGC
>CAYSIR010000389.1:0-3507 GCA_964431105.1 uncultured Leptolyngbya sp. | reverse complement strand
GCCGAAGACTATGGGCAATTTCTCAATGAAGCGATCGATATTGCTCTTAGCGTTCGCCAAGAAATGGGAGCTATTCAGGAATGCGATCGCTGCCGCTAACAGATTGCTGCCCCTGCCCCACCATTCCCGTTCCCGTCCTACAATCCGATCGGGGCGCTTGAGGTAACAAGCCAAACGCCTCGGATGGATTCAGAACGGGTTTTATGGATAGCGATTATCGATACGCCATCGTTGGCACAGGTGCGATCGGTGGGTTTTATGGCGCACGCCTTCAACAAGCGGGGAAAGACGTGCATTATTTGTTGCGAAGCGACTACGACCATGTGATTCAGCATGGGCTAACCATCGAATCGCCAGATGGAAATTTTCAGCTCCCTCAGGTGCATGCCTATTCGGATGTGGCGCAGATGCCCGCCTGCGATGTGGTGATTGTGGCGCTAAAGACCACTCAAAATCATCTGCTGCCGCGACTGCTGCCCAACCTAGTCAAACCAGATGGCGTTGTGCTGGTGCTGCAAAACGGGCTGAACATTGAGCCAATGGTGGCTGAAATTGTCGGTAGCGATCGCGTCATGGGTGGGCTATGTTTCATCTGTTCTAACAAAATTGGGCCCGGTCATATTCGACATTTAGACTACAAAGCGATCGCCCTCGGCGAATATGGCCCCAAATATGCTGCCCAAGGCCTGACTGAGCGATTGCAGCGCATCGCCCAAGACTTTGAAGCTGCTGAAATTCCGATCCAAAAGTCCGATGATTTGCTGAAAACACGCTGGCGAAAATTGCTCTGGAATATTCCCTTTAACGGACTTTCTGTAGCCTTAGATGCCACCACGGATGAAATGATTTCTGACCCAGCAATCTATCAACTGGCGACTCACTTAATGAAAGAAGTGTTATCTGTTGCCCGGGCCTACGGTCGGGATATTGGCGATCGCGCGCTGCATGAAAATTTGGATCACACGGCCCAAATGAAGCCCTATAAAACCAGCATGAAAATTGACTTTGATGAAGGTCGCCCGCTGGAGCTTGATGCGATTTTTGGACAACCGATCGCAGCCGCCCAACAGCGTTTGATTGCGGTTCCGTTGATCACGGCTTTATACCAACAACTGCTATTCCTCGATCGCCGAAATCAGAGAGCGATCGCATCTAAACCGTTAGCTTAATTCATTAGTAGTCCACCATTGGTTAGGCTTTTGGGTCGTGTAGGCGCTGCCCATACCACCCAAAAGCCTGACATAAATACCACTACCCATTCATCTTTTACTCGATTGACTGACAAAACTTTCGGCTAAAATCCTCGAAAGCCCTCACCCTAGCCCTCTCCCAAGGGGCGCTACTAAGTACACACAGCCTATGATATCTTTCAGCGCTGTTCGCCCCCAGCAATTCTCAGTTTGACCAGAAACATTGCCTGTCCGCTCAATTCAGAACGAAAGAATGAGTTTTCCAGACAAGTTCATTGACACCATTCTCAATAAGCTGATGCAAAATTTTTATACTGAGAATTGCTGGTTCGCCCCCTTAATCCCCCCAATTCTGGGGGGAAACTAGAGTTGAAGTCCCCCAGAATTGGGGGATTAAGGGGGGCAATGCAGTAGTTTGTAGGACGCACTGGAGATGGGTGTACTTAGTAGCCCAAAAAGGGCAGCGAAAATATTACAAATCTGCAATAATTTTGGAGTGAACACTCTTATTAAAATTGCAAAAGGTTGATAAATATAAAGCGACATTTAGGGATATTTGCGATTATTTGGAGATGTTTGAAATGGCGATCGCTTCGCTAGGCTATCTCGCTTACTCTAGGTATTTCAAAACATTCAGCGACTTTCTAACCGCATTAGAACAAGGGAAGAGCGATCGCTTTATCATTAATTTCCCCATCAATCATTAAAAGGCTCATCTATTTTCAATATTTCAAAACATCAACTTTTATCAAAAAAACTCAGCATTGATTTAAAAAATTGCATATCGAAAATATTATGGATGACAAGATTAGGCTAAAGCTTAATTTATTCATTTTCCTTTAATCGTTATAAGGACTTATTGCATTATGACCACAACCCTTCAACAGCGCGACGGCGCTAACATCTGGGAGCGGTTTTGCAACTGGGTCACCAGCACCGAAAACCGCCTTTATATCGGCTGGTTCGGCGTACTAATGATCCCGACCCTGCTCACCGCCACCATTTGCTACATCATTGCTTTTGTAGCTGCCCCTCCCGTTGACATCGACGGTATTCGCGAACCCGTCGCCGGTTCGTTAATCTACGGCAACAATATTATTTCTGGTGCTGTTGTACCGTCCTCCAACGCCATTGGGCTACACCTCTACCCCATCTGGGAAGCCGCCTCCCTCGATGAGTGGTTGTACAACGGTGGCCCCTATCAACTGGTTGTGTTCCACTTCCTAATTGGCATCTTTTGCTACATGGGTCGTCAGTGGGAACTGTCCTACCGCTTGGGTATGCGTCCTTGGATTTGCGTGGCTTACAGTGCGCCTCTGGCGGCGGCAACCTCCGTATTCCTGATCTACCCTATTGGACAAGGTTCTTTCTCCGACGGGATGCCTTTAGGGATTTCTGGAACCTTTAACTTCATGTTCGTGTTCCAAGCTGAACACAATATTCTGATGCACCCTTTCCACATGCTGGGTGTAGCTGGAGTATTCGGCGGTGCCCTGTTCTCCGCTATGCACGGTTCGTTGGTCACGTCTTCTCTAGTTCGTGAAACCACTGAGACCGAATCGCAGAACTACGGCTATAAGTTTGGGCAAGAGGAAGAAACCTACAACATCGTTGCCGCCCACGGTTACTTTGGTCGCTTGATCTTCCAATACGCCAGCTTCAATAACTCCCGCTCCCTGCACTTCTTCTTGGGTGCGTGGCCGGTGGTAGGCATCTGGTTCACGGCATTGGGCATCAGCACCATGGCGTTCAACCTGAACGGGTTCAACTTCAACCAATCGGTTTTGGATTCTCAAGGGCGAGTGGTGAATACCTGGGCAGACGTGCTGAACCGCGCCAACTTAGGTATGGAAGTGATGCATGAGCGCAATGCTCACAACTTCCCGCTGGACTTGGCAGCCGTAGACGCACCTGAAATCGGCTAGTTATCGCTCTCCAATTTAGGCTTTTGAGTCATTACTAGGATGCACCTCCGTTGTGGGGTGCATTTTTTGTGCTGGCGGTTTCGATCGCGTTGCATCATACTCAATTCTTTAGGACTGGGATTTAGCCGATCGCTGTATGGCGCAGATGGCTTAAAACGCTCATGTCCTGGATAAAACGGCTACTGCTGGTGTCAAGTCAAACGTTATATTCGTCCGACTCCAGCCGAAGCTAACGGGGCGATCGCACCTGGCAAAATAGGGGCTAGTCTGTCCATTGTGGGTTCGTCTCTGCATTCACCTGCCGCGCGCTTTTCCTTTCTACAAACTGTCTATAAGCTATATGATTCACTGCTCTAGAGTTTGTTCTGTGGTGTTCTCAATGGTGCGCCCGG
>CAYSIR010000388.1:0-3530 GCA_964431105.1 uncultured Leptolyngbya sp. | reverse complement strand
CGCCCACACCACCAAAAATCATTACCAGTAGAGGACTACCCAAGACGTAAAGACAGGCATCAATCGTAAAAACGTCCTTGGTTTGTAGAGATGAGTCGATTAAAGTAGCGGTTAGGAGCGAGACAGAAGTGACCAACCACGGCAGCGATGGGCTGCGATTCAGACAGCTCCACATACCGTTGAGAGGTAAACTGCTCGGGCAAGGTTCTCGGCAGCGCCATCCTATGGAGTGATGGCCTGGGATAATGATGTCGCTCATGGCCAGGCAAAGAGGATCGTCCATGCATTTCTACACCCTGGATCACATTAAGGCCAGCGATCGGTTGCAGGTGGGGGATGCTGCCTTTTTTTTGGCACAGGTCATGGGCAGTGGGCATCCGGTTTTGCCAGGGGCAGTTGTGGCTGCATCGGTATTTCGCCATTTTTTAGAAACGATGCATTGGCTAGAGCCGCTGTTTGCTGATTTACCCAACTCTTCGCTGCACCTAGATGTCAGCAATCCGCTACAGCTTCAGGCGATCGCCCGCACCATGCGCCATACCATCGAGACGGCCCCGCTACCGCCGACCGATTGGTTAACGGCGTTAATCCATTTGGCTGGCAGTTGGCAAGTTGACACGCTGATTCTCAAACCCTCAATTGCGATCGCCAAAAATGGGTATGTCGAATCCATTGCCGATGGTTTAGGGCTGATTGATGCTCAGATTTGTCAGGTCAATGAAGCCGCTGTGGGCAATGGGCTACGGCGGTTGTGGGGTAATCTATTCAGCGCTAAAAGTCTGCTCTACTGGCAACAGGTCGGCATTCCGCTACAGCAAATTCAGCTTGGCGTTCTGGTTCAGCCACTGTTCACCCCAGAGCGATCGGGTGAGTTGCTGAGTTTGGGGACAAAAGCCGAAGTGCGAGCCAGTTGGGGACTCGCTCAGGCGATCGCCTCTGGAGAGGTGCTGCCCGATTGCTATCACCTGGATGTGATGACTGAAACAATGACTCACCATAGTCAACAACGCCATCTCTACCGCTGTGTGGCGCTGTCCCCGGATGGGTCTCCTCCAGTCCCCGACTATCTTCCTTCAACGATCGCTGGTTTGTATCTTGCGCCGATCGCCCCAGAGAATCGACAGCAGCCACTAGTCTCTTCTAGCCAATTACAGCAATTGTCGAGGGTGGCGCATCGCATTTTTGAAATGCTTAAAACGCCATTTTGCCTAACCTGGAGCATCCACGATTCGGCCGCCTTTGCCCACCCCATTGTGGTGATTAGTGATATTTGTCCGCAACCTTGGCGCGATCGCCTCCCCTCTCAAGAGCATTCCAAGGTTGAACGCCAGGATACTCCACCGCCTGCATCTAGTTCGCCACCATCGACCGATCCGCTAGCTGGCCTCGGCGTAGCGACCGGCCGTGCATCTGGAGTGGTGTGGGTTGCTCAGGACGTTGGCGCTATGCTGCCGATGTTGCCGCCCGATTGCATCATCGTGGCTCCGATGCTGCCCTCAACCTGGCTGCCCTATCTGGCTCGCGTGGTCGGCATCGTGACTGAACAAGGCGGGCGGGCCAGCCATGGGGCAATTGTGTCCAGGGAACTAGGGATTCCGGCGGTGGTGGGGGTTGCCAATGCCACTCAGTTGCTTCGTTCCGGCGATCGCATCACCATTGACGGCGATCGCGGCTGTATTTACCAGGGCGAAGTATTGCTGCCGCCCCGCCCTGAATCCGTGCCGGATCGACCCCAACCGATGCAGACCCAGCCGTTGCAAACGATGTCCCTGCCCCCAACAACGGCAGAATCAGCCGCCCGCCCGCCGTTACCTCAGCTATGGGTGAGCCTCAACCGGTGGGCAACGGTTCCGCAGTTGATGCAGTTGCCCATTGATGGCATTGGTCTGCTGCGCTCTGAACTGGCCTTGCTGGATATGCTAGAACATCGGCATCCGGTGGCTTGGGTGCGCGATCACAATACCGACCAATTGCGATCGCGCCTGATTCGCGAATTGCAGCAAGTTGCCGAGTTGCTCAAACCTCGCCCAGTCTTTTACCGTTCCCTTGATATGCGATCCCATGAGTACCAAACGCTAGAGGGATCGCCGACTATCGCCGAGGTCAACCCAATTCTGGGGATTCACGGAACGCTGAGCTACGCGATGGATGATGCCAGTCTGGCATGGTTCCAGCTTGAGCTATCTGCCCTGCGGCAGCTTCAGGAGGCTGGGCAGTCCAATGTGCGCCTGCTGCTGCCCTTTGTGCGGACGGTGGAAGAATTTGCGTTTTGTCGAGAGCAGGTTATTGCAGCAGGACTGACTCAAGATCCAGCATTTGAACTGTGGATGATGGCTGAAGTGCCATCGGTGGCCTGGCTGCTGCCTGACTATGCCCAGGCTGGGGTGGATGGAATTGCTATTGGCAGTAATGATTTGACTCAACTGGTGCTAGCGGTCGATCGCGATCATCCTGATCTATCGTCTCGTTTGGATGCCTATCACCCGGCAGTTGTGAGAGCGATCGCCCATATCGCTCAAACAGCCCGTCAGCTTAATCTTGCCTGCTCGATCTGTGGTCAACTTTCGGCCCCTAATCAGGCACTCCTGCGACAGTTTATAGACTGGGGGGTGTCGGCAGTTTCAGTAGAGCCAAATGCGGTGCAGCAAATGGCTGCCTTGCTGAATGACTTCATGGCTGAATAATTGGCGATCGCCAGCTAGGTGCAGCCGCTTAGTCGGGGTCGCTAGCCGCTTCATCGCTCCGCCATTCACTCAAGGCTTCAAACACTTCAACTAATTCTTGGACGCGATCGCTCCATAGGCTCACAGCATAATAAGTATCCACCAAGCGATCGCCTTCCAGATGCACCTCATTGGTCGGGTAATTTTGTACCAGTTCAAGGACGCTAATTTCATCATCATCCGCCGCCGAGAGTACCAGAGCTGAGCGCAGCGCTTCTCGATTCGCCGTACCGGAGGGCGTGCGGATGAGCTGCCCGACTTCATCCAGCAATCGCTCTCCTAGGAATGTATTGAGGGTTCGATCCAAGAACGTCACCCGCATGGGAACGGTTCGAGTCAGGGCCATCTGCAATGTCTCCGGCTCTTTCTCCGTCTGCTCAACATAGCGTTCTAGTTCTCTAGATAATTCTCCCGTTTCGGCAAAGGTAGTGAGTTCTTCAACGGAGATTGATCGCTCAAAAATTTGGTAGTGAATGACAACCTGCTCAGCCGCGATCGCATCTGGGGCAATTAGACTTGCGCCGATGCTAACCCCCAACCCAACCGCGCTAATTTGACAGAGAGAATACTTCATCATCGGAGTCCGACCATAAACGACAGAGAACAGAAATCATTCACGCCGCCAGAATGCCTTAACCCATGCCAGGCGGCACCAGCCCCAGTGACGGCTGCGATCCTTAAAAAGTGCCGACAGTCGGCCAGCTCATCCCTACTGCACGCTAGCCATTACGCAGACCTCGCTTGGGTGCATATCACCTTTACGCCCTCACCCTAAATCCCTCTCCCAATCTTGGGAGAGGGACTTTG
>CAYSIR010000387.1:0-3562 GCA_964431105.1 uncultured Leptolyngbya sp. | reverse complement strand
AACTGATAACGAATATCGGCTAGCAAGCGTTGGGCTTGCCGATGCAAGGTATCTAGGTCTTTAGGATCGCGTAGGACGTGTAGAACAATCACTTCAGCATTGCTGCGGCGGGCTAACTCAGCAGATTTAGCCAAGACTTGAGCCGCAAGGGGCGAGGTATCGATGGCTGCCAGCAGCACAATGGATTGGGAGACTGATACTTTGGTGGGATCAATCTCGCCCCGCTCCAGCAGTTTGGGAGCCATGAACGGAATAGCCCAGGCTCCTAGGGGAGCGGTTACCAAAATTGACAGGGCTGAGAGCGCCAGAATGATCTCTCCTCCCTCAATGCCTTGTGCCAGAGGAATTGCACCGATCGCTGCCTGAACAGTAGCCTTTGCAGAGTTGCCGGGCAGCAAAAACAGCCGCTCTTGCCAAGTCCAGTTACTGCCGAGGGTGGAAAGATACCAACCCAGCGATCGCCCGACTAGGGTACCAATCACTAATGTCAGCAGCCCTGCTGACAGTACGTTTCCCAGTACGTCGAGCTGAATGCTGGCTCCCAGCAACACAAACAGGACAATCTGAGCGATCGCCCACAATTGGTCAAACCCGTTGCGCAGTTGTCGCGCTAAGGGCGCATCCTGCTCGATCAAAAAAAAGCCCGTTGCCATCACGGCTAGGTAGCCCGAAAAAATGGGTATTTTCTCCGACCCTACGACCAGCCCCAACGCTACGCTTGCCACGACTAAACCATCCTGCACCCCCGTTTGCGTCCAGCGTTGCCGGGACAGCAGCGACACCAGCAGACGGGCCGTAAGCCAACCCATCAGCACCCCGAACCCAATTTGGGCGATCGCCTGCAAAGGCAGGAGATAAATGGGACTGAGTATGAAACCGCCGGGTAGGGTCAGGCCGCTAGCCGTCTGCGTCAGAAAGGCTAGCAGCAAACTGAATACCAATAGTAGCAGTACATCCGACAAGGCACTGCCCGTTAAAATTGCGTCGGGAATACCCTTTTTAACGCCCCAGCCCAGGCGCTTAAGCCGCAACATCCCCGGCACAATCACCGCAGGAGACTCCGCCCCCAGCACACAGCCCAGCAGTAACCCAGTCGCCCAGTCAAACTGAAATAGCTCTTTCGCCGCTACTGCCACCGCGATCGCTTCACAGGTAGCGGGTAAAAACCCTAAACGCAGCGCCACGGTTCCCTGCTGAGCTAGCTTTTCCCGATCTAGCCCCAGCCCTGCTTTCATCAAAATTACCATCACAGCGATCGCACGCAGCCCATTCGCCGCCCCCAGCACCGAGCTGATGACATTACCCACCTGTGGCCCCAGCACCATCCCCACCAGCACCATCCCCACCAACGCCGGTAGCTTGAGCCGTTGAGCCAATTGCCCCGCAAAAAAGCCCATCAACAAAATCCAGATTACACTTTCTAGCATCACGCCTATCGGTTGAGTGAGTGTTGAAAAGAATGCATGATCGCTTACCCTGACCGGTTTTTATAATCAGACGTGCGGGCGTTGCATCACGGTGGCGTAGTAGCTAAGACGGTAATGTAAATAAGTGTTCGACAGATGAAGCTGCATCAATGGCGGGCTGAACAGGTACAAAAGTAATACCAAAGACCTGACAGAAAGCAGATAAAATACAGCGCTCTACATCTGCGATCGCAATATCTGGAATAAACTGCGCCAAGCTGCCAACCGGCTTATCTACAATACCGCAGGGGACAATAGACTGAAAGCCAGTCAAGTCTGGGCAGACGTTTAAGGCAAACCCATGCATCGTAATCCATCGGCTGACCTTAATGCCAATCGCTGCAATTTTGCATCCCTCTACCCATACGCCGGTCAGCCCTTCCAACCGTTCTCCCCGCAAGCCATAGGGTGCGATCGCCTGAATGATAACCTCTTCAAGCTGCCGCAGATACCAATGCAGATCCTTTTGATAATGCTGAAGATTGAGGATAGGATACCCAACCAGTTGCCCAGGACAATGATATGTCACTTCACCGCCCCGCTCCACCCGAATAACCGGAACGGTGGCCTGCTGCGGATCAAATTTTACAAAGTCTGTCGTTGCCCCTTGCCCCAGCGTGTAAACGGATGGATGCTCTAGCAAAAGAAGCACATCATCTAGAGCTGGATTCTGTCGGCGCTGCTGCACAAGCGATCGCTGCCATTGCCAAGCTGTTTCGTAAGGAACACGGCCGGGACGGTAGAGAAGGCAGGTTCGAGGCGATCGCAATAGCATCAATGTTTTAGATTTTCTACAGTTTTAATGTACTGCTTTTATGATAGGGGTTATGGCGTATAAAAGCTATGAAACGATAGGGATTGACAGATTAGAGCGCAGCGGAAACGATTCATGTCTTTTAACACAGTTGCTAGTATGATTGCCGATACCGCTGAAATGACCCAAGTACCATCTCCTTTCCGTTAATTCAGATGGTTGAGCCAAAGTCAACTATTCTTCACTCAGGCTTTCTTAAATTCCTATTAAAATTCCCTTAGAGATACATCAAGAAATATCACAGCTTGCAAAAGATTCTTAACCCTCCTGTTGTCTAGAATACAAAGTGCTAGGGTGAAACTATAACCCAAATTCTTGTGGGAGGAAGCTCCATGAAGCTTGTTATCCAGGGCAAAAACATCGATATTACTGATGCTATCCATGAATATGTACATCAGAAGATTGAAAAAGCCGTTAGCCACTTTCAAAATTTTACAACTGAAGTAGATGTTCACCTGTCGGTAGCTCGCAACCCCCGGATAAATCCTAAACAAACAGCGGAAGTCACCATTTACATGAGTGGGGCTGTGGTTCGAGCAGAAGAGAGTAGCGAAAATCTTTATGCCAGCATTGACCTCGTTGCCAACAAAATCGCTCGGCAGCTCCGCAAGTATAAGGAAAAAACGCAAGGGAAGCAGCGCACATCTGTAAAAGCCTCTGAGGTTCTGCCTGAACGTAATGTATCTACGATATTGCCAGAAGATCGTAGCGTTGAATTACCGAGTCAGGTTGTTCGCTCGAAGTATTTCGCAATGCCGCCAATGACAGTTGAAGACGCGCTAGAGCAGCTTCAGCTTATCGATCATGATTTCTATATGTTCCGGAATGCGGACACAAACGAGATCAACGTGATTTATGAACGAAATCATGGTGGGTTTGGGCTACTGCAACCGCGAAATAACAATGGTCATGTCAATGGCAAGCTCGCAGAATTAGCTCACCAGCCCTAGCTAGCTTAGCCGACTTTTCTCGCAGAGCCATTCCTAATGGGGGTGTATCTAGATGGTTCCCAGATTGCTTCTACGTTTACCTTCAGCTTTCAAGCGGGTTGTGGATCAATCTTGGATAAGATCACCCCCTCTGAGATAGGCTTCGAGAAAATAGGTCTGAGGATAAGACTCGTCTCCCAATGCTGCAGACCTGTCTCTAGATCTCTTTTTCAAAGCTATCTTTTTGGCGTTGCTGATTCCGGGGAAGAATTTAGAATTGGATGAATTGAAACTTCGTTCCAGTTCATCCTGTGGTAGTCCTCTATTGGTAATGATTTTTGGTGGTGTGGGCG
>CAYSIR010000386.1:0-3620 GCA_964431105.1 uncultured Leptolyngbya sp. | reverse complement strand
AGCCTGCCGTCAGCCCTGTCCCCAATGAATCCGTGCCCAAACTATCTGAACTCCTAGCCGATGCCGTTGCCAAACACCGGGCAGGCGAAGCCGACGCCGCCGAAGCGCTTTACCATACCATTCGTCAGCACTATCCCCAGGATGGCAACTCAATCCATCTGTTGGGTGTCATCGCCTATCAGCGCAACCAATACCAAGAAGCAGTCGATCTGTATGAACAGGCATTAGAACGACTGCCCAACTATGCCGAAATCCACAACAACATGGCCGTTGCCCTCGATAAACTCGACCGCAAAGACGAGTCCTTCGAGCATTACCAAAAAGCCCTAGCCCTCAAGCCCGACTATGCTGAAGCCTGGCACAACCTAGGAACCCTGGAGCAGTCGCGCCTCAATATTGACACCGCCATCCACCATTACCAAAAGTCCGTCGCGCTAAAGCCTGACTATGCCGATGGCTTCAACAGTTGGGGCAGTGCCTACAAACGCATCAACCAGTTACCCGAAGCCCTAGAGAAATACAATCGAGCGCTCGATATCAACCCGAATCACATTGAGGCTCGCTGCGGTCGGGCGGCAGTGCTGATGAAAATGGGGGATTATCGGCGCGGCTTCATGGAATATGAATGGCGCTGGAAACACGCTGACTGTCCTCCCCGTGTTTCGCAGCAGCCCGCTTGGGACGGCAGCAATTTTCACGGTAAGGTGCTGCTGCTCTATGCAGAGCAAGGATTGGGCGACAGTATTCAAATGATTCGGTATATTCCCAAGGTACTAGAACGGGGCGATCGCATTTGGGTGGAATGCAATCAACCGGGGCTGACCCGTTTATTTAAACAAATTGACGGCATTGAGCAGGTCTTTGAACGCGGGGAAGCCCCAAAAACCTATCACCTCCATGCGCCGTTGATGAGTCTGCCGCGTTTCTTTGGCACTACGGTGGATACCATTCCGGCAGAGATACCCTATCTGTCTGTTCCTGATGGGATTCAGATACCGTTGCCGCCCCAAACGCCGGGTCAGCCAAATGTCGGGATTGTTTGGTCGGCCAATCCGCTAAGTAAAACGGGTAAAAATCGATCCTGTGATCTGAACCTATTTGAGCCGCTGCTGTCTCATCCCTCACTCAATGTTTACAGTATCCAAAAAGATGTCTCACCAGAGGATCAGAGCATTCTCGATCGCCACGGTGTCCTTTGCTTAGGGTCGCAGTTTTCTGACCTCGCCGACACGGCCTGCATTATCCAACAGCTAGATTTGGTGATCACAGTAGATACGGTGATTGCTCACCTGACCGGAGCGCTGGGTAAGCCTGCCTGGGTGATGCTGAATATGTCCTGCGATTGGCGCTGGCTTAGCGATCGCACTGATACACCCTGGTATCCGACCCTACGCCTGTTCCGCCAGAAAGTGCTGGCTGAATGGGAGCCAGTTATTGCCGATATGGTGGGGGCGATCGCAGACTTTTCACCCCACGCCCAACCTTCGCCAAAACCGGCTTCCCCGGTTCCACCCCCCGTCGTGCGGCAACCGCTGGGCATTGGCTGGCCCATGAGCTTGATGACTGGCTGGGGCAATTTTGGCGTGAACTTAGTGTTACAGCTATCGCAGATGGCGGACTTTGGCCCGGTGCTGCTGGTCAAATCTGAAGCAATAGATAAACTAAATCCGCTACACCGATCGCTGATTGAACCGTTGATGGGAGAGTTTCAGCGACTTCAGCAAATTATGGCAGCCAATCCGGGTAAACAACTGAAGCTAAATGTTCCTATTCTCCACGCCCTGGGCAACGGGCTGCAATGTGGTTTGCTGCAAAGTTTATCGGGTAGCCGCAATGTTGGTGTTATTTTCTTAGAAGATACTGCCCTGCCGCCCGATGCGATCGCCCGGGGTCGCCAGTTCGATATGATTGCCGCGGGTTCCAAATGGAATGAGGACATTCTTCGCGCCGCTGGGTTAACCAACACCTATTCCTTACCTCAAGGCATTGACCCCACCCGCTTCCATCCGGGGCCGAAATCAGGACTGTTGGGCGATCGCTTCGTTGTATTTTCCGGCGGTAAACTGGAATATCGAAAAGGACAGGATATCGTAGTTGCTGCCTTCCGCCGCTTTGTGCAGACCCATCCCGATGCCATACTGATTACCGCCTGGCACAATTTTTGGCCGCAGTTTATGGCCGGCATTGAACAAACTGGTAATGTGAAGGGCTTGCCCAATTTAGATAAGCAACGACGACTACAGGTCAAAAGCTGGCTCGTCGCCAACGGCATTCCTGCCCAAAATACAATGGACATTGGCCCGATTCCCAACTACCTGATGGGGGAGGTAATTCGAGAAGCAGATGTCGCCGTGTTCCCTAACCGAGGCGAAGGCGGCACCAACCTAGCCGCGATGGAGTGTCTGGCCTGCGGTATTCCCACCATTATCTCCGCCAACACTGGACATCTCGATATTGTGGGCGATCGCCATTGTTATCCGCTGCGGCATCAGTCCCCCGCTAAACCCCGCGGTCCCTTTGTCGGCGTTGAGGGCTGGGGCGAATCAGAGGTGAATGAAGTCGTTGCCGCCCTGGAGCAAGTTTACCAAGACCGCACCGAAGCGAAGCAAAAGGGAGCCGCCGCTGCCGAGTTCATGCAAGATTGGACATGGGCTAAACAGGTGCGTCGTATTTGTGATGGATTGCGTCGGGTCGGCATCGTATAGCATTATTATCCGGGTCTTGACGATGAAAACCTTACTGGGATTGCTCCACGGGCTGTTTGTGTTTGCACTAGCGGTTCTCCTAACCTTCGGCATTGGGTTGGGAATGCCCACCGCTGTCACCTTCCATCACATCACCGATGCAGCGATCGTCACCGACTGGCTGGCCCGCGCCGATGTCTATCGAGCGATCGTGCGAGCGGGCTTTCTCAGCAGCTTAGAAACGATTCATGAGCAGGACGAAACCTTACCTCTTCTGTACAGTAGAACGCTAGCCAATCGCTACGTTGACGGGTTTCCAGTAGATGCTGCCCAAAATATTATTGATTCCGTTATTTTTAGTTTCTATAATTATTTATCCGATCGCACCGATACGGTTGAGTTAAACCTGAATACAGACCATATTCAGTCCATCATTACCTACATTCAAACCGATGGCGCACAGATCATTACCGACCATGTTCAACAACTGCCGATCTGCTCCGGACAGCCAGACAATCTTAACGATCAAAGGGAATGCATCCCCCAAAATCTGACCCATGCTCAACTCGCTGAGCGCTTCCAAGATTACTGGCAGGCTGAACATGAAGATTTACCCGCTGCTCCGATCTTTCAGCCTGAGTTCGATAATTATGAATCACTGGAAGGGATGCGCACCTTTTTTATCGTAGCGCGATCGTTTACCGAATGGTGGTTAGCCGGATTGCTATTAACCTGTCTCTTACTGGTCTATGTTCGGCGCGATCGCCTCCGAGGGTTGCGAGACTTACGGAATTGCTGGGTTATTGGAACCGTTTTATCTATCATTATTTTATTGATCGCTGGGTTATTGCTAAACACCATCGTAAAAACGATAGACATATCCGATTCAGTTACATCCAGCGATCGCTTATATCAATCATCCTTTCAGCGTGTCAC
>CAYSIR010000385.1:0-3691 GCA_964431105.1 uncultured Leptolyngbya sp. | reverse complement strand
GTTTGTCGGAAGCACTGGAGATGGGTGTACTTAGTAGCCCAATATTGGGAGAAGCCGGTCCTGAGCTGGTCGAAGGGGGGTTGGGGGATGATGGCAATGCAGGGATTTGCAAACGTGACATGCTCCCGAGGCGTATGCTGTATTTTGCCGTTCTAATCGCGTTTCGATTACAGTTAATCTAGCTAGTGATCTAACGCGATCGTTACTCATCTGATGACCGTCTCCAATAACCGTTTTTGATGATAACCATTCAACAGCGACAGACAAATGCGGCGATCGCTCATGCACTTGAAGATGGGCTTCACATTGGGGTTGGAGTCAGGATGTGAGTCGATTCTCTCATTAGCGCTACTGTTACTGGTTTCATCTATTACATTCACATGGATCGTAATCTATGTCTCCTGATGCTATTCTCGCGGCTCTAGCCCTAGCGGTCGTGGGCTACATGATTGGATCGGTCAAAATTATTAACCAAGGGAATGAAGCACTGGTCGAACGCCTAGGACGCTACCATCGAAAGCTTGTGCCGGGCTTGAATTTCATTGTGCCCCTGCTAGATACCGTGGTATGGGAAGACACAACCCGTGAGCAGGTACTTGATATTCCTCCCCAAGATGCCATTACTAAAGACAGTATTTCCATAGGAATTGATGCCGTTGTCTATTGGCGTATCTTGGAGCTACCGCAAACGTACTATGCAGTGGAAGATATTGAAAAAGCGCTGACCGATTTGGTGACAACAAACTTGCGATCGGATATCGGTTTAGTGCCGCTGGATCAGACCTATGCCTTGCGTGGTCAGTTAAACCAGCGGCTCCTGTATCAGCTAGATGAAGCAACCGCTCCCTGGGGAGTGAAGGTGCTGCGAGTAGAGGTGCAAAACATTACCCTGCCTGAACGGGTGCGCGAGTCGCTAGAGAAAGAACGGGCGGCGGAAAGTAATCGCCGGGCGGCGGTGCTAGAAGCGGAAGGAAAAAAGCGGGCGGCGATTGAAGAAGCGGAAGGTACGGTGGAGTCCATTCGCAAGATTGCTGAAGTGCTAGGGGTGACGGACAATCCCCAAGCGGTGCTGCAATATTTGGTAGCGCAAAAGTATGTAGATGCCAACTATCGCTTAGGGCAAAGCGCCAATTCTAAGGTAGTATTCATGGACCCGAAAGCGCTGAATGAAGCCATGTCAGACTTGATCTCGCAAGATCCAGATAACAATAATGGGCATGGCAACGGCGGTCATGGGAACGCTTAGGTTTGACAGTAACTCAGCGTTCAAGACGATTCAAGGATGAGTCGAAACGATCGCTGTTGAGCGACGGCCCGGCGCAGTAGCCTTTTGTAGTCCCGATCAGCAATGGTGTAGGCTCCAAATCGGGCTAGATGCGGGTTCATCATCTGCGCATCGAACAGGGTGAACCGCTGCGATCGCAACTGCTCTACCAATTTCACCATGGCAACTTTCGAGCCATCGGGAATGCGGTAAAACATGGACTCACCGATAAACGCTCCGCCGATGACAATCCCCAAAATGCCCCCGGCAAGTTCATTATGCTGCCAAGCCTCGAAACTGTGGGCCCAACCGGCCAGGTGCAATCGCCAGTAAATGTCTTTGAGTTCGTCTGAAATCCAGGTGGTGTCTCGGGCGGCGCAGCCGTCTACAACTTGCTGAAAGGCTTGGCTGATGGCAATTGTAAAGCGCTGTTGATTAAGTACGCGCCGCAGGGATTTAGGATATCGAAAGCGATCGTCAAGCGGAATTAAGGTATGCTGGCGGCTGGCATACCAACTTAGATTACTGCCGTCTTCATCCGCCATCAAAAAATAGCCTTGGGCATAGCCCTGCACTAGCGTCGGAATGTCGTATTCAGAAGAACTGACCAAGTCTCCAAACCTCGATCACATAGAAAATGTCTATTGTGTCCACGGTATCTAAGAATGGGCAAAGGGAGCGATCGCCCAGTACAAAGGTTTATGGAATCCCATGGGCAGAGTGGGTACAGCCTTTACAAATGACAACCTTTTGATAACTGATGCAAAGAGTTATGGCAACATAATGGCTAATAGCCATCAATTATGACATTGGGTTAACCTATGCCTGAGCCAATTTCATCGATCACATTACCGCCCGCCGAAAATCCACAGCAAGAAGGAGAATGGCTGCGACAGGCTTTGCATCAATGGTTGGATCAAGAGTTTTTGCCAGAACCGGTTAATCATGACATTGCTGCACGCGCCTCTCAGGTCTTTGTCCGGCAGCGCATGGAAGGTGAAAATGATGTCGGGTCGTTGATCATTGCCATTCTGACTGAGATGCAAGCGTTTGACTTTTCTGAAAGCTTTTATGGTGAGTTTGCTGTGGCAAATGCAGTCAGTGATTTGCTACTCGACAGTTTAGGAATCGATCGCTGCTGTGGGCAATGATGGACGCGGTGGCTGAAGCGATCGCCCATACTTTATGTGTCTTAGAACGGGTAGCGGGTAGTGGTTTCAGATAAGGATTTTGGGTGGCGTTGCCATCACCCAAAATCCTTACCAATGGAGGACGACCAGCGTAGCGGCCGGTCTTAGCTCAGTTGTACCAAGCCGCCCGTCACCGCTGTTGTAATCGTCCAGGCATCCACCAGCAGCAGCAACAGCGTAAAGCCCAGCAAAATGAGATACATCCACGGCTGCGACAACGGCCGCACATCGCTCATGTCCAGATGGGTCTTGGCTTGGATTTGGCGCGTCAGTTCGGCAAAGCCCGCCACCCGCATCGGCAACAGGTAGGCACGATCGCGTTTTGGGGTCACAAAATAGTAGACCAGTCCACCCTGCCCCGTCGTGCGGGGTTTCAAGTCGGCGATCGCATCCCAGTTCAGCGACCATCCCCGGCGGAAAAAGCGCGGTACCCAACCAGGGTACGTCACGCTAATGCTAGTTTCCGTCAGCACCACCCGTTCACACAAGGCGGCATAAAGGGCGATCGCCCCTACTAGCCCGCCCCCCACAAACAGCCAGGGGGATAAGGGAGCATCTGTAGCGATCGCCAAAAACGGCAGCGGAACCGTCAGCGCAACGTACAGACTCATCAGCGTTAGACGAATCAACGGAGACAAACGAAAAACAGCCGCACGTTCAGAGGCTGGCGTAGAGGCAGTTTCAAGTGACATAGATCGACGCTTATCTTGCATTGGCCAATGGGTTGCAAAATCGGGCTATTCAGTTCTACGCTGCTCAGCTCAGACGATGACCGGACGGCTCATTCAATTCACCATTCTGCTCATGGTCAACATGAATCCCCATGCACCAACAGGAATCTCTTTGATAGACTCCCCCGTTTAGAACACCTATCCATTACGCAAATCTCGCTGAAACCCGTATTCCTCGGTTCAAAAACGAGGACTCTGAGTGACCGCTAGAAGGGTTGTGAGGCGAAAAGTCTGGCAACGTTGCATAGTTTAGAAAACGGGAGATTCTCCGGTCAAACAGCAACCGCAGGCGAAGCCTGTCTTACGTCGCCTCCCGGCGCAGTGGTTGATGCCCCAACCGCCGTAAAATTACCCGTCGGGAAAAGTACTGATCGGGACTGACTGGCCCTGTTCTGAAATAGCCCAATTTCCTATTGGCTCCAGTGTAAAGCGTTTTTTGAACCGACAAGGCTGGAAACAGGGCGATTCTGGAGAACCTTCAAGCGCAACGCATGGATTAACGAACT
>CAYSIR010000384.1:0-3739 GCA_964431105.1 uncultured Leptolyngbya sp. | reverse complement strand
CCCAAGATTGGGAGAGGGATTTAGGGTGAGGGCGTAAAGGTGACATGCACCCAAATGCATCCGTATCCAATCAAGATTTCTACCCCGGATGGACCCACCCTCGGTAGAATAGAGGCTAGTTTGCTGACTCATCACGCTGAATAGGATTCATGGCACCTTCTGAACTCAAGACCCCAGTAAAGGACAACGCTCAGGCGAATGGTAGCAAGCCAGCGATCGAACCTGATGACGAATGGCTAGATGATGTCGAGATGTCATTGTTCGATCACCTCGAAGAACTGCGTCAGCGGATTTTTTATTCGCTTGGGGCGGCCCTGGTTGGGGTTATTTTCTGCTTCATTTTTGTTAAACACATTGTCCAGCTTTTGGAAGTGCCTGCCCAGGGCGTCAAGTTTTTACAGCTATCGCCGGGTGAGTACTTCTTTGTTTCAATGAAGGTCGCAGGCTACAGTGGCTTGCTCCTTGCGACTCCGTTTATCCTCTATCAGGTAGTTCAGTTTGTGCTGCCGGGGTTAACGCGGCGAGAGCGCCGACTGATTGCACCGATCGTGTTTGGCTCCAGCATTTTGTTTGTGGCGGGTCTTGCGTTCGCCTACCTCGCTCTAATTCCAGCGGCGCTCAATTTCTTTATCAACTATGGCGAAGACGTTGTAGAGCAACTTTGGTCAATCGATCGCTACTTCGAGTTTGTGCTGTTGCTGCTGTTTAGTGCTGGCTTGGCGTTCCAAGTGCCAGTGGTGCAGCTATTGCTAGGGTCATTAGGCATTGTTAACTCAAAACAAATGTTGGCGGGTTGGCGCTATGTCATTTTAGCGGCGGTTGTCTTGGGTGCCATTTTGACCCCCTCGACCGATCCAGTTACTCAAAGTCTGTTTGCGGGGGCAGTGCTAGGGCTATATTTCGGCGGCATTGGCTTGGTCGTGTTGACGGGGCGCTAGGGCGATCGCCTGGGGCACATTGCTGCATAACCCTTTCCTTAAATCCCAAGTTCGTCACCATTACACAAGTTCCGCTCAAACGCCTATTCCTGCCACAGCTTAGAAAGGTAGCAAACGGCTGCAACCGTTATGAGCTTGGCGGTTCGTGCGGCATGGATAACGGGGCGGGTGCGGAACGTTGAATTTGACATAAAAAAACCGTGCAAAACTGCACGGCGATAGAGCATGACTTAGCTTGAAACGTTAGGAACATCCAGCAACAGGCGGCTTTAGGTTGACCTTCAGGAAACATCCAGCCCACATCTTGTTTCTGAATCTGCACCTATTTTGCAGGGGGGTGCGTTTGTCAACAGTGATGACTAACCGGCAATGGGGTGATGTTGGTAGCGCGATCGCGTGATGTAGATCATAGCCAGCCCAATCTGACCGAAGCCCCCATTAGACCGTGCTTCAATTAAAGTCCTTTAGCGAAACCAATGGGCTAGTGCTGGGTATCGCATCACCGTTCATCACTCCCTCATCCCAAGGTTTTCAACCAGTCGATCATGGCTGAATTAACCTGCTCTGGGCGTTCATCGTGGGGACAGTGCCCAGTATTCGCGATCGCTTGAAACTGTACTGGGGGAGCCGCATCTGGCTGGGCAGCCAGGTCTTGATAAATTTTGGAACCGGCGATCGGGGTCCAAGGATCGGCTTCTCCCCAAAGCACTAAGAGCGGCTGTCGAACATGGGGCAACAGTTCGGCGGGGCGGGGGCCGGGAGGGGCCGACAAAATGGCAGCAAAAACCTGCTGGGCACCGGGATCGCAGGATGGTTCGTAGAGCAAATCGACCAGTTCATCGGTGATAGCCGTGCGATCGCAATAGACCTGCTTCAGAGTTTCCCGGATGCGAGACTTGCGGCGAACCTGATTAAACAGCAGCGGCCCGAAGGCAGGCGAACAGACCACATTGGTAAACAACTGCATCACTGTCCGCAGCGGCCAATTCAGCTCTTCGGGGCGATGGTTAAGACCACCGGCGCAGTTCAGCAACACGCCGCCACGGGTCATTTCAGGATGGTGGGCCATTAACATGAGTGTCAACAAGCCACCGATAGAATTGCCGACGAGGACGGTCGGACGTTGAATTTGCGCTTGCCAAAAGTCGTAGAGCAACGCTTCCCATTGCTCTAGGGTGTAGGCGATCGCAGGTTTATCTGAACCGCCAAACCCCAATAGATCGATGGCAAACACCTGATAGCCGGCCTCTGCCAAAACGGGAATATTTTGACGCCAGTGACCGATCGACGCGCCAAATCCATGAATCAACAGTAACGGTTGCCCCGAACCGGACACCGTGTAGCGGATAGAATATCCTTGCCATTCCCAGGTGAAATACTCGAAGGATGCCCCGATCGCTGGCGTTGCTGTGGTCACAACTATTCTCTCTTTCACATTCACAACAGGTTCGTGCCAATTAAAACAACGATCGCAATCAATATCTGAGCGATCGCATCTTGGCAAGTGTTTACTATTGTAACGGAATTAAAAAAACGGCTATTCACCAGATGGGCGATCGCCCTAGCCAATCAGTCGGAAAATGAACGGGTAGCGGTAAGGATTGTCTGGATTGTCCAGCGTTTTCAAAATAGCTATCACCGGCAATGCCCAATGCACAATAAACAGAATGGCTAGCAGCGGGTAGCCAATCAGCACAAAGCACAGCAGCCCAAAAATGATTTCATATAGCCAAACGTTGAAGTGAAAATTGATAGCTTCACGGGCATTGGCCTTGACAATGGGGTCATCGCTAATAAACAGAATGGCGATGGGCGCTCCGACCGACAAAAATAGCGAACTTAGAAAAATAGAGCCGTGGCTAACCGCCGACAAAACCTTACGCTTGTCGCTGTCATAGTAGCTGGTTTCTGGCAATGGATTCATACAATCTCTCCTCTGGTTTGAACTATAAACGCTGGCCTATCTATAGCTTAGGAAGCACGATCGCCCCTCGGAAAGTGCCTACAGGAAGAAGTTTCCGTACTTGACGGACGACTAGGCGATCGCGCTTGCAGAGGACATCAATCCCTAGGGCACGATCAGAACTGGGCAAGGCGCAAGGTTGATGACGCGATTGGTCACACTTTCGGCGGCTCCTTCCTCAGTTAGCCCCAACCCCCGACAGCCCATCACAATCAGCATTGCATTAATGTCATCAGCGACCTCGCAAATCACAAATGCTGGTTTGCCTTCTCGCTCCAACGTTTCCACTGTCAAACCTTGCTTAGCAAATAATGTTTTGACGCGATCGAGTAACTGGGCGATCGCGTCGTAGGATTGGCTCTCATCTGATGGATTCGCCTCACGGTCAACAACCGACAGTACCACAAGACGACTATGGTTAGCCTGAACAATCTGAGCTACCATACCCGCTGCTTCAAGGGATTCACGAGATTGATCAATCGGATATAAAACAGTCTCAAACATAGTACGCCTTACTGGGACGCAGACTCCGGTACAATGTGGACGACGCAGAAAAGCAATCTGTAATCAATATTGAGTCAACGCTGATTCAACGCTGATTTAATGGTGTATCACCGTTACTCAGAGCGCTGGGCTAAATGCCACACTGCTATAGTCTCATGATCTTTGATGATTCTGGAGAGTATCTTACAGGAATGGCAGGAGTATCGGCTTGCGATCGCGCAGTGGGGTCTTGTCCGGCGCGTGACGGATACCAACCCTGACTCAACAGCAATGCTGACAGCTTACGAGTAGCAGGCGTAAAGCCCCCGCGTTTCAACCGGGGGATATAAGCGCA
>CAYSIR010000383.1:0-3767 GCA_964431105.1 uncultured Leptolyngbya sp. | reverse complement strand
GAAATGTATGAAACCATGCTTGATTCAACGTTTGAAATTCATCTACCAGACCCCCACGTTGACGAAGGATAAAGAGTCTGGGGTCTCCAATATATCTTGCTAATGTACATACTTTACGGGTAATAGTTGTCAATACTGACATTGAGGTTTCCTTTGTGTGAGTATAGCTTCCATTTTAATCTTCGATCACTTCCCCATACAGCCGCCGATACGCCGCCGCCTGCCGCTCCAGCGCAAACTCCTGCTCCACCTTCGCCCGTGCGCGGCGCGACAACCGCTGCCACCGCTCCGCATCCCCCAGCACCCACGCCATACCCTGCGCCAAATCCTCGACGACATACGGCTGCGCCAGATAGCCATTTTGCTCATGCTCTATCATATCAGGGATACCCCCAATGGCAAACCCAACACACGGAGTACCACACGCCAACGCTTCCAGAACAACATTGCCTAGAGCTTCTTGTATCGATGGTATCACAAATACATCAGCAGCAGAGTAGAGGAGTGCCAAGCTCACATCATCATGCAGGTATCCTGTATAATGCACAGCCATCCCCAAATCTGGCACATGTTCTGGACGCGATGCCCCAAAAACTACTGCCTCTGTATGGTTGCCCCATCCTTGACTTGCAAGTTGCTGCAATGCTGGTTTCAAGAGATGAAATCCTTTGCGACGGTCACTCGTGCTGCTCAATGCCCCAAACAATACCAACTGTTTATCTTGTGGTAGTGCCAGCATATCGCGGGCAACATGACGTGGTAGGGGCTTATATTGGGTGAGATCAAGCCCATTAGGGATAACTTCAATACGATGATGGCGAAAGAGTGAACTCGCCCTAGCACACGATGCAAGCCAATGACTTATAGCGACAATTGTTATATTTTTCCCTTGCCAAGACCGCTGTTTATGCTTGTAGGTCATCCGTGAGAGGTCAAGTTGCGTATGGGAACCAAGCTGTGGACATGCTCCACAGCTATCTTGGTAACGTCCACATGCTTTATCGTAGTGACACCCCCCGGTGAATGCCCACATATCACGCAGAGTCCAAATGATAGGTTGTTTTATCTTAGCGAGAGCTTTTATTGGTAAAAAGCCACCGCCCACCCAGTGGAGATGCACTATATCAGGATGTAATAAGTCTATTGTTTTTTCAAGATTTCTTAGTATCCATCCGATACTCCATGTTGCAGGGTGACGATTAGGATACCCATACAAGGGGAGCCTATCTAGCGTGGGAAAGAGTTTGGCAATAGCTTTAGTGATCTTTGTTGATGGACCTACTACAGTATGATCATCACTTTTTTTGTGCTGCACCAGCATGCGTGTTTCTACACCTATACTTTGAAGCCCTTTATAGAGACGATAAGCCCCACGGAATGCACCACCTTGTATGTCAGATGTGCTAAGAAAAAGTACTTTCACTGATTTTTTGCCCTGTATTTGCTTGTTTGAAAAAGGAAAAGAAGGCTATTTCTCCCTTTCTTACTGATTCAAAAAGATCAATATCTTCTTTATGGAAAGCACAAATATCACAATATCGCTTTCCTTCTTGACCTACGTAAAAATGATGAATATCTTGTAATGAAATCTTGTTTTGCAGATTTAATGAAATGAGGTAATTCCCTGTATTTTCCCATATCATAACATAACTGTACCCTATTTCAGACAGTTGCTTGAATACCGCAAATCCATCTGTTGTGTGTTCCCCAAACCAGAAGGGATCATATTCGAAAAATAGCATTGGCTTGAGAGATGATAGGAGTTCTAACTCACTTTTTATGATTGAACAGTCAAGACCATCTGTGTCAATTTTTATCATTCGAGAATTTAAAAACTTTGGATGTTCCTGCAAAATATCTGAAAGTCTTTTGCTATTCAAAAGACTACTTTCTTGGTTAGGATTAAATTGTGCTGTACCTCTTGACCGTTCCAGAGAACCCTTAACCTCTCCTGTTGTTGTGCTAACAAAGGCATTCTCTATGAAGACATCTTTGAATTTTACCGAATTTAATTTTAATACAGAAAAAAAATCGTTGCAACCTTCGATACAAAGAATGGGGTTGCTAATACGATTGCGTAAGATAGCTACAGTGTCTCCAATATTAGCCCCAATATCAATAAATGTGGCTGAAGGGTATTTCTTTGCTACGTGTTGGGCAACTCGTGCTACATTTGATGAATAGAGCGGGTAAGACTTTCGGTAAAAAGGCAACTCTTGAGAGAATGGCATTAATATCTCAGAATTATCTAACGTATAATGTACTAATGGGTCTGTAAATAACAAGATTTTCTTACGTAAAAACCTTATTACTTGTAGATTTATTCTATTAAAAACACCTTTTTTTTGTGTTTGTATAGCTTTATTAAGTAGAAATTGTACTAGTAAAGACACTTTAATATTCTCTTTCTTGATATGAATTTCATCCAATGATACTTTATTATTAAGAAGTATCCCCCTTTACTTTCTAACAGCAATTAATCTTACTAAAGTCAATTCTTTTTATGGTGATTTTTTTGCTTCCATAAAAAGTGATCCGGGTTTACGTACTATCTCATTGGAAAATGTATCAAGACAAAAGTATTTCCAATTAGGTATATAACTTTCTAATGCTGTTCGTTGTATCGGATTTTCAAAACCAGCATTTAATAACACTTGTTTTAGTGAATATCTATCATACATCCACTGATGGACTTCTCCTTTAAGTCGAAAAAAACCAATATTAAGAGCTTTTTGTGCCTTATTTCCAAGTAGAAATCGTGTAATTATTTGATGATACAACTTTATCGAAATTAATTGAATGCGAGAAAATATAAATTGGTGATTAGATAAAGTTAAACGCAGTATTCTTTGTTTGAAAATATTATTGTACTGCTTAAAAGAAGCAACTATCCTTTTTGCCTCATTACTACGAGCATACACAAAATCTTCATTGGGTATATGGTCTTTTTGTAAATACTCTTTCATTCTTCCACCACTTTGCTCTCGCACTGCTTGATCATATAATTCAATCATCATCCATTCGTAATCGAATTTACTTTGTTCATCACCACTGACACTTGCTTCTAACTTTTCAAGATAGAGACGACAAATAGACTCTAGATCAGGAACAACAATCCGAATAATACCACCAGACTTGAGTACTCGATAATTTTCTTGGATAAATGATGGAACATCACTTGGTCTCAAATGTTCAAGCATGTGTGAGTGATAGACTACATCACAACTGTTTGTTGGTAAAGGTATACCCTGACTAAGATCATAAGAGATTACATCTGTACCTGAAGCAACAAGATCTATATTAATCCACTCAGGATGATAATTCTTTCCACAACCTAGATTAACATAGTTCCTTTTAACTACATGAGATTGTTTCATAAACACTACCTCTCCTCCTATAATTAATTGCTTGAATTTCCCAATAATATTTTAAAACTACTGGGAATACTTTTTACTTGTTCAAAAAAATATAGCGAAAAAAGAAAAAAGACTTCATTTGCATAACAAAAATCACCCTTGCTTTGGGATAAAAAAGATTAAAAAAAACCAAAGCAAATCCATAAGAAATTACTGTAGCTATTGCTGCACCAATACCAGCATAGACTGGTATAAAAACTACATTTAGTAGAATATTAACAAAAGCACCACTAAGTGAGCGTATAAAAGCTAGATGAGAAAGGTTCTCTGTTATAATCCAAGAACCTTGAGTAAATCCAAGAAACACAAACAGACAAGCGAAAATATGGATGTTCAAAATAGGAACCGACT
>CAYSIR010000382.1:0-3771 GCA_964431105.1 uncultured Leptolyngbya sp. | reverse complement strand
GACAATATGCCCTGCCGCTGAAATCAGTACACACCTCTTGCCCCAAAGGGCAGGGCTTGCATGCCATTAGTTTTGGTCATCTTCGTTGCCATCATCCGCATCATTCTCTAGGTCTACGTCATCTTCTAGGTCTACGTCATCCTCTAGGTCATCATCTTGAGCTTCGCTGCCGCCACCTACGGCAACTAGGTCAATTTGCTGGCGATAATAATCAACACTCTTGACTTGCACTTCAACGCGATCGCCTAGGCGATATTGGCGACGGCTCTTGCGACCGACTAATTTCTGCTGACGCGATCGATACTCATACCAGTCATCTTTCAAAGAACTGACATGAACCAACCCCTCAACGAGCAGCTCTTCGATTTCCACAAAAAATCCATAGGACTGCACGCCGGTAATTAAGCCATGGAAGATTTCGCCGGTATGCTGCTGCATAAACTCAGCCTTTTTCAAGCCTTCCAAGTCCGCTTCGGCATCCTGGGCCAGTTTTTCGCGCTCACTCAGGTACAACACCACAGATGCAAAATGCTCTGCCAATTCAGTATGCATTTCTGGCGGAATCACATTCCAGTTCACTTTTTTATGGCAAGAACTATGGCGCAGGTTCACCTGTTCTTTGGCACGGGTTGAACGGCGATCGCGTCCATGTTGAAACATAGTGTGCAGCACCCGATGCACCAACAAATCTGGATAGCGGCGCATGGGTGATGTGAAATGCGTATAGCCACTCTCCAAAGCCAGCCCAAAATGAGATCCAGGATGCGTGCTGTAAGAAGCTGGACGCAGGGTGGAGAGCAGTAAATAGGTCAGCACCTTTTCCACCTTAGAGTTGGCAAACTCCTGAGTTAGATGCCGATACTGGCGGGGATGCACGTCTTCATCTTGATCCAGGTCAGTCAGGTCGGTTTCAATTCCCATATTGCTAACGAGCTTGAGCAATTCCTGCACTTCGTTGGGGTCAGGCGTGCGGTGAATACGGTAGACACCGGGCAGTTCAAGCAATTGCAGATGGGTGGCAACTGCTTGGTTGGCTAGCAGCATAAACTCGGTAACGAGCGATCGCGATGGCAGGAGCGAGGACACCACCATCGCCCCCAATGCGCCCTCATCATCGTACTGAAACTTGGGAGACAGATAGTCACCAAGGTCAGAATTCATGCCATGGGGAATGATCTGCTCAGGTAAGTTGAGTTCAAAACAGCCGCGATCGTGGCGCTGATTTTGCACCGCTGTACTCAGTGCAAAGAGCTGATCCAAAAGCTCAAAAATGGGTTCATACTGCGTCACCTGATCCGGACTGAGTAATGGATAAGGTGTGTTTTGCTCGTCTGATTCCGGCGGCTGGTTGCGGCGCAAAATGGTTTCAATGTTCTGATAATCAATCTGATAATCCACATTGATGAGCGTGGGCTGAATTTCAAACTCTTGCAGTTTGCCCTCCGTATCCAACGTCAACAGAACGGAGATGGCTAGGCGGTCTTCGCCGGGGGTCAGCGCACAACAGTGGTGCAGTAGCTCCGGCAATAGATGCAGTACGGTATTGCCCAAATAAATGGATGTGCCTCGGCGCTGGGCTTCGGCATCCAAATCAGATTGAAAGGGGACATAGTAGGATACGTCGGCGATATGCACCCCAACCCGCCATTTAGGAGACTCACTTTTCTTTTTGGGTTCGAGATAGTCCAGAGTTAGGGCATCGTCTACCACAACCGGATGGTCGGGATCTAGCGATCCCACAATGGATACAGTGGTGGATTTTCGCAGGTCGAGACGGTCTTTATAGTCTGTTTTGCGAAGTTTGTGGGGCAGGGCTTTGGCCGCTTTTAAGACGGCTTCTGGAAAGTCGCGGGGGAGATCATATTTGCAACATACGATGTCAATGTCGGAGGCGGCTTCTGCGTCGCTGCCTAAAATTTGGGCGACTGTCCCGATGGGGCGATTTGACCCAAGCGGGTAGCGCTGAATTTCTACATGAACCAGTTGATCGACGGATTTTTCCAACTGAGCGGTGTCGTCGGCTTGCAAATCAAGCTCAAACAGGAGGCGATCGTCAAGGGGAACAGCTCGATAGGATTCTCCTACCTTTTTCACTCGAGCCAGAACGGAATGATTGGCCCGGTCTAGAATCAGCCGAACTTCTCCTTCGGGACTGCGGCGGCGGCTTCCTTCTTTTGTCACTTTGACAAGGACGCGATCGCCATTCCAGGCAGTATTGAGCTGGCTTTCACGTACATAGATATCGTCTGCTCCTTCGATGTCTTGAATGGCAAAGCAAAACCCTTTGCTAGAGCAGCGTAGCTTACCTTCAATTACATCATCTTCCTTTGTCCGCCGGTAGCGTCCGCGATCTTTGGTCAAAATACCAATGCGTTCTAAGGCATCCAAGGCAATCTGGAGCTTTCGTAAGCTGTCTTCATCGTCGCAGTTCAGCTTTTTTTCAAGCACTTTGGGTGCAACCAGCTTGTCTTCAGCAAAGTTAGTTAGGAGCTTAGAGATTGAAAAATCCATGTAGCGGTCAATCCTTGTGTATGTCTTGAGAGGTTATGGATAAGTCGAGTCTGGACGGCTTAGCGATGGGGGCGGCAGTTTGAGTGGGATAGAAGTTGCCGCCCGGTAGTGGAACGACGCTAAGTCTGAAATGGAATCCGTTGAAATCAGTGATAGCGTGATAGGAAAAGCACTGGACACTAGATGTGAACTAAGTTGAGTGACCTAGAATTCATGCGATCGCTCAAGTGCAGACCCAGTTGGGGTCGCTGCGTAAAGAACCGGGTAGGGCCCTCAGTCAATGGGAACAGTGAATGGGAACAGTCAATAGGAACAGTTTAGCCATGTCCTGACTTGAGTCCGTCTGATGCCCCTATCCTCATCGGTTAGGGATGAGTGGGAGAATGAACAGCGAGATTAAGGGCTGTTCGGTGCATTCATCAGACCCGGAGAATGGCGATCGCTCCTTAGCTGAATGATCCACGCCCAAACTCACAGGCCGTCAACGAGCTAGGCGATAGATAGGTGATGGCTTGTCGAAGACCATCCAACCCGATCCATGAACCTACCCAGATAGCCTATCTCAGCATTCGCAGAGAACAAAACACAGAACTAAGGCGACACTATGACGAAGCCGCACGGTGATTCCGCATTCATGCGATTGGCGCTTGTGGCGATCGAACCTGGAACGATGCCCAACCCTCACTCGTTTCTATTGAGGTCTTACACGGCCAAATTAACCCCGCGTTCCCTTGGTGTCGTCGCCAATCAAGGGCATAAGGCGGTAGGGAATGCACTGAATGTGAGTTGCCTTACTCCGAATGCCTCGCTTGCGGTTTAGGACAACCGCCAAGTAACAACAGTAACTCATATCGCCCCCTTCTGTGCTACCAATTCTGCTTTGAGAGGTGCAACTCCTGCCCACACAGCCGAATTATCAAGGGATGGTAGCGTTGTATGGCGTAATCGGCAGATTACTTGTGATACGTTTACGACAATCTCACGAGACTGGGGGACAAGACAGCGATGGGGCAGATTGGCGAACAGTCGTGGAACAAGGTTAAACGTTGGACGAAGCGAATAACCAGGGATTGACCGGAGGAGGACTGCGATCGCAAGACCCTACCCATATCACCCTACCCGATAACCCCAGCCATTTTCATCCCATCCGTCGGCTATTTCTGCAACTGGTCGGTGCAGTACCGTCGATTCAAGTTATTTACCCAAATATGGCAGTAGCCATTTTGTGTAGGACATGGAATTTTGGGTGGGGCAGCTTAG
>CAYSIR010000381.1:0-3819 GCA_964431105.1 uncultured Leptolyngbya sp. | reverse complement strand
TGCGGCAGGGATGGAGGTCGCTAGCAGTTGGCAGCAGTTTACCCAGGGGCTGACCGGCTATCCCCATCGCTGGTTTGATCAGGGACTTGCAGCACTGAATCAGGGGTGGGGTGTGGATTTGCCAGAAACGGTGTTGCCCGCTCTGCACGGGGAATATGCGATCGCGCTGCTGCCTTCACGAACAAACGAACAAACTGCTCAAGACTGGATCGTGGTGACTCAACGTTCACCCGATTTAGAGCAATTGCTGGCAAAGCTGGATGCGATCGCCACTGATCAGGGATTAAGTTTGGGACGTTTTGAGATGAATGGACAGTCCGTGTCCGCTTGGGCCAAACTCAGCCTCAGCAACGACCCGCTACCCCACCTCAATGCTATGGCTCAAGGCGTGTACACCACTGTTGAAAATTACACCCTATTTGCCAGTTCCCTAACGGCGCTGCAATCAGCCCTTAGCGATCGCTCTCTGTTGCAAGCCGCAGTATTTCAGCAAGCGATCGGTGCCTTCCGCACTCCGAATGATGGTTATCTGTATCTGGATTGGCCGACTTTGCAGGGAGCGATCGCCCAAAAAATTCCGGTGTTATCGTTTCTAGATCGCCTGGATTTACCGCTGGTGAGCGATCTGACCTCCGTGATCCTCAGCAGCTATGGCAATGATGGCAATGCTCAGCGGGGCAGCGCCCTCCTACGCTTTGAGTAGTGCCTGCTTGTGATGCTAGAGTCATCTAGGTCATACTGAACCGATAGATACAGGATTGCCACGTACCCTGAATCACGACATCTGAGCAATGTTGAGATAGAGGGGCTGTACGGATCGATGTGTCAGAGCGATGTCATTTAATATGGCGTGACGAGGTTAATCAATGGCTCAAGCCGATTTAGAACCGGTCATTACTGCGTTTGAACAAAAGGATTATAAAACTGCCGCCAAGTTGGTGAAGCAACTGATGGCGCGATCGCCCGATGATCCGTGGGTGATGCTATATGCGGCGAAACTGCAAGAAGTGGCGAAGAAACCCGAAGCCGCCAAATCCATTTATCGCAAAGTTTTGAAGCAGACCAGCATTCCCAAGTTGGCAATCCAGGCGCGGCAAAGTCTTCAGCGCATCGAAGAGACAGAAGCCGCAGAACGGCAACAGGCGATCGCGGCGGCCCAAAGCGATCCAACCAATACCGGCAGCGGATTTCTCATCCTAGAAGGCATTCCCGCTGACCAGCGCCAATCGGCGGCCCAAGCCTTTGCTCGTATCCTCAAGCTTGATCCCTACACAGCGCGGTTGCAGTTGCCCAGTCGCGGTTGGCGGCTCTATCGCATGGGCAATATGGGCGAACTACAGGTCTATGGCGAAGAGTTGCGATCGGCGGGGATTCCAGTATTTTGGCGATCGCTAGATGCGGTGCGAAATCTCCACGTCTTTCGGGTGCAATACCTGCAAGACAGTGACCCTAACCCTACCGTCATTTGCCAAAACGAGAATGGGCAAACCGGGGCGCTATCGTTCAACTGGGCGGAAGTCGCTCAGCGGGTGAAGGGGCTGCTGCCCATCTTTGAGGATGTAGTAGATCTCAACTTTCGGCGAGAAGTGCAGCGCAAGGAAGCCACCCAGGATTATGCCCATGTCTATGATCTACACATTCCAGGGCGACAGTCGATCGTGCGCTTTTGCGACAGTACCTATGATTTCCAGTCGGGCGTGGTGTTTAACGAAGACCCTATCAGTCGGGTGCGATCGCGCTCCATGCAGCAAAACTGGAACCGTCTATCGCAGCACCTCGATTACTCCATGCCCAAAGTACCCCTGTGGTCAGAGTTCACGCTATTCGCCGAGAGTGCGGTTAATCAGCTTGATCTATTGATTGGCTTCAATGCTCATATTGACTTACTGCGCAAAAAAGAGAGTACCTGGGACCCAGCGTTTCACATTTACAGTGGCCTTGCATTTTTATATGGGGGCGATCGCTAGTCTTCTGTTATCGTCATGGCATTTCTTTGATGCCTGGAGGGCCGTTTCCCACAAACCCCTCAGAACCTCGTATAGTGTTGACAATAAAACAATGATGATACTGCATCAACGGCTAAACCGAGCGAGGCTGACCCGTCATGTTTGCTAAGGTTAGCCTTAAACAAACGTTGGTTTACGACAGCCTGAGTTGGGTCTGCATCCATTGATGGCGAAAGCCGAGATAGCGCAAACTGAAGCAATGACCACGGTTGTGAGGAGATTAAAAATCCATGCGAGCATTATTCATATATCCGCTGTTTCCAAAAACCTTTTGGTCCTACGAAAAAATTCTAGAGTTGGTCAACCGTAAGGTGCTGCTGCCGCCGTTGGGCTTGGTCACGGTCGCCGCCCTCCTACCCCAATCGTGGGAGTTTAGGCTGGTCGATCGCAACATTCGCGCCGTCACGCAAGAGGAATGGGACTGGGCTGAACTGGTGATTCTATCCGGCATGATTGTCCAAAAAGAAGACATGGCCGATCAAATTCGAGAAGCCAAGCAGCGGGGAAAACTCGTGGCAGTCGGCGGCCCCTACCCCACCTCAATGCCCCAGGATATGGAAGCCGCCGGAGCCGATTTCTTGGTACTGGATGAAGGCGAAATCACCCTGCCCATGTTTGTGGAAGCGTTGGAGCGGGGCGAAACTAGCGGCACTTTCCGTTCAGATGGTGAAAAGCCGGATGTGACGACTACCCCTGTGCCTCGGTTTGATCTGCTGGAGCTAGATCAATATGATTCGATGTCGATTCAGTTTTCTCGCGGCTGTCCGTTTCAGTGCGAATTTTGCGACATCATTGTGCTGTACGGACGTAAGCCACGTACCAAAGAACCGGCGCAATTATTGAAGGAGTTGGATTATCTGTATGAACTGGGCTGGCGGCGCAGCGTGTTCATGGTGGATGACAACTTCATCGGCAATAAGCGCAACGTGAAGCGACTGCTGCCGGAACTGGAACGGTGGCAACGAGAGCGCGGCTATCCCTTCAGTTTTGTGACGGAAGCATCGGTGGATCTGGCGCAAGATTCTGAATTGATGACCATGATGGCTGACTGTCGCTTTGATGCCGTCTTTGTGGGCATTGAAACGCCGGATGAAGATAGTTTGGCGCTGACTAAGAAGTTTCAAAATACTCGCGATTCTCTCACTGAGTCGGTCGATCGCATTACGGCGGCCGGAATGCGGGTGATGGCCGGCTTTATCATCGGCTTCGACAATGAGAAACCGGGGGCAGGCGATCGCATTGTCACGTTTGTAGAGCTGACAGGCATTCCAGCCACTACATTTGCTATGCTGCAAGCCCTCCCGCATACAGCGCTGTGGCACCGCTTGGAAAAAGAAGGACGGCTGTTGGGCAACGAAGCGGGCATTAACCAGACCACACTGATGAACTTCGTGCCAACGCGTCCGATCGAGCAAATTGCCCGTGAATATGTGGAGGCGTTTAGCACCCTATATGAACCGCTGACCTATCTCAATCGGGTTTATCGCTATTTCCTCAAAATGGGTGCGCCGCGCTACAAAATGGAATTTCAGTGGCCGCAATGGGTGGATTTGCGAGCGCTGCTGATCGTGGTGTGGCGGCAGGGACTAAAGCGCAACACTCGCTGGGCATTCTGGCGGAACCTGTGGGGCATTTTGCGGCAGAACCCGGCCGTGGCTACGCAGTACCTCACCGTTTGTGCCCACAATGAGCATTTCTTGGAATACCGCGACATTGTCCGTCAAGAAATTGAGGAGCAACTCGCGGCGATCGCGGATCTAACACCAGTTCAGGCAGCGGCTGAACCCGAAAGTGCTGAAGCTGTGGCAGTTCA
>CAYSIR010000380.1:2576-3822 GCA_964431105.1 uncultured Leptolyngbya sp. | reverse complement strand
GGGAGCATGTCACGTTTGCAAATCCCTGTATTGCCCTCATCCCCCACCCCCCTTCGACAAGCTCAGGATAAGCTTCTCCAAGATTGGGAGAAGGGGAGAAAAACCGCTCAAAGTCCCTCTCCCAAGATTGGGAGAGGGATTTAGGGTGAGGGCGTAAAGGTGACATGCTCCCGGAGTCCAACAGTTAAGGCTTCCGGTTTTGGGAAATGGATAGTCCAGGCTTGGGAGCGGGATTTAGGGTAAGGGCGACAAACCTGACAGGCTCCCCCGGTTTTGCTGTTGGTATTAGGTGCGGGTCAATGCCCTCTGCGCCCGCACTAACCAGTCCGTGACCGACAGTTTACGGGGTGCGGGCAAGCCAAATCCGACTTGGGGCCGCCTAAAGCGACTCATGGAAGGGCGGGATCAAGACACGGCGGGCGGGTGAGGGGGGTTCCTCTGGGCGGGCAGGCGGATCAGGATCGGCCTGCATGACGGTGTCGGGTTCGTCTGGATCAGAGCGCTCCGTTTCCGCATCATCGGGTTGGCGCACATCCTCAACGTTTTGGGCGTTGCGATAGCTGTAGGAGTAAATGGTGCCGGATTGCTGATGGCGCACCGGCTCTCGATAGACTTCATAAATTGTTGTAGGGGGAGGCTCGTCAGATGCATCTGAGGCGGGGCGATCGCTCGGATCAGGGTCTTCCCAATCGTTCCAATCGTCTAACACATCCATCTCTGCGGTACCGTCGCTAGCGCGGTCGTCGT
Source organism: uncultured Leptolyngbya sp. (assembly GCA_964431105.1). GTDB lineage: Bacteria > Cyanobacteriota > Cyanobacteriia > RECH01 > RECH01 > RECH01. Next base: position 3,075 of record CAYSIR010000380.1, on the reverse strand, counting down.
AATCGTCGTCTTCGTCGTAATCTTCGTCGTAATCATCGTCGTAATCGTCATCAAGCTGAATGCGATCGCGCCCTTGCGTCATTGATTCCAGAGAGTCATTGGGCCAGGGTTCGGGTTCAATTGGCTTATCGTAGCCGAGTTCGCGATAGTCAGCGTCTATCACGTCAGGAGCAGTAACGGGTTCATCAGCGGCGCGATACGCATCATCATCCGGCATGGTTTCTGCACCGTAAGCTGAGCGCTCCGGCCAGTCTGGTGCAGCATACCATCGGGAATCTAAGGGTTCACCATCGCGATCGTCTTCGTCGCGATCGCCCGGTTGCCAATCGCGATCGTCTTCATAACTACGATCCCAATCGCTGGCATCAACCGGCTGACCTGGGCGGCCCGGTTCATTCGCTACCCAATCATCCCAAACGTCAGCCGCACGGGTAGTGGCAGGGCGCTCATCTCCACTGCTGTCATAGCGATTGTAGTCTTCGTCGTAATCTTCGTCGTA
>CAYSIR010000380.1:0-2476 GCA_964431105.1 uncultured Leptolyngbya sp. | reverse complement strand
TCTTCGTCGTAGTCTTCGTCGTAATCTTCGTCGTAGTCTTCGTAATCCGCTGACGTATAGGGATCATCGGCATACCATTCCCGATCGCGCCCATCGTCGGCAGGCGGGGGGCGATCGCCTATTCCTGGATCAACGGCTGACTCAAACTCTGGCGTGCGATCGGGACGGGGAGGATCACTGCGCAGCACCTCAGCATCAGTCACAGGGGGATCAGGGGCGGCGGTCGCCGACGACTCCCACGAGTCCCAGGTATCCCAGCGACGCTGCCAGGTTGCATCCCAAGTTTCTCCCCATTGCTGAGGGGGTTGTGCAGGCTGGGCCGAGGGCTGAGAATCGGACGAACGACGGGCAGCGCGATCGGATGCGGCCCCATCGGCTGGCGGGGCATTGGCTGGCGAGGGATCAGACACCGGGCGGCGGGGAGGAGGAGGATAGGGCGATCGCGGCATCTGGACACCTCCGTTTACCGGCGCGGCAGACTGGAATAACCCCATTATCAACAGAGCAGTAAACACACCAGATGCGATCGCCACAAGCAGCCACAGAGCTAACGGCAGCGGCGGCGAAGCTCGCCCCAGCAAGACCAGCGGAATCGGAACTGACCAATTTTGCACTGCAAAAATCGACAGCCCGGTCAATATCACCAGCAAGGTCACAAGATTGGTTTTGGGCATAGCGGCGGTCAGCTTTTCCAAAGGGTCATCAGCAGGGTAGAGGCAGGCACACTACCCAAGCGATCGGCAGATGCCAAATACAGACGTATAGCCGTGGAGAAACGTAGTGTCGCCTACCGGGCCAATTTCTCCATTGCAAAAGAACCCACTCAGGGAAACTGTGCCGACATGGTGCTGGAACAATTGAGAATCCACATTTGATTGTTCATATAAGCCTTCCCCACGCCCCAAGCAGGCAAACATCAAGGCTCCGATCGCACCATTGGCATGGCGTTCAGTGTAGTGTTGCAATAAACTCTCTAAGTCTTCCATTGAGGTGTTGGCATCCCGCAAATGGAACTGTATTCGTTGCCCAGGACGCACCCGATCCCCAATGGCGATCGCCCCTAATTTCGGGTCAACCCCGATCAAATTGCGAATCAGGAAATCTCCTTGATCCAAATCTTGCTTAAATTCATTTTGGGCAATGCCGATGAACAGCGAATTTTGAGCCAAACGCTGATCCGCTTCACTCAGGTCGCGGATGAGATGTTGCAGAATCTCAATTGGAGTTTTGCCATCACAAGCATCCGTGGTGTCATCCCCTAGTTGCAAGAGAATGTTTCGTTCCCCTTGCACCACACGATAGGGCTTTCCGATGGGGCGGCAGCCTTGAGCCACGATCGCATCCATGACAATGTTGCCGCTCAGAGCCAGACCAACAATGCCGCTATCATATTGTTCATAATTACAAAATAGACCGCACTGCCCGGCTGACCCCGTTGTGGACAACCCACCCACCTTGACGGCTCCCGGATAGGCAAAGTCCATCCCCTGAAGCAAATCGTTAATGCCCGTCGCAAAGGGTTCGGACAGGAGAATAAAACTAGGGCGATCGCTCGGGTCAACACCAAGCATCTCAATCCAGCGATCGGGCGGCGCATCTGGATCAGGCAACGCGCCAGAATCAATATGGAAGGGCTGTAGCGAAACGCCCGGCAAATGGGCCAGCGTCAGCCCGAGTGCAGCTTCCCCTTCAACTTCGACAGTAGCGCGACTCGGCTGCGCGGCTGGATGACCAACAATACCGCCGCCGCTACCGCCAATCATCACAGGGGCATCAAGGCGATCGCGCAGCAGAAGCATCAATCGCGAAAATTCGCTAGCAAAAGCAGATGAGATGAAAACGATCGCCACATCAGCCGGTGCATCAAGCTGTCGTGTTGCTTGTTCAATGACCTCATCAATGGCAGACTCCAAAGATGGACGAGTTGATAAAGCATTCACCCATTTCATTTGATTGCTCATACGTCAAATTTACTCAAGCAAGGGAACTACAATACAGCCGATGCCCGACACCGTGGGGACTGACGCACCGAGGGTTATTAGCATTCCGGTATCGCACTGGTGCTGCAACGTCACATTTTGGGTAGTGGTATGTAAGGATTTTGGGTGGTGTGGGCATTGTCCACACCACCCAAAATCCTTACCAATAGAGGACTACCACATTTTGCATACTTTGTAATCCTCGTGGATCACCTCACGGATTCATTACATGGCGCAAGTCCCTAACCTCCATTCTCTCGAAAAAGTGCATCCATGCGAATAGGGGAATGGCTCTAGCAAGGTATTTCATGACAAGCCGCGTTTTCCGTTGAGTTGAGCAACACCCAGATAAGAGCATCCCACGTTTGCGCATTGGTCTCTCATGCCTTATCCCAAGCCTATGCATTACGCAAAAATCGCCAGACCTTTTGCCTCATCACCCTTCTATAGCAATCCTAAATGAGTTGTGAAGTGAGAATGGTTGTTGTGAGAAGGAT
>CAYSIR010000379.1:0-3845 GCA_964431105.1 uncultured Leptolyngbya sp. | reverse complement strand
CAGAATCTCCTTATATTCTTAGCCGTTTCGACTACCAAAATATGATTTTTCAAAATAATTCATTTAGGTGTAAGTTGTACTCATAATCTATGGGCGGGCTATCTATGTTTATGAAATAATCTCCGAACCTTCTGATATGAGATAATAAATATGGACTTAAGAAACTTAGATCATCTCTTGATATTTCAATACCTTGTTTAGATATGTCATTTACTATGTTAGTTAGGTCAATAACATTCTGCAACATTATAGTATTAGCAATTAATGTAGTATACTTTACTCGTTTTTCTAGCTCCACCGGATTATTTGAGCGAAGGGAGCCATCTTTGGCAAAAGTGATCTTATCAGCAAAATTATGAAATGATTCTACTTTATTTGTGGAGCTGGTTATAGATTTTCTTAACAGTTTATCTGAAATGTAATCCAAAAGAAAGAGGGTCCTATTAACTTTTCCTAATTCTTTTAAGGCATTAAATAGTTTGTTCTTCTTGCTGTAGTTACCGAGTTTACGTAGGATTACAGAGGGAGATATTCTTCCTTTACTAATGGATACAGCTAACCTCAACATATCATTCCAATTGTCACTAATGAGTTGCCAGTCAATTATTTTCGTTAGTAGATTTGTGATATAGCTAATATTCATTTCAGTATCTGGTTTGTAAAATATAAGATCATTACAATGCCTTATTCTTGGCATCAATTCAATCCCCAACAAATAGGATAGACCAAAAACAGTTAAGGTTTGAGCTTGAGTATCACCATGAATAATTGTTGGTTTTATTTCTGAGACGTTTTTAAGCAAAGCATCCAACACATATACTGCTTCCCAAATCCCGCAGCTGATAAAATGTGTAAAGAGTGCAACATAGTTATCAGAAATGTGTTGATATGCAATTCCACCATAACCACCATATCGTATATGATATTCTGAAAGTAGGTTCTGACGATATATTTCAATTTTTGTACCGTCAGCTGACACAATTTTATCATTACCCCATATTTTAGGCAATTCAAAATGACGATACATATTAATTATATCAGCCATGCATTTATCAAGTTTTTCTGCAGAAACGTGGTTGTTGTTTATGAATGAAAGCGACTCAGGGCTGATTTTTATATTAAGATGGCGACTTCCTTGAACAGGACCGAGTTCTGTACCATAACTGAAGATTGTTGCTAGATAAGAAATAGTATGGTTTCTTAGCTGAGGGTCATTACCACTGATTGGACCAAGATTCCTCGTGAAATTAGTCAAATGCTCAGCATTAACTAGAATATCCAAAATATTCCTTTCTTTGATTTTATTTTTAATTTCACGGATCAAGACTTCCTGCTTTTTGGAAATCTTTTTCTTTGGATACTTCTTCAATTGTATTCTACCTTGCTGATTGAACTTAAAACTATCATTTAGAGGGAAGTTCTTATCGACTGACTCAAATTTAGTTGATAATTTTCCTTTTAATATTGAGACTACCTCACTTTGATCTGACGGAAGATTTAGCTTATTACAATACTCGGGAATAATATCATTAGCTTCATCCTTATTGATAAGATTCATCCTAAAATCAGCAAACTTTTCCGCTCCCTCAACAGCAATATCTCCTGAGAGAAGGTGTTCAAACAAGTAATGAAATACACATAATTCAAAATTACGACGAATATATAACCTCATATTATTACGATTTATGCGTACGAAATCCTGCCATGCTTTTGAAGCAAAGTTAATACTAATCAACGGAGGTATATAATTCTGACGATTATCTTGATGTATTAATAAATAATTGACAGCATCTAATACAGAATTATCCCCTTCAGTAGTTGAACAAAAGGAGTGTGAATTAACAAATTCAAAAAAGGATTTCCGTGAATTGATATAATATTTCCAAAGATAGGGGAAGTGTTTATGCTTACAATTGCTATTTGCTCTAGTACACTTTTCTTTTAGAACCCCAACCCCTCCTTTTCTATCTATGATCTGTTTTACTTCTATGCCTGAATGGAAATCAAATTGCGCTTCATCAGGATAAACATCTAATATTTCACTAAGAATATTGACGAGTGCTTCATTGAGAGAATTATTTTCGATTAGAAAAGCATTATAATCAATTATTGCTGTATTTTTTATCTTTCTCATACGCTTAATAAACATTTCAACAATTTCATCTCTAACTTCTCTTAAGCGCTTCCAAATCAAACATACAATTAATGATATGGTTTCTTCACTCGTTTTACTTTGCATCTCTCCTGAATCGAAAACCTTTGCTTCTTCAGCAAAATAAATTAATTTCTGCTCAGGAATATTGTCAAGAGCATAACTAAAATCCCCAAAGCGTTGGATCCATTCAAGATGTTCTAACCAATCTTTTAAGTGACTTACTGAAGCATTAGGAGCATATTTTTTTATTCGATTGAATAATGAATGACCGCTATCGTCAGATACTTCAATTAATTTTAATATTTGTTCTTTATGATGATCTGAAAGTCGTTTGAAAATCTTAGCAAATATTCCTGAATGTGATGCTTGACGAATATTATTAACAAGATCTCTTACCAAATCAAAAGGTGGTAGTTCATAATAATTGCTTATCAATTCTTCAATACCAATATTAATTAGATCTACTGGATCGTTTCTATAGTGAATATTTTCCGTGATAGTCAATGTCAATAGGCGATTTGATTCACCATCATATTCCTTAACACCAATGTATTCTCTTATCAATTTCTGGTACAATTTCAAAGTCTTGTTATCTAAACTTAGGATGGGAAAGTACTCTAACCCTAAAGCCTTTCCAATGTGTTCTGTAATGACTGACGGGACTTCTGAAAGGTTAGGGAAGTATCCCAATTTCCGGAAGCTTTTAAATAAAACTAAAAAAGACTGATAGTTAGCCTTTTTTTTAACGTGTAACTTAGTAAACTCCAAATCCTGTTCTGAAGGAGTATACAGATGAAATAATTCATCTATGGCTACCCTCTCCTCAAGCCTTGGATATGCTGTTCTTTCAATACTTATCATGATTTAATCCTTAATTGCTGTACAGTAAGCAAAAAATAACCTCACGTCAACTCTAAAAACTAATAAACCTATCCTCACACCAAACTAGTTTCTAGCTAAAATTCACATACTCTTTTTTAGCTAGAAAATCGAAAAAATATTTCAAAAAATGACTTTTTGTGTTATATTATTTTTTCATGAAGAATATCGGATATTTAAGAGTTTCGACTGATAAGCAGGCGGTCGCTTATCAGCGTCATATAATACTTGAGTATGCTAATGATCATAATTTTAATATTCATAAATTTTATGAGTATCAAGTTTCTTCAAAAAAATCCACTGCTGATAGGGGTGTAGATAGCCTTATAGAAGAACTCCAGCAAGGTGATCTCTTAATTGTGTCTGAATTATCTCGTATTGGTCGTAGCTTAGGACAAATAATTCGCATAATTGATGATCTTATGAATAAAGGAGTTACATTCGTTTCTGTTAAAGAGAATCTATCACTTGCAGGAGCTCATGATAGGCACAATAAAGTTATGATTGCAATGTTTGGTTTATTAGCTGAATTGGAAAGAGACTTGATTTCTGAAAGAACTACGGAGGGCATAAAATCAGCTCAAAACAGTGGTGTAAAGTTTGGAAGACCCAAAGGTAAACTTGGTAAATCAAAATTAGATGGAAAAGAAGCTGAGATAAAGATCCTTTTAGAAAAGAAGATTCCTAAATCCTCTATTGCAAAAATAATGGATGTATCTGTGACGACTGTTCGCAATTTCATCAAATCAAGACGCATAAAATAGGGGGCTGTATCGTCGATTGAGTGGGGTTTGTAGCCAAAATCCCACTT
>CAYSIR010000378.1:0-3853 GCA_964431105.1 uncultured Leptolyngbya sp. | reverse complement strand
GACCGCTAGAAGGGTTGTGAGGCAAAAGGTCTAGCGACTTTTGCGTAATGCATAGCCCAAACGTGAAGGGTGTTCCTAGCAGGATGAGTTGGAACAACGTTTCAATGTATCCAACTCTAAAATTTATTCCCAGAATCAGCAACGCCAGTGAAGTAAGCTAGAAATGTTCTGCCGTATGGGTTTTGGGATTAAACTTAAAACGGGTTGAGTAATCGGTAACTCCGTAAAGGTTAAATGTGATAGCCGGTTCATCTCCCACAGGTTCAATGCAGTGAATCGCATCAGGTAAGAATCCAATAATATCGCCCGGAACCAGAATTTGCTTCCTCGTAGCCTGAATGCGATCGGGAGTTTCTTCTGCGGGCGATCGCACCCAAAAGGTATTTTTTTCTTGTCCACCAATAACTGCTACAATCCCCCAAGTACCATGGTTATGGATGGCTGAGATATTGCCCGGCAGCCACGCTACCATCTGCACCGTCAGCGCAAAGCCGTGTTCTCGATACAAAAATCGCACTGACCAACCGGGATCATCGAGCGGTTGAGTATATTCCATTTGCAGCCAGTAGGAATGATCCAGCAGCAGGCGCACCCGTGGAGCGATCGCTCTGATGCGCTCGACATCATCGGTCGTATCTGCCAGGATATCTTCAAGCTCAGTCAAAAACCGATAGAGTCGATAGGTTTGCCCAGGGGGGGACAGGTCATCCTCCACCAACGGCTGACAGCGACCATCTGAGGTAGCTAACCAAGTTTGAGTCGTTTGGATTTGTGGGGTAGAATCTGTGACCATTGCAGCAGTCCTTCCGATCAAAAGAGTAGTATTGAATAGCGTCAAGTAGAATTTTCGTGCTTCAGGTAGAGTCGTTACGAACATCTCGAACGGATTGATCCAACAATATGCTGAACCAACCGTCTTGCCAAGCCACGTCATCTCGACCGCAGGCAGCGATCGCCCTTTTCCTAATAGTCTCAGCCGCGACGTTGGGGATGGCCGTTCGACTGTACATGCCCAATGCGGTAGGGCAAGGGGTATTTGTATTCACCAGGATAGGGATGATTGGCTTGCCGGTGGTGTGGTGGCTGAAGGTGAACCAAGCTCAGATACACATATCAGGGCCAACCCGCCGTGAGGGCTGGGTAGGGCTAGGGCTAGGGTTGGTGATGGTGGTGGTGATAGCGATCGCCTATGAAACGATGGGACGGCAATGGATTGAACCGGAGGTGGTTCGTGCTACAGCGGCATCTATCGGACTACTCAACCCAAGGTTATATGGTCTGAGTGCCCTCTATTTTACATTTGTGAATGCGCCATTGGAAGAATATATCTGGCGATGGTTTGTCTATCGTAACTGTACAGCCTGGGTTTCGGGTATTGGTGCGATCGCCCTATCAGCTTCTTTATTTACCTTGCACCATGCGATCGCCCTGGCTGCCTACACCAATGACTTAACAGTTGTCATCATTGGCTCGCTGGGTGTATTTCTAGCTGGGGCAGTATGGTCAAGCATTTACTCAAGGTATCAGTCGCTGTGGGTGTGCATTATCAGCCATATTCTAGCTGACATTGCGATCGCTCTTATCGGCTGGCAGCTCTTGTTTGGCAACAGTCTCAGATAAGTTAGCTCTTTATGTCTTTAGCGCCATAGCATGATAGGCAATATGATCGCCGATAAATGATGCAATAAAATAATAGCTATGGTCATAGCCCGGCTGCATTCGTAGAGTGATAGGATAGCCCGCTGCATTAACCGCCGCCGCGAAGCGATCTGGCTGGAGCTGCTCCCCCAGAAATGAGTCTGCATCGCCTTGATCAATCATCAGCGGCAGCGGTTGGGTCACAGTCTGGATTAGCGTCATTGGATCATAGACGAGCCAGTTTTCTTTATCTTCGCCCAAGTAATTCCGAAATGCTTTTAGCCCCCACGGTACATCACAGGGGGTGACAATGGGCGCGAAAGCAGAGCAACTTTTGAAGCGTCCAGGATTTTTCAGGGCGATCGCAATTGCACCAAACCCACCCATCGAGTGACCGAAAATGCTTTGGCGATCGCTGATGGGTAAATTTGCCTGGGCGAGTGCTGGCAACTCATTCACAATGTAGTCATACATTCGATAATGCTTAACCCACGGCTCCTGAGTTGCATTCAGGTAAAACCCAGCCCCCGATCCAAAATCCCAGCTATCGTCCTCTCCAGGTAAGTTGCAGCCACGCGGACTGGTATCTGGCGCAATAAGAATAATGCCATGTTGGGCAGCATACTGCTGCGCTCCAGCTTTTGTGATGAAATTTTGCTCTGTACAGGTTAGTCCGCTCAGCCAATACAAGACAGGACAGGGGTTAGACTCAGCTTGGGGCGGTAAGTAAACCCCGAATTTCATCGAACAGTTTAACACGTCCGAATCATGCTGATACACTAGCTGCCAACCGTCAAAGATACGATTGCGGCTGACCTGGGTAAGAGATGGGAGAGAAGGCATAAGTCGATCCAAGAACTGTACAAACTGCGATCGCCATGGATTATTCAAGGAGCAGCAGGGTAAGCAAGGCAGAATTAAGCAGACCTGACTAAAGGCTAGCTATAGTGAATGACCGAGCGAATCGTTTTACCAGCGTGCATTAGGTCAAATGCGGTATTAATTTCATCCAGCGGCATGGTTTTTGAGATAAACGGATCGATTTTCAAATTCCCTTCCATGTATTGATCCACATATCCCGGTAGCTGCGATCGCCCCTTGATGCCACCGAAAGCAGACCCACGCCAAACCCGACCCGTGACGAGCTGAAATGGGCGCGTACTGATTTCCTCGCCTGCACCCGCTACGCCAATGATGACAGATTCTCCCCAGCCTTTATGACAAGATTCTAGGGCTGCCCGCATTAGGTTCACATTTCCCACGCATTCAAATGAATAGTCGGCTCCGCCATCGGTCATATCAATAATGACTTGGGTAATCGGTTGGTTGTAGTCTTTGGGGTTGATGCAGTCAGTCGCGCCAAGCTGTTTTGCCAACTCAAACTTATCTGGGTTAATATCTACCCCGATGATGCGTCCAGCCTTGGCCATCACTGCCCCCTGCACAACACTCAAACCGATACCGCCCAAACCAAAGACAACAACGGTTGATCCAGGCTCTACCTTCGCTGTATTCAGAACAGCGCCAACGCCCGTACTGATGCCGCATCCCAGCAAGCATACTTTCTCAAGCGGGGCAGCCGGATTAATTTTTGCCAACGAAATCTCAGGCAGCACCGTGTATTCGCTAAAAGTACTCGTGCCCATGTAGTGAAAAATGGATGTCCCTTTCGACTGAAACCGACTAGAGCCATCCGGCATCAGACCTTTACCCTGGGTGCTACGGATAGCTTGGCATAGATTAGTCTTGCCAGATAAGCAAAACTTACACTGCCGACATTCGGGCACGTAGAGCGGAATGACGTGATCGCCAGGCTGCACAGACGTAACACCTGTGCCTACGTCTTCCACAATACCACCACCTTCGTGACCCAAAATAGCAGGAAAGATACCTTCTGGATCTTTACCAGAAAGGGTGTAGGCATCAGTATGGCAAACGCCTGTGGCAACAATCCTAACCAGGACTTCTCCTGTTTTGGGGCCCTCAACCTCAATTTCTTCAATTTCCAGTGGTTTCTGGGCTTCCCAGGCGATCGCAGCTCGTGTTTTCATCCCTCAAGGTTCCTCTATTCAGCTAATTTATGTCTTAGATTTGTACCCTACCATTTCTAGAAGGCGATCGCAGGAGTTTTGGTTGTTCTTTTAAGAATTGATGACAGAACGCAATAGCTGACCCAAGGACAGACGTTGCGATGGGCGCAACCCTCTCTTGTATG
>CAYSIR010000377.1:0-3854 GCA_964431105.1 uncultured Leptolyngbya sp. | reverse complement strand
TTCCGTAGAACCGCGATCGCGCCGTTACCTAATCTATTATCTAATTTCAACCCAATCCCTTCACCAATCCATTCACCACCTGATCCAACCCCACCGCACGGGACGCTTTCAGCAAAATGCGATCGCCCGCTTGAATAAAATCAGATAAAAAGGCGATCGCCTCTGCATGGGACTGACAAATGTGATAGGGAACGCTTCCGGCTCCGCTTGCCAACGCTTCAGCCTCAGCCGGATCTGCCAAAATCAACAGATAATTTAACTCTAGTTTTTCCACCGTTTTGCCAACTTGGAGATGCAGATCGGGCGATCGCTCCCCTAACTCTTTCATCGTGCCCAGCATAGCGATATGGCGCTGTCCCGGCGTATCGGCCAACAATTGCAGGGCTGCCGTCATGGATTCAACGCCCGCGTTATAGGTTTCATCTAAAATCATAATGTCGTTGGGTAAGCTAATCCGCTGCGATCGCCCTTGAGGTAAGGATACCATCACTCCAGACTGAAGCCATGCCCACTCAATACCAACCTGTTGCGCTACGGCCAGCGCGGCTAGATAATTCAGCGCATTATGGCGACCGGGCAGCGGCAGCGGCAGCGATATCTTACCCATCTGCAACGTATCCGGCGCGATCCATTCCCCAGAAATATCGCCGGCATCTAAGCCATAGGTCACGGTCTTACCGGCCCACACCCGGTTTGCCGTCTTGATGAGGCGATCGCAATCGTGGTTTAGAATCGCAACGCCGGTTTTGTCCAGTTCTGCCAGCAGTTCACATTTGGCATTGGCGATCGCTTGCTCAGACCCCAACCGTCCGATGTGCGCCGTCCCCACGTTGGTAATCACGGCAATATCCGGGCAGGCAATCCGCGTCAGGTCGGCAATTTCTCCCGATGCCCGCATCCCCATCTCAATGACGGCAAAATCGTGGCGATCGCGCAGTTCTAGCAGCGTCTTCGGAACGCCAATCTCGTTGTTAAAGTTTGCCTGGGTTTTTAGCACCGTGCCCTGGGTGGACAAAACTGCCGCAATTAGTTCCTTGGTGGTGGTTTTGCCGACAGAACCCGTCACTGCAATCACCGGAATCTGGAACTGTTGCCGCCACCAGCGTCCCAAGGCTTGATAAGCCGCCAGCGTATCAGGCACCACCAACAGCGGCGCATCTGGCAAGGACTCGATGGGCTGATCTACCACGGCAGCGATCGCCCCTTGCTGTAGCGCCGATTCTACAAAGCCATGACCATCAAAGCGATCGCCCCGCAGCGCCACAAACAGTTCACCGGGCTGCACGGCGCGGCTATCCGTCGTGACGCCTGCGATCGCGTTCTCCCCATCAGTTGGCAAATGCAGGGGTTGCGCGGACAGAATCTCGGTCAATTGGGTCAGGGGAATGCCAACGGCCATCGTGGTTTCCTTTTGTGCAGTACCCGAATCGTTGCGATCGCAACGATCCCGCCCCTATTCATACCATGGGAAACAACAGGAGCGATCGCCCTTAACCGCTGCCAACGCGCCCCTTCCGGAGATACTTAGGGAAACTTTGGGCGAATTTAGGCAAATTTATGGGAGAGAAGGGTGAGTCGCCTATACACTTGTGAAGACTTCAACAACGCCGAGCTAAACTATCCCCACGTTTTAGCGCAGTATAGGGCGTTGGACTACCAAACCATACGGAATCTTAGGGTTGGCCATGGCGAATCTATCTCCTGATCAACGCAACTATATCTACCTGCTGGAATCCGCACGGGCAGGCATCCACAAACCGATTTTGGCGGCCTTGTATGTGGCCCACGGCGCACCATCACTCCCGGACGGCGAAACAGGATTGGGCGTTTATCCGATCAATCGCATTCCGGCGAGCGAGCTAGACCGTTTTCCCCAACAAGTGCAGTACGCTGCTAACACGGTGCGGAGCATTACCGATCGCCTCACGGCGATGGGCTGGCGCGGGGCTGACCTGTGGGATTCCGATCGCGGCCGCTATTCCGACCGCTTCGTGCAGGCGATCGCAGAGGGCTACCGTCCGCCCACTAATGATGTAGATGCGGCGCTGCTGGAACCGACCGATGGTCTAGTCCTGCTAGAAGCCTACATCGAAGACCTGACCATAGACTACGACGGGGCCCAACTGTCGCAAAATTTGGTTTATCTAGATGGCGCGTTGCTTACCTTTACCGAACGAGTGCCGCGCTACTACCAAGGTCTAGGCTTTCAGCGCGATGCCCTTCTTGAAGTTTTCCGCATTTGGCGCAAGCTAGGCAGCCGACAAGCCGTCTACAACACGATTCAAAATCAGCCCGTTGATGCCGATGGGGAGCCGCCCGATGTTAGCACCATCGACCAAACCTTACTGCGCTTCATTTTCAACGTGCCGCGCTACTATGCTGGCTATCCCCATCAACGAGAAGCCCTATTGCGGATGGTGCATCTCTGGCGGCAGCTAGACTCACGGGAAGAAGCGATCGCCTCTCTCCGTCAAGACAATTCCGCTGCCTCTAGTCCAGATATTGTGGACCCGGCCCTGATTGCCTTCGTGCAGCGGATTCCTCAGTATTACGCCAGCAAACCAGATCAGCGCAACGCCCTCACCGAAACCGTTCGCCTCTGGCGACAATTGGACTCGCGCACCAGCGCTTTAGTGTCGCTTGGCATCAGTCCCCAAGTCTTTTCGGGTGACACCGATCGCGATCGCCTGCGGGATCTAGCGGCTCAACTGGATCGAGAACTGGTCAACTTTATGCGGCGCGTCCCTGGAGCTTACCAAGAAAAAGCGTTGCAGCGAGACGCCCTCATTCGCCTGGTGCAACTGTGGCGCGGCTTAGATTCCCGCGAAAAAACGCTGCAAGCGCTGCTGGATGATGTGCGGCGAATGCAGGATGCCCGGCGGGGATCAACCGATGCCTCCCCGCCCCCGCAGCCACCACCAGCACCGGCCCGCCCATCTCGCTGGACGCCCACCAACCTGCAAATTCACGCCACTATTATTCCCAATGGCAACTTTACGTGGGCTGAGGCGACCCGTGGCGGTACGCGAATGCCGCCCGACCAAGCCACCGTCAACGCCATTATCCGCATCGCCAGCCTGGCTCAGCAAGCCCGCGATCGCATCGGTCGCCCTTTCCAGATCACCAGTTGGTATCGTCCCCCAGAAATCAATCGCCGTGTAGGCGGAGCCTCCCAAAGTCGCCATATCGTGGGAGATGCGATCGACTTCTATGTAGATGGACTGACCGGGGATCAAATCTACTGGGCCCTCGATCCGTGGTGGCCCGGCGGCCTAGGACGCTACACCAGCTTCCCCAGCCTCAGCCATTTGGATGCAAGGGGCTACCGGGCCCGCTGGCGACACTAGCCCCCTTCACAATCGTCACCATCGGCAATGGGGCGCAGATCTCGCTGAAACCCGCATTCCTTGGTTCAAAAACGAGGATTCTGAGTAACCCGTAGAAAGGTTGTGAGGCCAAAGGTCTAGCGACTTTTGCGTAATGCTTTGGGGACAGGGGATGAGGCACAGATCGACAAAGCGGGCGATGAAGTGGGTGGCTCCTCTCTGAGATGTCTTGCCCTCCCTGAAAAAATCAGTCACAATACCTAGATACTCATTTACAAACCTGCGGGATGGCTGCCCAATTGCGATCGCAGACTTGAGTGGATGGCGATCGTTTTTATCGCCGGCCTGCGCTGAAGCTCAATGCCAAGATTCATGTAAAGCCATTGCGAAGCCGTAGCGATCGGTCAACGTGCAGCATTCGCAATCAGACCGGACAGCCCGAGTGGCAAAGAGCAGAAAACTCCTGTAGCTTGAACTCCATGCCGTCCACTTTTCCTGCGATCGGGGGTTTGTCAATTTTGTTAATGT
>CAYSIR010000376.1:0-3857 GCA_964431105.1 uncultured Leptolyngbya sp. | reverse complement strand
GATTCCGCAGGAATCCTTCTCACAATCCAAATAGGATTGCTATATGCAGAAGCCGCTGAATGGCTCATTCCTCCGGTTCACAGGTAGTGTATCCAAGTGTATCCATGTAGGAATTTTGGGTGCGGTGGGTGTCGCCCGCACCGCCCAAAACTGATCAATAAAGGACTTCCATTCCACCAAAGGCGTTGCTGATTCTGGGGATGAATTTTAGAGTTGAATGAATTGAAGCGTCGTTCCGGTTCATCCTGCTATTCAGCAACACCTTACAAAGCAAGGGCAGGTCTGCAAAGTGGGATATACGCCAAAATGTACTTGCGCCATCCGGCACACATTGCTACAAATCTTATCTGCTGCTCACTATTTATAGGCGATCGCTGCTGTTCTCAGCTAGCCTCAGTTAGCCTCAGTTGGTCTCAGTTAGTTCAATGCGATCGCCATATATCTCTATCATTATCTGCGGATAGTAATATTCATATAGCAATCTCAAATGTGTTATAAATAAGAACGGGCGTTATGAGGAGGAGTCCGCAGGACTCGTTCTCATAATCCAAATAAGATTGCTATACAAGGACTCTTTAGGGAGTTGCGCCCCCTAAAATCTTTGTCACCATCTTTGTCACCAAGGAACAATCTATCCGTCAACGACTAAGCCAGCGAGATGATTCCCTAGTAGTGATTGTGTATTGGTTAGAGCAACTGGAACTCAAGAAAAACGCTTACACTCACGGGTAATGAGAGAGATGTAACGAATTTGTGAGCAATGAATTTGCAGACATTTGTTATACTTTGGTAGAGAAGTTATTAAGGAAGATTTCTAACCGCTAAGTTGTTCACTACAACCTTAAAGATATGTTAACCAAAACGTCGAAAGGTTTATATATTGCACTGATCAGCGTGCATGGACTAATTCGTGGACACCAACTAGAACTTGGGCGAGATGCCGACACGGGCGGGCAAACAAAGTACGTGGTAGAACTAGCACGGGCACTCTCTCGCCATCCCGCTGTGGCGGCTGTTGATCTTTTTACTCGATTAGTGACGGCTCCTGAAGTAAATACTGATTATGGACAAAGTATTGAAGATTTAGGGGATGGGGCCCGCATCGTTCGGATTGTAGCTGGCAACTCCGATGACTACATTCCAAAAGAGCAGCTTTGGGATCATCTTGATAGTTTTGTAGATAATATGCTGGCGTTTATTCGGGAGAGCGATCGCATTCCTGATATTATCCACAGCCATTATGCAGATGCCGGATATGTGGGCAGTCGTTTATCTCATTATCTTGAGGTTCCATTGGTTCACACCGGGCATTCTCTAGGACGGGTAAAGCGTCGGCGGCTGTTGGCGCACGGATTATCGTCAGACGATATTGACCAACGTTACAATATGCTGCGCCGCATTGATGCTGAAGAGATGACCCTCACGAGCGCCGAGCGAGTCATCACCAGCACCCACCAAGAAATTGAAGCCCAGTATGAATTTTATGACTGTTATCGACCTGAGCGCATGTGCGTAATTCCCCCCGGAACTGATCTAGAGCTATTTTATCCACCTAAAGGAGATGAATGGGATACCGCGATCGGGCACGAAATCTGTCGTTTCCTCCAAAAGCCGGATAAGCCCCTGATCTTAGCGCTTTCTCGTCCAGATACCCGCAAAAATATCGAAGCGCTGGTGGATGCCTACGGACAGTCGCCCAAACTGCAAGACCTTGCCAACCTTTTGATTATTGCCGGCAACCGCGACGATATTCACTGTATGGACGAAGGCGCGCAGGAAGTTTTGACCAATTTGCTAATTGCGATCGATCGCTATGATCTGTACGGGCGAGTTGCGTATCCGAAACATCATCAATTTGATGACGTTCCCTACATCTATCGGATTGCAGCATTATCCGGCGGTGTCTTTGTGAATCCAGCTCTGACTGAACCCTTTGGACTAACGCTGATTGAAGCTGCCGCTAGCGGGCTGCCAATTGTTGCGACGGAAGACGGCGGCCCGCTAGATATTACCCACAACTGCAACAACGGAATTCTGATCGATCCACTTGACCCCACCACAATTACTGCTGCATTGCTAAACCTTCTAGAGCATCAGGAGCAGTGGCAGACCTATGCTAAGAATGGCTTAACGAACGTACCGAAGTATTATTCCTGGGATGCCCACGTCAGCCGCTATCTGGACACTATTCAACCGCTAGTGGATAAAACAGGATTGGTTGAACGAGTTGCCTTACCTCGGCGTTCAATGCCTTATCACGATCGCGCTATTTTTAGTGACCTTGATCAAAATCTTTTGGGAAATCCCCACGACTTGCCAAAGTTGGTGGAAGTATTGCGCCAAAACCGTCAGTCTACAATGTTTGGCATTGCAACGGGACGCCGCCTAGATACTGCCTTGAAAGCGTTACGACAATATAATATTCCTGAACCTGATGTACTGATTACCAGTTGTGGGACGGCTATTTACTATAACCCTAACTTGACTGAGGATGTATGGTGGGCTGAACATATTAACCGACGTTGGACACCATCGCAGATTCGACAGGTAATGGCGGATTTACCAGGTTTGGAACTACAGCCTGAGGTTCAACAAAGTCAGTTTAAGGTTAGTTATTTTTATGATGCCAGCGTTGCGCCGGCCGTGGAAGAAATTAACAGTAGGCTGCATCAGGAAGATGTTGCAGCAAATGTGATTCTTTCCTTTGGTCAGTACCTTGATATTCTACCGATGCGTGCATCTAAGGGGCAGGCGCTGCGTTATGTGATGGATAGGGGTGGAATTTCGCTGAGCCAAACGCTTGTCGCTGGCGGTTCTGGTGCGGATGAAGATATGATGCGCGGAAATACATTAGCGGTCGTTGTTGCCAATCGCCACTGTGAGGAGTTATCTCACTTGGTAGATGCAGACAGCATTTATTATGCTGAACATTCCTATGCGTTGGGAATTATTGAAGCGATTGAGCATTTTGATTTCTTCAATAGTTGTCGTATTCCTGAAGCCGCTGACCCTGAAGCCGCTAATTAAGCTAATTAAGAGGCGCGATCGCGCCTATGTCCAATTATCTGGATGGCTGGAGGAATTGCCAATCCACTCTTGGTATGGGCCATTGTTTTCCAGTTGTCTACCTAGGGCTTGCTGTATCTAAATATAAATCGTGTGACTCTTTGATAAATAAAAAATCACTCCTGTCAAAACAGGAGTGATCACTGATTTCATAATGCGGAGTGACGATTTTCAGGACTCGCTCTGGTAATCAACCAAGAGTTGCTTGGTCAACTATAGTAATTATGTCGAAAATCGCAGGCAACGGCAGTGACAGCGGCCATGGGCCACCGTGACAAATGGGCGATCGCCCCGTGAGGGAAACCAAATAACGGCGTGACGGGTTGGGCGTTGCCTGGTGATCGGCATCACTAGAATGACCCAAGACTTGATCTGTTTGGGACTGTAGTAGATGGTGATGTTGCCAGACACATAGAAGTCTTGACGGTCTTGCCAGAGCGATCGCAGTAGACGAACCAGCAGATCGGTCGGATCGCGGTGTAGATCGGTTTCCCAGGGAGGTTCGTGGCTGTAGAGGTCACCTGGGGGAAAGACCACAGATTCTCACCCTGAGACGCGGGGGGCAATGGCTGACTCTCAGGGGCGATCGCTTCGGTTGAGGATTCTTTAGCCAAGGTCATAGCAACCATGAGATAGCGAACAGTCCTAATGTGGCAGCACTGGCTAGTCCAGCGATCGCCAGTCGCCGGAGAACAGGAACGATGACCAGTAGTAGGGATGACTGTAGGCGGGTGCGGCGAGAAGCTCCAGTTGGACTTGGCGCAATGCTTCACTACGGTCTTCGCCAGACA
>CAYSIR010000375.1:0-3891 GCA_964431105.1 uncultured Leptolyngbya sp. | reverse complement strand
CCCTTGTTCTTCCTGCTTTGTTGGTGTGGTTGAATGAGGGAGATTTGTTTTTTATATGGCTGAGTTTGTCTTTATGCATTCCTTTGTTACGCCTGGGTAGGATAGGAGTAGCGGCCGGTTTCTGTCATGCGGTTGTTTATTCTCTGATTGCAGGATGTTATGTAGTTGTGATCCAAGATTTTCAGGTTTCGGTGACGCCAATTGGCGACCATCAGTATCTTGTTCGTACTGAGCGGGTTGCATCTGGCGTACTCTTGGCGGAGGAACAGTTATCTTGGCCGGTTGATGGATGGTTACGTCAGGCTAGGCATTTGATGACAGATCCGCTCTTGGGAGTGTTGGCGGCCTCTGTATTGAGTGGGGATGAGGATTCGGCTGATTTGGCGTTGTCGTCGTCGGGGTTATTACAGCTTGGTCATCAGCTCTATCAGGCTTTATTTACGAAAAGTTTGAGAGACAGTTGGGTGGCGGCTCAGGGGATTGCGCATAATCGTGGTGAGTTGTTGCGGTTGCGACTGGGGCTGAAGGGGGATGAGTTGTTAGCGCTGCCTTGGGAGGTGATGAATGATGGCGATCGCACGGCTGGGGGCGCTGTTTTTCAGGTGGCTACTGGCGCGAATGTTACGTTTTCGAGGTATCACGCTGGTGTTTCGATCGCGCCGAGGATGTGCGATCGCGCATTATCCGGTGATCAGTTATTGCGAATGTTGGTTGTTACTTCTGCGCCTAATGACCGAGAACAGATGGCATTACGGCGAGAGGTTGAGTACTTAAGACAGGAGTTGCAAAGCGGTGTCCCTCCTTCTGCGGGGGAGTGGTCGGGTTTTGATCTGACTGTATTAGACCAGCCCGATCGCACTCAGTTGACGCAAGCATTGGAGCAGGGGCGCTACCAAGTTTTGCATTATGCTGGGCATAGTAATTTGGGCGTGCAGGGCGGTGACTTGCACCTTGTTAACCGCGAAACGGGTCTAACTGAATCTTTGAGCGGGCATGATTTGGCTGGGTTATTGGTCAATAATGGAATTCGCTTGGTAGTGCTAAATTCGTGTCATGGGGCACAGCAGTCTAGTGATGGTGGGACAACTGCTAATCGTAATTTAGCTGAAGCTATTGTCCGGCGAGGGGTTCCAGCCGTGCTAGCGATGGCAGAGCAAATCCCCGATAATGTAGCGTTGACGCTAACTCAGTTGTTTTATCGCAATATTCGTCAGGGTTATGCGATTGATCTTAGTTTGAGTCGAGCACGTCAGGGGTTGATGGTAGCTCATGGTTCAAATCGGTTGTACTGGGCACTGCCGGTACTATATCTTCACCCGGAGGATGATGGGTGTTTATTTGTCAGCGATCGCATTCGAGGGCCGTTGGCAGACCCATTCATAGAAGATGATGGAGTGTTGCCAGATTTTTCAGGCGATGAGGCTAGGACTGAGCCGCTATGGGAGCAGGGCGGCGGCGATCGCCTGGTGGGTGATAGTTTGGAATCTGATAATTTCCCTATTCAAGATGAATTATTAGACGATCTGCCAGCGGAGAAAACAGCGCAACAGATTGCGACGCTATACGAAGAGCTGGCTAGGGAACAGCCGGCCATTGAGGCAGATAACGCATCGGCGGAACATTGCAATGATCAACCGGATCAGCGATCGATACATCATCGGCCTGATGAGTCCGGTAGCAAGGAAAGTGTGGCTCCGATACCCTATGGACAAGCGGAGCCAGCGCCTGGCTCTTTTTCATCGTGGGAATTGTGGGGAACCAAGTGGCAACCTATTGTTATTGGCATGTCGGTGGCAGCGATCGCATTTGTCGGGATTCGGTGGGCATTGCAAAGTCAAGATCCTGATCCACCATTACAGCCGCCTACAGTGAGTGAGCCGGAGACTGATAATAGTCAACTGACGGATGAAGGTACCGGCGCGGCGATTCAAGCGCTACAGTCTGGTGATTTGGAACAGGCAGAAACGCTACTGACGCAGTTTTTAGAAAATGGCAATTTGGCTGAGTTTGATTCGGCGCTTCAGGCTATTCCTCAACAGTATCTGGACGAACCTGCGATCAATTTCTTGCGTGGGCGATTCGTGTGGCAGTCCATACAAGATGAGGGACAGGCGGATGACTTCAATGCGGCAAGTGCCCGTCTCTTGTGGAGAGCTGCGATCGCAGCTCAACCAAATATTGAGTATTTAAATGCCCTGGGAATGTCTTACGCAGTGGATGAACAATGGTTAGAAGCATTGGAATCTTGGCTGCGGGCGCTGGAAGCTCAGGGACTAGAACCAATCGCCCAGATTGAAGCAGATGGTTGGATTAATGGGATGGATGCTGATGACATACAGTTGGAAGGCTTGGCTGGCGATCGCCATGTGCTGACAACGTATGCTGGTCTGGCGATGGCGCTGTGGGTTTTGGCTGAAGAGGGGTTTACCGAATCTAATCAAACACGACAGCTAGCGATCGCCCTGAAGCGGTCAGTGCAGCAGCAAAGTCCGGCTGATTTTGAGTTAAACAGTCTGCAAACGAACTGGCTGTGGACCGATGAGCTAATCGAACAGTGGCAAGCCATTCAGCCTTGAACTAACGCGCCCAGACCTTCAGCGTCGGGGTGGGCGCGGGCGCAGGGCGGTACTAATGATGCAGAGTAGTGCGATCGCGCCCAAAGACCATAGAGGAGAGCTGGTGTCTTCTGCGTCAGACACAACAACCGACGGAACAATTCCCTCCTGCCGCTGGGGTTGAGGAATAGTGGAAAAAAAGGGATTGGCTATCAGCGCCAGGGCAACAGAGGAAATACAGACCATAACAACCCACGCTAGTCCCCACAGTATCCATGGACGCTGGGCATAAAATGTAACTAGATTGATGAAACGCTGACGTAGTTTCGGTTTTGCTGAGCGCTGAGAGGAAGGCAACGGTCGTGGAGGTTGGGAGGGAGAAAATTGAGCCATGGCATGCCCCTAGTCAACGATTCACAACGAGCAGTGCGCCGTATTGTTCCATTTTTGTCTGTGTTAACTATGCAGCTAGTTCAATTCGGGCGTTTTAAGTGATTGCCGCTCCTAGAAGGGCGTATGACCCATACTCAACTCGCCCAGGCAACGCCCTAGTAAGTATTGATAATTGCAGCATCTCAATTACAGCGCCTACGCGAGTTTCGAGATGTGCCCCTTTAGGGTCTCCTACCAGATACTTAATAAACGGGTGCCGCAAGGCAGGAGACGGCTAGTCCCAATAGGGCGCCGACCAATACTTCCAGGGGCGTATGACCCAGGAGTTCTTTAAGTCGGTCTTCATTAAATTCAACGCGATCGCTAAATAATTCATCAATCATTTGATTTAAAAGGCGGGCATGCTTACCGGTAGCCTGCCGAACACCCGTAGCATCATACAGAACGATAATAGCGAATACGCAAGCGATCGCAAATTCTACCGTATCCCATCCAATACTTTGCCCCACACCCACAGCCAACGCCGTAACCAACGATGAATGGGAGCTAGGCATTCCGCCAGATTCTACCACCGACCGTACATTAAACTTGCCTTGGCGCACTAACCCGATCAAGGGCTTCAGCATTTGCGCCGTGATACAGGCCAGTAAGGCAATAATGAGGATGCGATTATCCAGAACAGTGATGATGTGTTGCATCAACTTTCCTCGTAGGCGGACGGGTCGGTAAATCAGGGCAAACAATCTTAAATCATGGCAGCGGCAGTTTTGAATAGCGGCTTCACGCAACAACCTACCTGTTGCTTGTAGCGGGAATTACCCCACACAATAACGAGTGTATTCTAGTTTCGCCGCCCTTATCCTGTCGTCTTGATTACTCAAACAGCCTCGCTATCGGCATTCTCACGAACCCACATGGCAAATTAGAGTAGCGAACAAATTAG
>CAYSIR010000374.1:0-3903 GCA_964431105.1 uncultured Leptolyngbya sp. | reverse complement strand
GGAATCCTTCTCACAATCCAAATAGGATTGCTATATAAAAACAATCTTGAAGACTAGAAAAGGGAACCGTATGACTCAGACTGCGATCGCTGCCTATCGCCGAGCTATGCCCAATGATTTTGAAACGGCACTGCAACTGATGCAGGAATTTTATGCCATTGAGCATATTGAATTTCGCGAATCATTGACCCGATCGGTTCTGGCTGAATTTTTATCTAGCCATCAATTTGGTGAGTTTTGGCTGATTGAAGTGGAGGGGGCGATCGCTGGCTACGTGATTTTTACCTTTGGCTACAGTTTAGAATATGGCGGACGCGATTTTCTGGTGGATGAACTGTATCTACGAGAGCCGTTTCGCGGGCAGGGCATTGGCACTCAAACCCTAAACCGACTGGAAGACCATTGTCGCTACCTGGGTCTATCGGTCATGTATTTGGTAGTGGATCACAATAATCCTAAGGCGCGATCGCTCTATGAAACAGTTGGATTCCGACAACCTAGTCGCGATATTTTAGTTAAAAATATCCGTCAGACCAATGATTACTCGGTGGATGACTCTGCTGATAACTGATTTTTGGTAAGATAAGAAAAACAGTGGGAAGACGCGATCGCCCCTTCTTAGATGATCTCAGTTAGGCTGCTTTTATGCAGAAGTCACTGAAATTCTGATCTCTACGTTCTTGGGGAGTGGTATTCAGGCAAGGGTTTTGGGTAATGTAGGCGACACACACCACCCAAAATCCTGATCAATAGAGGACTACCCGTTCTCAAACGAGACTGTTGGAGGGCAGCGATGACGAGGCAAAAGGGGCTGGCGACGTTGGGGTGATGGACTAATCCGGGAGAGGACTGTGGGGTGCAGGCGACAAAAGTGGAAGGCACCCATGCTCCATAGCGCGATCGCAGTTAACCTAATGTTAAGGTTCGGAATACATCCCACCTTGATAAACTGATAGCCCTCATCGACCGAGTTTTGAAAGGTCTGAATCAAAGGTTGAGCGATTTCTGCATAAAACAGCCTTGGTTCAAGAATTTGGGCGGAGAGCTATTCAAGATGCTCCCAACGTTCGTTTCTCAACCTGCTGCATTGACTAGGAGTCTGCAACGATGTCTCACCCGACAGAATCTGTCCCTGACCCATTGACCAATCTACAAGCTGATGGTGTTTCAGATGACTCTGATTTATTGGATCAATCCCACCCATCTCAGCTATCCCATCCGTCTACTCAAACCCATCCGTCTGCTCAAACCCATCCATCTGCTCCGTTGGCGTCTCATTCATTCAGCGATCGCGCCATGCTGTCCCTTGCAGATACGGCCCATCAGCGGTTTCAGAAACTCTACAAACGTATCGTGAAATTTGAGGCAGATGTCTGTGGCGATCGCGATCCAGAAGCGCTGCATCAGATGCGGGTTGGGATGCGGCGGCTGCGGACAGCGCTCCATGTATTTGATGGCGTCGTTTGGCTGCCGAAGGCGGCCACTGAGCATCCAGTGCGGAAAATTGCTAAACAGTTGGGGGCGCTTCGGGATCTAGATGTTCTACAGGCGCGCATTGTGGCGGACTATGCGCCGACTGTGTCAGAGGAAGAGCGGCGACCCCTGCGGAATGTGGTCAAAACGCTGCATAAACGCCGAAAGACCGCACTTAAAAATGTGCGCAAGGTGCTAAACGGTAAGCAATACCAAGTATTTAAGCGATCGCTCAGCCATTGGCTAGAGCATCCTCAGTATGGTGAAATTGCCCATTTATCCCAGGCGCAGGCCTTGCCCGAACTGTTGCAGCCCGCCATGACCGACGTATTGTGCCACCCGGCCTGGCTAATTGAGGTGGAACCTAAGCTGCTGCGGCAGGCTGGCGATCGCGCTCAGTCGTTTCTGACCAAGCATCAGACCCAACTGCTGCACGACCTCCGCAAACAGATGAAGCACGTCCGCTACCAAACTGAATTTTTTTCAGACTGGTACGACGATGACGATCGCGCTCATTTGGAGCAGTTTAAGCAGCTTCAGGATTGTCTGGGGCAACTGCAAGACTGTGCCGTTATGCGAACTGCCCTGGGTGACTGTATCGGTAAACGCTGGGCGGCAAAACTACCTAGCGTTGCTCACCTTTTGGCAGAGGCTGAGGAAGCAGCCTGGAGCGAGTGGCGATCGCTGCGGCATTATTATTTGCATCCTGCCCTACGCCAATCGCTGCGGGCACTCACGCTGATCCCTGATGTAGCTGTGCCTGATCAGCTATTGGAACCGATCACAACCGATGCGATCGCGCCTGATTCTGCGCCCGATTCACCGGCGGCATCCGGTTCTGAAGCCGCGCCTCAATTAGAATCAGCCTCTCTCACAGACTCCTCCTCAAACGGTGCGATCGTCCCATCTGCCGACAGTAACGGTCATTCGGCTTACCCGTCCTCCGGTTCAGACAACGCGCCGGTATAGGAGTCAAATAAGTGGTGCATATCTGCCATTTGCAGCACCATTTGGGCTTGGAACGGCATATTATAAAGACTCAATTGGCTGGATGCCCGCCGCACCCGTGCCAAGGCGCTGGCCAACGCGCCAACCCCCGCAATATCCAAAAATTTGAGTTCTCGACCATCGATCACAATGTGGCTAGGGCCACGAACCAGGATTTGTTCTACCCAAGTGATTAGGTCAGAGCGATTACCGGCGGCCAAAATGGAGCCAGTACGAAAAATTTGCACCGGGGTAGTTGCAGCGTTCATTGATTCGTTATGCATCAGAAATATCCGTGCGCAGAGCCGAAAGGACGAAAGAATACGGCACCTAAAATAATGTCCTGATTATTGCACCCTGATGTTCTGATGATTGTGAAATGCTGATGTAGATAGGCTGGCGATCGCAATGATTGCAAGGTAATTGGGAAAAGTGTAAAACGCTAGACAGTAATTACAGCAATAATTATGGCGCTCGCCATCTTGTTTAGGACGTGGGACTTTTGCTGAGCGCCACACAACCAGAATTACAGCCAGCCTCTGAGCCAATACACAACAATACCGATGTATTCCTTACAAACGCGAGTGACGCGTTGCAAATTGTCGGCTTGAGGGATCGATCGCACGACCGCAGAATGAAAGGTTTGCCGAGATGAATCAATTGGCGGATTAGCAATAAAATCGGTGGGTGCCGGAATGGCGTTGATCCCCTGTTTCTTAAAAATCCAGAGCGATCGCGGCATGTGTACCGCTGAGGTTACTAACAAAATTTGCTCAATACCGCGCTCATCTAGGATTTCCTTGGTTTTTACCGCATTTTCATAAGTCGTCAGCGATTCTCGTTCCAGCACGACAGCGCTGCTGGGTACACCCATTGCTTCAAGAATTTCAGCCATATCATCCGCTTCTGGCGATGACTCGCCGTACCAGTTAACGCCACCACCACTGAGGATAATCAGCGGTGCTTTGCCCTGAAGGTAAAGTTGTGCGCCGTGCAGTGGGCGATCGCCAGATTCTAATACATCCACCCACGGGCGTGGATATTGCTGCGGCCGTACCGCCCCACCCAAGACCACAATGGCATCTGCCATTGGCAGTTCTTCAGGCGGCAGGTATCGCCACTCTAGCGATCGCAACGCAACAGTTGCCGTATAGTCATTACTGCTAACCAGCAATATGATCAAAGCGATCGCCAAACTTCCCGCCGCCCAGCGCGGCCGCCGCCATAGCAACACCAGCGCCAATACAATGCACCCGCCAATCATGCCTAGCGGAAAAATGAAAACAGGCAGAAA
This sequence comes from uncultured Leptolyngbya sp., assembly GCA_964431105.1. Classification (GTDB taxonomy): domain Bacteria; phylum Cyanobacteriota; class Cyanobacteriia; order RECH01; family RECH01; genus RECH01. The sequence continues at coordinate 149 of CAYSIR010000374.1, read as the reverse complement.
CTTCGATAGAAAAAAGAACATGGCAGACTGCCCTCACAGACTGGATACATGGCCGAGTGTTCCCGCAAAATTGCCATTTCAAGGGTTGAAGTCTCTGGGAGCATGTCACGTTTGCAAATCCCTGTATTGCCCTCATCCCCCACCCCCCC
>CAYSIR010000373.1:0-3906 GCA_964431105.1 uncultured Leptolyngbya sp. | reverse complement strand
ATCACCCCCGATCCTCTTGCACAATTAACCAATCAATAATCCATACTCATGGTCAGAGTTCTTCAAAGCATCCGACAGGGAAAAATCGGCGGTGGCGAGCGCCACGTGCTGGATCTGGTGCGCGGCCTGGATCGGCAGCAGTTCGAGCCAGTGGTGCTGAGCTTTAGCGATGGCCCCATGGTCGAGGAGTTGCGGTCCCAAGGCGTACCGACCTTCGTCATTCCGACGCGTTTTCCTTTCAATCCGCTAGTGGTACGCCGGGTGCGTCAACTGATAGAGCGCGAGGGCATCCAATTGGTACACGCCCACGGCAGCCGCGCCGCTTCCAATCTCTACCGGTCGGCGACAAAACTGAACGTTCCTATGCTATACACCGTGCATGGCTGGTCTTTTCATCCCAGCCTGATGCCTTGGATGTTCAAGCTGCGCCATCAGGCCGAGGGGTTCCTGACTGATACGGTAGATCTGACCATCAACGTCTCGCTGGCCAATCAGCGGGAGGGGCGGCAGTTTTTCCCGCTTCAGCGCTCTGAGATCGTCTACTACGGCGTAGACACCGAGCGCTTTGATCCAGACCTGTCTTACCCCGATTTGCGCCAGGAATTAAGCATTCCTGAGGACCGCACCCTGGTGGGCTTCGTGGCGCGCATGACCGTACAAAAAGACCCGCTCAGCCTGGTGGAGGCCATTCGCCTAGTGGTAAAGCAAACCCAAAACGTACACTTTCTCCTGGTAGGGGATGGCGAGTTGCGCTTCGATGCCGAATCCAAGGTCAAAGAGTATGGCCTGGAAGAATGGGTAACCTTCACGGGCTTTCGTCAGGATGTGCCCACCGTGCTGGCCAACCTGGACGTATACGTGCTGCCGTCGCTCTGGGAAGGGCTTTCCATCGCCATGCTCGAAGCCCTGAGCATGGGTAAGACGGTGCTGGCCTCCTCGGTGGATGGCAACGTGGAAGCGGTGGTCCATGAGCAGAACGGCCTGCTGATTCCTCCGCAGCAGCCTGACGTGCTGGCTCAGGCCATCTTACGGGTACACGCTGATCCCGAGTTGGCGGCCCAATTGGGACGAGCGGCCAGAAAGACCGTGCTGGAGCGCTTTAGCTTGCCCGTGATGGTACGCAACACCCAAGAGATCTATCACCAGGTGCTCCACCGCAGTCCCCGGGTCCGCGTGCGCTGACCCAAACCTGGGCTTGGTTCCACCCTGCAACCCCTCATTCTTCCCTCATTTCCTAAACCGTAGAACACCTTCGTTATGGACGCTAATCACACTGCCACTCCCTGGTGGTATCCCCTCAAGCAGGCCATCCTGCGCCCGACCTTGTATGCAGCCGGGCTGTATTTCACCTACGTTCAGCGCCGCTACCGCGTCGGCAAGCTGTCGTTTGAGGTGCCATCAAGCCTGACCGACGTTTCTTTCCGGGGGTGGTTTACCCTGGGGCGCTACGAGCGCGAAGAGCGGCGCTACCTGGCCAAATATCTTCAGCCTGACGCCTCCGTGCTGGAATTGGGGGCCTGTTTGGGCGTCGTATCCGGCTTGACCAACAGCCTGCTGGAAGATCCCACGCGCCACGTGGTGGTGGAGGCCAACCCGGCCATGATCCCCTGGATCAAGCAAAACCGCGCGACCAATGAGAGCCGGTATCAGATCGAGCAGGGCATGATCTCCGAGCAAGCAGAGAACACCTTTTTCATCGATGATGTGATCGTACTGGGCAGCACCAAACGCCAGGAAGGACGCCCCGTGAACGTACCCGGCCTTTCCATCGCGGGGCTGGAACAGAAGCACGGCTTTGCCTTCGACACCCTGGTGATGGACATCGAAGGCGGTGAACTGGACTTTTTTACCGCCAACCAGGCCAAGCTCAGCCAGTTTCGCCAAATCTTCATGGAAGTGCATCCCTTTGGCGGCATGCTCACCCGGGAAGAAGTACAGCGTTGCGAAGACATCCTGCGCGCGGCTGGGCTAGGCCTCAGCTTGCGAGACGGTAATTTTCAGATTTGGGAGAAAGTAGAAACCCCCGTATTAGCATGATCATCTTCACCTGGATCGGTTGGCTGCTTTGGGTTCCCGTAGCGATTACCGGGCTCTATCTGCTGGTATTTGCGGTGGCCTCCTACCGTCGCCTGCCGCAGGGCAGGGGCGCTGAGCCAGCCAAGCCCACACCCCAAGAAAAAACCTCCGAGGGGTCGCCCGACAGTGCGTCGGTGGAGCAAAAGGCCCCTGCCCGCATCGCTCTTTTGGTACCTGCCTACCGAGAGGATGCAGTCATCGTGGATACTGCACGTAGCCTCATCGCGTTGGACTATCCCGCGTCCAATTGGGACCTGGTGGTGATCGGAGATCACCTGCAATCCGAAACAGTGGCGCAGCTACAAAGCATGCCGCTGCGACTGGTCAATCTGGCCCAAGAGAAAAGCACCAAGGCCAAGGCCCTAAACCTGGCCTTGACAGAGCTGGGCGACGCATACGATTTGGCGGCGGTGCTAGACGCTGACAACCTGGTGGAGCCTGATTTTTTACAGGATCTGAACCGAGCCTGGCAGCGCGGAGCACGGGCCATGCAGGCCCGGCGGGTGGCAAAAAACCAGCAGACCCCTACCGCGCTGCTCGACGCCATCAGCGAAGAGGTCAACAACACCATTTTCTGCCAGGGACACCGTAAGCTGGGACTCTCTTCCCGTCTGATCGGTTCAGGCATGGCCTTCGACTATGCCCTCTTCAAGCGCTTTATGGCCCAGAACCAGGCCGTGGGAGGGTTCGATAAGGAACTGGAATTAACCCTGATGCAAGCGGACGAGGTGATCGAGTATCTGCCGCATACCTGGGTGTACGACGAAAAAGTAAGCCAAACCGCGCATTTCAAGCGGCAGCGGCTGCGTTGGATTGCCGCTCAATATCACTATCTGCGGCGGTTCTGGCAGCCGGCTCTGCGGGAAGCCTTGCGGGGAGAGCGAAGGAGCTTTGTGGACAAGACTTTTCAATTGCTGCTTCTGCCTCGCTTGTTGCTGGTGGGTACCGCGGTACTGGGAGCCGTCGTCAGTTGGCTGCTGGCCGGACCCCTCTTGCGTGGGGCCTGGCTGCTGGCTCTGCTCGCCGTGATCCTGGCCTATGCGCTGGCCACTCCCCGTCGCTTTTATCGCTTCCAGACGCTGGCGGCGCTGCTGCGCCTACCGGCCACCATGCTGCACATGTTGTGGGAGCTGCGGGGGGTAGGGCAGGCCAATCAGACCTTCATTCACACGCCACACGGCCAAAGTGGCTCGAAATAATTTTGCAGGCTTTCCTTTTTTTTTATCCTATGAAACGTCTCATCGCAAACGAACTCGACAAACAAGCGGCTTTGCTGGGGGTGCCAAAAAACCACTGGCGAGCGCAAGGGGCGCTGCTGCGGCGCATGGTAGAACTTGGCATCAACCTGATGCTGAGCCGCTGGCGGCTGCGAAAGGCTAGCAGCCTAGGCAAGATCGTCTTCACCAAAGGCCGACCCAAGGTCATCTCTCAGGGAGAGATCCACATCGGAAATGTGACCCGAATCTGGTCCAACGTCAACCAGGTGCGCCTGGCTGTGGGCCGCGGCGGGGTCCTCCGCATCGGCGACAACTGTCGGCTTAATGGACCCACCATCTCGGTGAGCAACAAAGTCATGATCGGCAACGAGTGTCGCATAGCGCCCCACGTGATCATCATGGACAGCGACTTTCACGACGTGACAGATCGACTGGCCGAGGGCAAAGGAGGCGAAATCATCATCAAAGACGGGGCCTGGGTAGCCACCCGGGCCATGGTGCTGAAAGGGGTGACCATTGGCAAAAAAGCCGTGGTGGCGGCCGGTTCGGTGGTGACCAAAGATGTCCCCGACTACGCCGTAGTGGGCGGCGTGCCCGCCAAGATCATTCGCTA
>CAYSIR010000372.1:0-3908 GCA_964431105.1 uncultured Leptolyngbya sp. | reverse complement strand
CATTGAACTCTCGATACACAACCCGAAGAACTAATTCATCAGTCAGTCTTTTTTGGGCAATAAACTTATCACCTTCCTGTTCTAGTTTGTCTGGATAGCGCACCACTTCAATGACAAAATTTGGGTCGATGGTTACGTCATGATTAGCAAGTACCTCCAGCTTTAATTCAGCGTGTTCACTAAAACGAATCTCTTTTTCATTCATTGCTAACCATTAGCAAAGGATATTCCCAATGCTTCAAGCTGCTGTTCCATCCATTCGATCGCCCCAGCAAGGTAAATTATATGAGTCTCAGGACTTAGCGATCGAGGATGTGGTGGCGACGGTGAAGGGGTGGGTTGAGGACGCTACAGAGGGCTAGACACGTTCTTTTGGATTTCGTCAAGAAGACTGCGTAGATTGCCGCGAATCTGTTCAATCTTGGACAGTTCCGCGTTAGAGGTTTTCATGGCGCTGAATGTTTTCTGCTTGGCGGCATCAATATTGAGTTCTAGCGTTCCATATACCTGCTGCTCAAATTCATTACGAATATTGTTAATCTGTTGTTCCAGATCAACTGCTACTGTATTAAACGTACTGGTGATATCACGACGAATATCTGCCATTTCTTGTTCGTGCTGCTGTTCTTGAGCCATCCCATAAAGTTCTACACCAATTGATAAAATGCCTAGGGCTGGCCCAACAAATTTCGCTGCATTACCAATGTTTTTAGCAATATTCACAGCCTGCCAGGGTCTAAACTTGAATCCGACCATTTTGCCAAATGCGAGGACACCTTGATGCAGGTTACTACCAGCAACATCCATAGAACGGAGAAACGTTTGACCTGCCGTTGAAGCCACATTTTGAGTGGCAGCTTTTTCCAGGGAAATGCCTACTTTTCCTCCAATGTCCCGCAAGAAATTTAACTGACCTTGGGCTTGATCGGCATTACCTTTTTCTCCTGGTGACTGATGGCTTCCTAGCTCACCACTGAGACTAGGTTGCCCCACAAAAGCCATCGTTAAGTCACTTTTCAGTTCCTCTAATACTTCATCTTGAATCGACTGATTAGCTGATTCCAAAGTACTGTCAAATTCTTGTGCAGCTGTTTCGTAGTGTTGACGAATGTTGATTTCAGATTGACGATTCAACGATTCAAACTCTGATTCACCAACAGCCGCAGCCATTTTCCGCCCTTCTTCGCTAATTGCCATTGAGAGATCAAGTGCAATCCGTTTAACTTTTGTCCGCAATCTTTCTCTTTCCCTTCGGATGCGTCGAGAAAGACGGGATAGAATTTCCAGGAATGCCGTATCTTCACCAGAATTCCGAGTAAAGAGAAGTTGGGCTTCGTCAAGATGCTGAAGCGTAATCCGAATCGGAATATCGAATTTGGTCAGGGACGATCGCGCTTTCACAAACTGATTGAGTTCTGCAATAAATGTCTCAAAGCGGCTGACCTCTTCCAGAAAATCATCATCTTCATCAACGCCTTCACAGTAATCCTTTGCATCAATGAAACAGATCGGAAATTCATCCAGTTGATAAGGCTTGAGCGCTTCCGCTATGCTGTGGCGATAGCTATCAATCTTTTGATCATCGTCTCCTGCTGCCGAAGACATTTTGTTGATCACCAACATGATTTTCCAGCGATAGCCTTCGGTATAAGCCAGCTTCTTGAAGTTTTCGACGGTCAGGGTATCAAACAACATGTGAGTTAGGCAGAATACGAGTAAATCTGCCTTTGCGATCGCCTGGTAAGTAATCTCATCATGATCAGCGCGATCGGTAAAAAGTCCTGGTGTGTCAATGATTTTAATGCCATTCCAGTCGTATGATGTAGTCTTATCCGTGGCGATATCTGTGTCAATATGAATATCTCGTCGCCCGGTCAGTGCAGAAATAATGGTTGATTTTCCTGCACTATATTGCCCCACAAAAGCAACGGTTAATGCTTTATTTTGCTGATATTCTTTGAATTCACTGCGAAATGTTTGCCGAAGCTGAGCCATCTCATCTGATTTTGCAGTAGAGAGCAGATCATCAAACTGTTGGCACGCTTCTTTAATTTGTTTGCTGAGTGTTGCAGCTTGGAAGGATGGAGACGAAGACATAGGAAACCTCTAGTTCATTATTTTGTAGGATGAATCGTCACACGTTCTTGCAAAACCGTGCAAATTTCATCGCGTGTTTTGCTTAGCGTTAGTGCTGTTGTTGTCCGAATACTGAAGCTCTTGCCAAAGTTGCGTTCAACTTTCCGAATCGTTTTAGCGATCGCAGTATCATTCAGTGGTTCAGGTCGATCGGTTGCCCAATCAATAATGCGTTTGGCATAGGCACGATTGAGATAATTGGCTGAACTATTCAGTTCGTTTTGAGCTGTTTCAAGCTTGCTGGCGATTGCCCCGATCCCACGAATCAATTCTTCAAAGTAAGCTTCAATCGTGTCATTCGCCGATTGACAATACTTCTTGAAATTCTCCTCAGATTGCCGAAGAACCTCGGCTTGATGTTTAGTGAGTTGTTCTTGAAGTGCAGAGGTAATATTCTCCACTGCCTTACGACGTTTTTCATCTTTTGACTTAAAGAATCCTGCAATAATTCCTACAGCAGCTCCTGCAATGGACAATAAGCCTAATGGTGGAAAGACAAATCCCAATAGTCCTATGGCTAGCATTACTGCCCCTGTCATTTGGAGGAAGCCTTTGTCAAAGAAATTAGAGTCTTGCTCCGCAAATTTGAAGCTTTCACTCTGGAATCGAGCTAAGATTTCAAGCTCATTACCAATTTCTTCAAGTGCTTCTTGAATCTCTTCCTGGAAGGCTTGGCAAGCTTGTTCAACTGATGTCTGAATCCGATCTTCAAATTTTTTCTGTTTAAGAAGACTGTTCCAAGCTCGATTCATTTCAGCTTCGTTTGCTGTCCAATGCTCTTCTGCAAACGGTGTCACTTGATTAAAAGCAATCTGGAAAACCTCCCGGATTTGCTGCTGTAGATTGTCCTGGTGATCTTGTTGCGCACGTTGAACCTGTTGCTTCAATGTGCTTTGCTTTTCTTGAAGCTGTGTAGTCAAGGTGCTGTAGACACTTGCCTGTCCACTAATCGGCTTATAAGATTTGTCGATCGCACCAACGGTTGAGCCTAGGAGCGTTTGCGATCGCCGAATTGCACCGTAATCGATAATCGATTCCCGGATAGAGTCTAGAAAATCCTGAATCCGACTGGCGTTGAATAGTTTTTGAGATTGCTGTTGATGCTTTGGTTCGCGTGAAAGTTGAGCCGCGAGTAACATCACCGGCACAATCGTCAGATAATCGTTGGCATAATGTTGCTCGGCATAGCGTTGAATCCGCTTCTTATGGCCATCAATGCCATTTTTGCCATCAGGTGCAAACCAGCGATCGGGGTCTTTGAGAAAATGCTCCAGTCGCCTAGAGTCACGCAAATTGTATTGAATATTCAGCAGGATAATCAGCGGTTTTGTTTTCCCTTTCAACGCCTTCAGAAACTCAAACTCGGTTTCTTGAATGCTGTCATCAGTCACGACGTAGCAGATCACATCCGCTTCTTCAATAATGCTTTGAGCAATTTCCTCATCGGTTTTACCGCCAGGCGCTCCAATACCAGGAGTATCAATAATGCGAATATTCTTCCACTCATAGACGCGGTTGTAGCGTGTCGTTCGTTGCTTGCCAATACCAATAGATTCCCAACCCTCTCCCGTCACAACGGCATGAAGCGTGCTCTTCCCAGCCTTCGTTTTTCCTAGAAATGCAATACTGAAGTAGTTAAGCGCCCGCTTTTTAGCCCGCACCGCCTCGCGCATAGTCTCCAAGTCGCTCAGAATCTCACCCAATAGATTCCGTCGAGTTTGCCCAAGCTTTTCCGAAACTTCCTTTGCCGCTTTATATTGTCCTTTCCCGGT
>CAYSIR010000371.1:0-3916 GCA_964431105.1 uncultured Leptolyngbya sp. | reverse complement strand
ATTGAGCCGCTTTGGATAGTTGACTGGGCTGATTGAGGCAGCGGCTTTTGGCGATGGCTCATTGTAGCGATCGCCTATGTTTAGGTACCGTTTGGCATCTGTTAACGGTATATAGCAATCCTAAATGAGTTGTGAAGTGAGAATGGTTGTTGTGAGAAGGATTCCTGCGGAATCCTTCTCACAATCCAAATAGGATTGCTATAGCTCTAGATATGGTTTTCGGCCGCCGCTGTTTTGAGCTTGGCTCATCCTGGCGATCGCGATGGGTTGCCTACAGGTTAGCGATCGCCACCGGCTCGATCGCATCTGCGAGTTCAAATCCAAATACCCGCGAGTAAAAATACAGTTCGCCATCCAAAGCCCGCTTAATATTCTCGGCTTTGCGGAATCCGTGCTGCTCTCCTTCAAATAACACATAGGCAACGGGCAGCCCCTTTTCCTTCAGCGCATCCACCATTATTTCTGCTTGGTTCGGCGGCACAATTTTATCTTCATCACCCTGAAAGAAAATCACCGGGCAAGACAGTTGTTGCACAGCCGAAATGGGCGATCGCGCTTCATAGAGATCCTTGCGATCGGGGTAGGGCCCAATCAATCCGTCTAGATAGCGAGATTCAAATTTGTGAGTATCTTCTGCCAGTGCCTTCAAATCACTGACTCCGTAATAACTAGCCCCAGCCTTAAAAGTGTCGCGGAAGGTGAGTGCAGCGAGCGTTGTGTAGCCACCGGCACTACCGCCTTTAATAACCAAGCGATCGCCATCCACTTCTCCCTGCTGAACGAGATACTTAGCGCCATTGGCGCAGTCGTCTACGTCCACAATGCCCCAATTTCCTTTGAGGCGTTCGCGGTAGGCGCGACCATAGCCCGTACTGCCGCCATAATTCACATCCAGTACCGCAATGCCTCGACTTGTCCAGTATTGAATGCCGAGGTTAAAGCTAGCCGAGGTTGCTGCCGTCGGCCCGCCATGACTTTGCACACGCAGCGGCGGGCGTTCTCCATCCGGCGCGTCAAAATCTTGATTTTGGGGCGGATAGTAGATGGCGTGGGCCGTTAACCCATTGCTGGTGGGAAACTCAACGGTTTGAGGAATAGACAGATAGCCAGGGTCTACCTCAACCCGGCTGGAGAATTGTAAAACTTGAGTCTCTAGGGTTGACAGATCAAGGGCAACGATCGCCCCCGGTGCCGTTGGGGAACCGCCGACAAAGACCGCCTGTTGCTCAGATACTTGCAGTCCACCGATCGCAGTGTAGGGTAGATCAATCGGGGTCAGGGTTTTGGTTTGGGTATGCAAGCGAGCTAAATACTGAATGCCCCGCTGCACGTAGGCACAAATCAACGAATCGGCGGACTCAAAACCATAGGTAGACATCCGAAAGACCCAGTGGGGCAGCCCAAATTCTGCCTCCATGGGAAATAGTGGCTCTACCGTATTCGACTGCCACCGATAAAGATTCCACCAATTGGTGCGATCGCTAACAAAATACAGCGTACCGTCTGGCGACCACTCGGGTTGAACGATGGATTCATCAGCACCGCCCGCCACACAATGGGCATCCTTGAGCGTTCCATCTGCGGCTATGGTTGCCAGCCAGAGTTCTGTGCCATCCCAGGGCATATTGGGATGATTCCAGCTCAGCCAGGCCAACTGCTGCCCATCGGGACTGAGGCGCGGCGAGGAATAAAAGTCGCTTCCCGAAACCAGCACATCTCCAGCGGTTTCGGGATTCAAATCAACGGCTGCAATTGTATTCGTCGGTTCGCCATCGCCTGTGAGGTCTTCTCGTACACAAATGAGGCGATCGCGGGTTGCATCCCACACGGCATCGGCGTAGCGATAAGGGGTCTGTGGCGTGATCGGTGTCGGTTCAGAGTCTAGCGGCTGGCGATATAGGCACTGATCCGCAAAGTTAGAAAAATAAATAACACCATCTACCACCGTGTAAGAACCGCCGCCATATTCATGCACACGAGTCCGAACGTTGAGCGGAGCCGGTGTGAGGTCGCGTTGCCCTGCATCCGTGGTGCCAACAATCACATTGCGTCCGCCTTCGGTCGGTCGTCCCTCACTCCAATAAATGCGATCGCCATCTAAGCGAATTTCGCCCAGTCGAATGCTGCCCGCCACAATCAAATCAGATGTGATCGGGGATGTCCATGATCCATAGGGAGCAATACGACGCTCAGCCATAGTGATTCAATACCATTCTGCACAATACTGTTTACGATACTCCGAACCGTTTTTGATGAACAACCCGGCAATGGTCAGTGCCGGATGCTCTGAGCGGCAGAGGAGTTGGTGACACACTCTCGACGCTCGCTCTAACCGCTACAGGGCGGGCTTTCCAGCCTCGCCGTTCAGCATTTGCCCCATGCCTAACTAAAAAGAGTAGCTAAACACCCCTACGGTCAACTCTGTCGGCGGGCTGCCGACCGTTAGGGTATCGCTGCCGTAGCGACTAATCCTTGCCCCGTTCATCCGCTCTAGAAATTCATCGATTTCTGCAACATCGCAGGTTTCGGGATCGGCGGCAGCCGTTCGATAATGGGTCGGAATAACAAGCTTAGGATTGAGGAGTTCGATTGCGTCTGCGGCTTCCTGAGCATTGTAAGCTTTCGGACCACCGCCAACCGGAATTAGCAGAATATCAGGACGACCAATCAAGATTTGCTGCTCTACTTCTACGGGGGCGGCTGCACCTCCCATGTGTAGGATGTTCATGCCAGCTTGCCGCCAGTTCCACATAATGTTATTTCCAAATCGAAACCCATTCACGCGATCGTGGGCAATCGGAATGCCTTCTATCTGCAACCCGCCCAGTTGATAAATTCCAGATTCTGCTAGCACGCGGGGATTGCCGGGCAGCCCTTCAACAAACCCTTCATCTAGTAAGCGGCTGCTAATCATGACAATATCGGCTTGGAGGTTGGGTTCGCGGTATGCCGCTGTGCAGCCGATCGCCCGAAATGGGTTGACCAATAGGGTTTGTCCATCGCTGCGAAATGCAAAACAGGTATGCCCCAGCCATTGAATTTGGACTGAACCGGTCTGAGCGATCGCCCGCTCTTGGCCCAGCCAGCCTAGCCCCAACCCCAGGCTCAGCCCAGCCCCAGAAAATTGTAGAAATTGTCGCCGCTTCATTCGTTTACTCACATCATCACACCACTAGACAACCGCGATCGCTGGGCGTACCTTGGCACTCGCCCACCCTTTCACCCACCCTTTCACCCACCCTTTCACCCACCATGCGCCGAGAGCGATCGCGCTCCAGCCCCCGCTAAGAAATTACTTAACAACTGTTTACCAGCCCCCGTCAAGATACTTTCTGGATGAAACTGTACACCTTCCAAATAAGGATACTGGCGATGGCGAACGCCCATGATAGTGGCATCGTCAACCCACGCTGTAATCTCCAAAATATCGGGACAGGTTGCCCGGTCAATCACCAAACTGTGATAGCGCGTCGCCGTGAGTGGGGTATCTAATCCAGCAAACACACCGACTCCAGAATGGATGACCGGCGATGTTTTGCCATGCATCAACTCAGGTGCAGCGACAATAGAACCGCCAAATACTTGACCGATACACTGATGCCCCAAACACACGCCCAAAATCGGAATCGTTGCCCCTAGCTCTCGAATCAAGTCCGATGAGACTCCGGCCTCTTCAGGACGACCCGGCCCAGGCGAAATTACAATACCATCTGGACGTAGCGATCGCACCTCGTCCACTGTAATCTTGTCGTTGCGGAAGACTCGAATATCAGAAGCAATCGAGAACCCATTTCCCAGTTCTCCTAGGTACTGCACCAAATTGTAGGTAAAACTATCGTAGTTATCGATAACCAAGATCATAGAGCGTGACCCCATGAATATAGGACAAAATATGTAACTATCCTAGATGATTGAT
>CAYSIR010000370.1:0-3926 GCA_964431105.1 uncultured Leptolyngbya sp. | reverse complement strand
AGAGGACTACCCCGATCTTTCTGCCGCAGCAGTGATGTAGTCTACTTAATATTGAGTCTTTGCAACCGGTCGGTCTTATGACAGATCCCCATTTTCCCTCAGCCCACTCTTCTGCTCTCAATGTTGGCAATTCTGATCCAGAGCTAGAAAAGCGTCTTGCTCTTTATCAAGTATTTCAGCGACTGTATGACCAGAATCGCGCTCTACTGAATGAGATACTGAATCTTGAAACTTCTAGCGCTTCTTTGTTGAGCGGCGGGATGTTTCCTTATGTGCAGGGGATTATTGTGCAGCACCAGGTCTATTTGGTTACTAATTTAGTGGGAAATAAGAGCCGGGTGCTGACTCAACCGCAAAATTTATGGACGATTGGGCGGGACTCGCAACGGGTGAATGTGCCGATTCGCGATCGCCGATTATCTCGATATCATGCCGCGATCGAATATATTACAGGCGAAGGGTTTTATCTCAAGGATTTGGGTAGCAGCAATGGGTCGTTTATTAATGGCGAGTTGATTCGTCAACATTCTCCACTCCATGATGGCGATCGCGTTCGTTTAGGGAGCCTAACGTTTACTTTCTTTGTGCCGCAGCGTATCCATCATTTATCAGAACTTTCTCAAGAACAGGTGTCTCAGGTAAGTTTGACGGATGTACCTCCGACGCTGCCGCTGGAGCCAGACTATCAAGACGACTATTTTTCTGAACTTGATAGTGCTGAAATATCGCCTGAGATGGGAATTGGCGATACATCTAGCTTTATGCGCGAGTAGTGCTTTGGGTGTTGCTGAATAGTAGGATAAAAATTCATCCCCGGAATCAGCAGCGCCGTGCCTTAGTCGGTGAAGGGGCGTGATGCTTGGCTCGGAGTGAGCGCATGTTGACCAAACAATCGGGTCATCAACTCGGTTTGGGCGATCGCCATCTGCCCATAGCTAAACAGATAAGTAATGTCTGGTGAGGTGGCGGACTGACAGGTTTCAATCACATAGGGGCTGCCATAAATTAACAGTGCTTGAAGCTGGGTCTGGGTATAAAGCCGCTGTAGCCACTGAATCGCTAAGGTTGACAGTCCGGCACCACCCCGAAACGGATTGCCCCGCACAAAAAGCTGAACGATCGCCGATGCATTGGGCTGGGGGCAGAAGTGGGCTGGATCGGCGGGGCTATGCTGATCGACGCTGTAGAGCCGATAGCCCAGTTGGGTGGGGATGGTGATTGCCGGGCTGTTTAATCCCAAAAAGGGGCAGTTGATCCAGGTATCAACCACGACTAGATTGATGCGATCGCCCATGTCGGCATCTAGCGGCAATGGCAGCGAACCCGATTGTCTAACCGACCTAGCTGCAATGATCTGAGCCGTTGAGCGGGCAGTGGGCGTTGCTAATTGAGTACAATCTACCGCTGGAGGGGATACGGCTTCCCAACTGTGGGCGGTCGGCCCTGCGGTCAGTTTTGCGCCCAGAATCCGATGTTTGGCGTGCCAAATCCGATCAAGGCTGGCTTGTAGGCGATCGCGAGATACCTCACCCGTCTCAATGGCCGTACAGAGCGCCTGAATTGTCTCAACCGGATCGCGAGGCATTAGCACAATATCAGCACCGGCCTGCACGGCCCGCACAGCGGCTTCAGCAGTGCCGTACCGCCGGGCGATCGCCCCCATCACCAATGCATCAGTGACCACTAAGCCATCAAAGCCGAGGTCGTGGCGGAGGCAATCGGTCAGAATATTGCGGGATAGCGTTGCCGGATGATGGGCATCTAAGGCGGGAACTATCACATGAGCCGTCATGATGGCATCGACCCCAGCCGCGATCGCGGCCTGAAACGGAACCAGTTCCAGCGCATCTAACCGGGAGCGATCGGGCAGCAATATCGGCAGTTCTAGATGGGAATCTAGGTCGGTGTCGCCATGTCCTGGAAAATGTTTGGCTGTCGTCAGCACGGAGTGCGGCTGTGTGCCACGCAGGAAGGCGGCGGCTAGTTGGCTGACGGTTTTGGGATCATCCCCAAATGCTCGTACATTCACCACCGGATTGCGGGGATTATTATTGACATCCACCACCGGCGCTAGCAGCCAGTTCAACCCAATGGCGATCGCTTCTTGTGCGGTGGCATCGCCAAAGGCCTCCGCTAGTTCCAACCCTTGAGATAGATTTTCACGGGCGATCGCACTCAAAGCCATCGGGGGCGGAAACCAAGTAGCGCCACTGAACCGTTGCCCCACGCCTTCTTCAATATCTGCCGCCAGCAATAGCGGAATAGTGGCCCAATCCTGAAGCTGCTGCGATCGCAGCCCAACCTCAATGGCACTGCCACCCAGCAAAATCACGCCCCCTACGCCTAGGGTGTGAATCCAATGGTGCAATTGCTCGCATGAAGCCTCTAAGGCCGGATACTGAATTTGATGATCGAAATAAAAACCGGAGGCTCGCACCACCACCAATTGGGCAACCTGTTCGGGCAGCGACAGCTCTCGCCAGTGGGGTAAGCTCATGGGGCGATCGCCTTTACCAGATAACTGCAATCATGCATCAGTGTCAGGGGAATCATCCTGTTCAGGCTCGCCCTCTACCGGCAACTGACCTGCTTCTCGCTCCTTACTGAGCTGATTGATCAGCGACAATACTCGACTGCCGCGCTCAATCCCCCGATCTTCCACAAAGATAATTTCTGGCGTGCGGCGCAGGCGCACTCGCTTACCCAGCTCACTCCGCACAAACCCCGTAGCCGATTGCAACCCAGCCATGGTTTCGGCCCGCGCCTCGTCCGTGCCATAGATGCTGACAAAAATCTTGGCGTGCTGCAAATCGCCCGACACCGCCACATCCGTCACACTGACCATTCCAGTGCCAACCCGCTCATCTTTGATGTCAGAAAATAACATTTGACTGATTTCGCGCTTAATTAACTCCGCGACACGAGCCACTCGACGAGTTTGAGCCATGGGGTTCTCCGATGAATAGTACAGATGCAGCGCCATGCATCACTCAGACTCAGCTAGGCGGCTTCAGCCACTCCTGTGAATGCGGCGATCGCTGACCATCGCCAAGCGCGATCGCCCTCAAAGGTGCAGTTAGACTGTGCTAAATCCTAGCATTGCGCGCAGGGTAAAGGTTAAAAATGCAAAGGTTCCGACAATTAGCCCGACCAATGCGATCGCTGTTGCAGGGCGCTGAAACAGGGGAATGAGCGGCTTCACAAATGTGTAGAGAACTCCCAAGCTAAAGCTAATCAGGTAGCGGGGATAGCGGGCAACGTTTTCAAAAAAATCTTGCATAGTTCTAGACTTAAAAATCGTTTGAAATTGGCTTTAAGGCCGTTAGGGATGCGGAAGGCGATCGGAAATAGTACGCTATCGATACAGCTATAATTTACTCTTTCACGTTAGCCACCTATTAAGCAATCGTTTTTAGCCCAAATCTGACTTAAGGTTCAATGCGATCGCCCTCTCAGCCCTACGATAACAACTGTGTTCAAAACAGTTTCAATCAAGGCCTGGGTATGAAGCATTGATTCATGTAGCGATCGCTTTACCGTAAACTAAACCAATAATTGACTGTCTCCCAGCGTCGCCATTCTTGCCCGCCCCCCTGCCAAGATTATCCTCTGCGCAGACATCACCAGGCTACCGCATTCTAGAACTCGGTGAAGAACGGCGGAAACAAGACAGCAAAACGTCTGCGGAAACGGAAATAGGGTGCAATATTTAACAACTGTTGCATCATGAACCGCTCCTAGAGCTAGCGAGGAACGGTGAACCTGGCTCCCCTTTGATCATTTTTGCAGTCTTAGGGATGAGACACACATCTGTAAAGTGGGAGGGAACAGGTCACTTTTGCACTTTAGCCCTCATCCTCCAGCCCCCCTTCGACAAGCTCAGGACATGCGTCTCCCAATTTTGGGAGCTATGCATTACGCAAAAG
>CAYSIR010000369.1:0-3927 GCA_964431105.1 uncultured Leptolyngbya sp. | reverse complement strand
ACCCAGCTTGTGACAGGGGGGAGTGCAGAATCTCTTCCACAGAACCAACCGACTTTCACAAATTACAAGTAGGGTAGCTGTAAACGATTAGCTGAGGGCAGCACCGCTGCGATCGTAGGTCGCTCGGAAAGAAGGGTGAACCTTACCTTGAACATGGTTCCAGTATTTTGCTGCTTCATCAACGGGCAGCCCGACTTCCACATCCAGGCGGCTTAGCATAGCTTGCTGACGGCGCTTGATGGAACGGTGGTGGTTCATCATCAAGGTGCGTGCCCGGTCTTGAACATCTAGAACAGCATTGGCTACGGCTTCAACAACAGGGGCAGGTGTCGCTTCAACTTGGGGGGCAATGGCACCAGCCGCCGCAGGCTGCACAGATGTGTACAATGCGTTGCGATATTTTAGATCCAGCGTAGTTTGTAAAACGGGCGCTTTTTTGGGATTACGGAACCGAACATCTAAGCCCCGATATTTCCCAACTGAAGGGCTGTCGCTGAGTTCAACCACAGGTGGGTTGTAGTCGTAAGTCGTACCGCGATATGTGAGTTTCATGGATTCGCCTCCTACTCAATGTGATGCGAGTGTTTGGGTTTGAGGCGCGTTCCTTCGGGATAACTCCCTACTTCCGTCTCTCAGATGCAGTGCTTAACTGGTTGAACTTGGAATTCCTGAGAGATGAACGATTTCATTTCTGTATCTATTGTTACTGTTTTGGGCTAAAACTGTCAAGCGATCGCCACCAAAAACGTAAAACGTTACATGAGAAGCGAGTCGCGGGCGGTGCCCAGAACCGCTATCACTTGAATCTCGAACATTTTGTGTAGACCGCCAAGGGGTGATGCAGGTGTGCTGGTTCCCTACCGTGATTCATTGCTGCCATGCATGGAAAGCAGACCCAGTGATCCCTGAATCTCTGGTGCCGCTGCAAATATGCTGGTGAACGGAGAGAGAGGGATTCGAACCCTCGGTACGTCCTAAAACGTACAACAGATTAGCAATCTGCCGCTTTCGACCACTCAGCCACCTCTCCAAGATGACGCTAGTTGTCAATAGTAGCAGATTTTCGTATTCGCAAAATAGCTTTTCAGAAGTTTATTGGGTAGTGGTATTCCTGTAAGGATTTTGAGTGGCGGCTGGCGATCGCCCTTGTCTGAAGTGAGCGATTCTCTGCTGACTGATGAAAATTTTGTGCTGGGCGCGGAAACTTCCAGCTAGCGCATCGCTGGCAATGGGGTTGCCGGGCGATCAGCTATGTTGCGTTGGGCTTCAGCTATGGGTGCTTCAGTTTTTCTGTACCTTCATGGCTGGGGTCATTGGACAATGCTAGGCGGTCACTGGCTCTATGGAGTCATCTTTCAAACAGTCTTCATGCAAATTATACGGCTGGGTATCGTCGATTCTGAAGAAGTGAGAATAGTCAGGACGGTTGTAATGCTTCGGGATGGCTGTAGCGATCGCCCTGCTCCCGACTCACAACAATTCACAACAACGGCGGTTGATTTCTATGGCAGACAAAACGTGTATTGAGATGATCCATCGTGGTGCTGATGCCTGGAACGAGTTTCGCAGCCACTATGCAGGCAAGCCCGATTTCAGCAATGCCAATCTCAGTCTGTGTAATTTAGCCAATATGAACTTGTCAGGCGCGAATCTAATCGGCGCTAACCTGATCGGAGCCAACCTTAGCGGTGCCGATCTCCGCAAAGCATATCTCATCCGGGCCCGTCTCATTGGGGCGGATCTTGTGGGCGCAACGTTGATTCAAGCGGTGCTGCGTCGGGCGGATCTAGCTGAAACAGCCTGTAGTCTAGCCAATTTTAGTCAGGCTGATTTGATGGAAAGCATCATGATTGGTGCTGATTTCAGCCAGAGCTATCTGATTGAAGCGAATGTACAAAATGCCAATTTTTATCGCGCTGACTTAGTGCAGGCAAACTTGGTTGCGGCTAATCTGAATCGAGCCAGCCTGGTTCATGCCAATTTGAAAAACGCTAATTTGAGCCGCTGTAATTTGATTGAGTCGATTTTGGTTCATACCAATCTTGATTGGGCTGACCTATCGCGGGCAGACTTGCGCGGGGCGGACGTAACGGGTGCGAGCTTCAGCGGCGCTCAGCTTCAGGATGCCAATATTAGCGGACTGCCGCAGATTTCTGGACAGTTGGTTTCTACCATTTTGTAATCCAGTTTTGCACCTTTCTTAAAGTTCCGTCATGATAATGGATGTGATACCCCAGCCGCGAATCCTGCGATCGCCATCTTTGTTGCTCCCTAAATGAGCCTTTGCGCCCCAAATGAGCAGATAAGAGTTGGGTCGGCTTGGTGATATGGCGAGCCTGCTTGGATGGTAAGGCGGGTCTTTGCAGAACCGATCTCCTGGGGTTCGTCCATATTCATCTATTCTGTAGGACGGCTACAGGGGGCGTGGGTCGTCTGCCAATTGCATCAAGAAAGGGGCAAAAGATTGAGCGTTTTTTCACAGCTTGACACTGCTACTCGTCGAAACCTGCTGGTTTTGTTTACCGCAGGTCTTTTATTTTGGGCTGGCCTTGCATCGCTGCTGCCTACGTTGCCAGCGTATATCGAAGCGATTGGCGGCACTCGCCATCAGGTGGGCATTGTGATGGGATCGTTTGCTATTGGCTTGCTGGTATCGCGGCCGTGGTTGTCCCAGCTTGCAGATCAACGCGGGCGAAAAATTGTGTTGCTGATTGGTATGGCGGCGATCGCATTTGCCCCGGTGGGATATTTGTTGACGGCGAATATTCCGCTGCTGATGGTCATTCGGGCGTTTCATGGGCTAAGTATTGCAGCTTTTGCCTTGGCCTACAGCGCTCTGGTGATTGATCTATCCCCAGCGGGGCAGCGGGGAGAGCTAATCGGATACATGAGTTTAGTGAATCCGCTAGGTTTGGCGATTGGCCCGGCACTGGGCGGATATTTGCAAGAATGGCTGAGCTATGATGCAGTGTTTATCATGTCGTTTGGCATGGGCATCGTTGGGTTGCTGTGTACGATGCGGGTCGTAGAACCCAATGCTGAGGATTGCGTTACGGATATGGTGGGCGATCGCACTTCAGCGGTTCCACCCAAATCCACTAAGTTTTGGGGCTTATTGCTGAGCGATCGCATTCGGGTTCCGGCGTTAATTATGCTGATGGTGGGTTTGGCTTTTGGGACACTCAGCACCTTTGCACCGCTTTATGTAAAAGAGGTCGGAATTGAGATCAATGTCGGGCTGTTTTATACGGCGGCGGCGATCGCTAGTTTTGCCGTGCGGTTGGTGGCAGGCCCCGGTTCCGATCGCTATGGACGCGGCATTTTTATCAGCCTCAGCGTTGCCCTTTACACGACCTCCATGCTGCTGCTGTGGCGCACCCAAAGCGATGTCATGTTTTTGGTCGCTGGTATATTTCAGGGGGCTGGTTCAGGTACGCTGATTCCGATGATTGCAGCACTGATGGCCGATCGCTCCTATGCCAATGAACGTGGTCGCACCTTCGGGGTTTGTATGACGGGGTTTGATTTGGGAATTGCGCTGGCGGGGCCGCTATTGGGGGCGATCGCAGATACCACGGGCATTACGGCACTGTTTGGGCTATGTGGCAGCATGACGTTTATTGGCTTGCTCATTTTCCTGACGTTTTCGAGCAAGGATGTCCCCCATTCTCTGCGGTTTGCAACCGGTCGCGGTCGCGATCTCTACGCTGTAGAATAGCGGCGGATTTTGGGCATAGCGCAGATCGCTGACGGGTTTGAGGGATGATCCCCACCGTCCTTAAAACATCTCCTGAGCCAAATGGCTACTGCCAAGACTGCTGTGTCAGATTGCTGGCTAGCAGGATGAACCGATGTCTGAATCTTGGGTGCCGTAGATTGGGGGCTGGCCTGGTGTATTGAGGCGTTTCGGCACTAACAGATATAGGG
>CAYSIR010000368.1:0-3938 GCA_964431105.1 uncultured Leptolyngbya sp. | reverse complement strand
GAAGACGGGACTAAAGGATGAGAGATAGCTAAAACAATTGTGAGGCAGAGCGCCTAACAACTTTCGCGTAATGGATAGCGTTCAAAAAGGGAGCAGGACTTTAAATCTGGCTCTCATCCATGTTTGGAAGTGGAGAAATCAGGGATAAACTAACAGCAGACGGACAAAAGTGCGATTGTGTGCAGTTTATATGGTAACCATGAGGTGCTGCGATGGATATGTGCTTTCAGGCAATTGGTGTTATGCATAGCTCCTTCACCGATCCAGTCGGCATGCCAATCCAGCCCATGGGAGCTTCTGGAACGACGGCAGAGCTAGAGGTTTTTCCTGATTTCGAGACGGGTTTGAGCGATGTGGAAGGATTTTCCCACCTCATCCTGATTTATTATTTGCATCGGGTGACGACGACAAAATTGACCGTGACTCCGTTTTTGGATACGGTGCCGCATGGGGTGTTTGCAACCCGTGCCCCAACCCGTCCTAATCCTATTGGTTTGTCAACCGTTAGATTACTGAACCGTCATGGGCGTTATCTCCAATTAGAAAATGTAGACATTTTAGATGGCACGCCCGTGCTCGACATCAAACCCTGCGTTCCTGAATTTGATCACTGTGCGGTAGACCGGATTGGTTGGCTAGAGACGGTTAGAGGGCAAATCAGCGATCGCCGCTCGGATGACCGATTTCAACGCTCGGATGACCCATCAGCGGAGTGAAGGGAGTGCTTCAGTTCGGCATCTATGGGGGAACATGTCACTTTTGCAAGTTAGCCCTCATCCCCCAGCCCCCCTTCGACCAGCTCAGGACATGCGTCTCCCAAAATTGGGAGAAGGGGAGCCAGATCCGAAGTCCCTCTCCCAGGCTTGCTATGCATTACGCAAAAGTCGCCAGACCTTTTGCTTCACCACCCTTCTAGCGGTCACTCAGAGTCCTCGCTTTTGAAGCCTATGCATTACGCAAAAGTCGCTAGACCTTTTGCCTCACAACCCTTCTAGCGGTCACTCAGAATCCTCGTTTTTGAACCAAGGAATGCGGGTTTCAGCTAGATTTGTGCAATGGATAGGCTTTTGAAGCGAGGAATGCGGGTTTCAGGGAGATCTGCGTAATGGATAGCCCAGGCTTGGGAGAGGAATTTAGGGTGAGGGCTATAAACCTGACATGCTCTCATCTATGGCGCTAGATCAATCGGTGAGGGCTGTTGCCAGGGGAATCTCTCCCTTGGCGATCGCTGATTGGACCGGTCGCGTCCTATACCTGGCAAAGCCTTTATACTTCTACGGTAGAATTTGAAGTTACTGTAAAAACCGCTACATTAACGAGACAGTGTGGCGATCGCTCCTCTAGGATGAAAGTGTGATGGACAACGCCCCCTTCACCGTATGGGTTTGCTCTACCGACTGCCCTTCTTGTTATTGACAATTCAGCTTGCTAGGCCCAACCTGTTCGCCGATTCTGGTGTCTCGCTACCTAAGAGTTGTCATTTACTCAGAAAGTGCTGAAACTCTTAGTCTTCGGTTCCGAGACTAGATGAAAAACCATAGAGTGCTGGAGCTGTCGAACAATTTTTGCGCAACATCTAGGTCTAAGTAAGGCAGTACCAGATAGTTAACTGTACGGCTGTTACAGAGATTTTGGACAACATCGCATTTCGGTTCAGAATTGTTTTGCTAAATGTTGTTTGAACTATCAGGATACTCGCACTCTTTTTCGCGCCATCGCAACCGATACTTTTTGACGATGCATGGACTTGTGGGAAGCGCCCTTCCAGACTCCTCATCGCGCTCTAAGTTGCGGGCCAATGCTTATAGCCTTACTCAAGGTGCATTCATATCTCTTGGGCTAACCCAAATCTTACTAAAGCTGAAATGTGCAGAGACAAATCTATAACTCGACTCTTCTGTACAGGAGCTTTAAGCAGCATCTTCAAGCTGCACTGCGTATTGACCCATCACTCGTCAAATTTTGAACCGATAGGAAAGTAAATTATGATCATCAAGTCTACAGTTGCGATCGCTAGCCTCCTTGCTAGCAGCCTTGTCGTTGCATCCTCTGCTCCTGCCCAAGCATTCTCATTCACCACAAATTTAGACCCAAGCAGCACTGATCCGAGTGGTGATATGCGGCTCACGTCTGTTACCTATGCTGATGGTACAGAGTTCAGTGACTTTGCCTATGTCAACCGTGTGGAAGTATTAAGTAACGATGTTCATACTCGCGGTAATGAAGGTGCTGCTAGTGCCGATCGCGGTCGTAACACAACTACAGGTGTTAATGTCGAGCATATCAGTAACGATAATGCGGGCGACTTAGTCACTAACTTGAATAACAATAACCTGAACAATATTGTGGATGGTGAAGACCGTGGCTCGTTCCGGATGAACTTCTTTTTCGACAGCTTAGTCGATAATATCTTTGTCTGGGAGCGCGGCATGAATAGCCGTTTGGGCGTTCAGGCAATTGATAGAAGTGGCAATCTCCTGGGTGATTTCCTGAAGCTGGATTCTCGTAATTTTGATAATGCTGGCTTCAGCATCAACACTATGGAGATCGGAAATAGCGTTCAACGAGTTGGCTCTTTGGGCGTTAGCTTAGCTGATCTTGGTGTCTTGGATGCGGCGATCGCAGGTATTCAAGTTTCGGCAGAGAGGGGCTACCGCGGGCCAGACTTCAAGGTTGCAGGGGCCAGCACTGAAGCCGTACCCGAACCGGCTACGATGCTAGCTACAGGTTTAGTTGCCGGAGGATTTGCTTGGGCGCGTCGCCGCAAGGCTCAGCAAACTGCGTAGTTTATACGGGGCAACGGTTGATTATTTATGACTTAGCTTAGTCAACGGCGCGCATCCTCTAATCGGGTCTGCGCGCCCCCTGTCGCCACCAACCTCATCTCCCAGTGTATTTCAGGACAGCCGCGCGCTGTCCTTTTTTCATGCTCGGTGTTTTAGAGCTACTAAGTACACACCAGTTGCCTATGCTGTCTTTCAGCGCTGTTCGCCCCCCAAATCCTCCAATTCTGGAGGACTTCAACTCTAGTTTCCCCCCAGAATTGGGGGGATTTAGGGGGGCAATGCAGCAGTTTGTAGGAAGCACTGGAGATGGGTGTACTTAGTAGGTGTTTTAGAGTGAAGCGCCCTAACCTGCCTTTCCAGTGCTATGGCTGCTCTAGATAAGTTTTCAATAACGAGGGGATTGTGATCAGAACTGCGCTATATCCGCTTTCACAATCCAATCGCGATCGCAGGCGTAGCTTAGGCTCACCGAAGTTATCCATTGGGTAAAAACCGCTGTTCGTGATCGGGCGTTGGTTGAAGGCAGCGATCAAATTGCCCAAATAGCTGATAGCGCCGCGATGCAATTTGGTCATATAGCCAGTCACGAAACGGCTTTGGTACAATCCAGCCGATGGCTGCCCAGCGCCAGGGGTCAGGCAAGTGCTGCGCAATACCCAGCACGGCATCGCTTTTAATATATGCTTGCGGCCCATCAATATATACTAAAGTCTCGAAGCGATCGCAGGGCATCTGGAGTGCTTTAAGAATATCTTGCCCGGCGGGTGACTGTAGAGCCGCAAGCTTAAACGTATGGCGAGTATCCACTTGAATAATGAACTGGCTCCATCCCGAACAAAACCGACAGACACCATCAAACAAAATGACCTTATCTGCTTCACCGACATGGGGAATGGGAGATGTAGAATGCTGCGTATCTTGAATCATCTGGTACTTACCTAAGAGAGACTGTTGTTGTAGAGTAAAGGTTATGGAGGTTTTTGGGGCTGCTCTGCCACTGCAAACATCCTAATCAATTTGTCTGAGGGCTGTCATCCATTCGCTCCCAAACGCCGTCTTTAAACCTAGGTCATGCTGACGACAGCCCCTATAGCAACCCTATTTGGATTGTGAGAAGGATTCCTGCGGAATCCTTCTCACAACAACCATTCT
>CAYSIR010000367.1:0-3939 GCA_964431105.1 uncultured Leptolyngbya sp. | reverse complement strand
GTTGCGCTGTAGCCGTAGCTCATCGCCATCAGCTTTCTCTCTACACACTTACAGCGGCAGCGCTAGCCAAATCGGTTAGCGCTGCCGCACGGATGACTGAAACATCAATTCAATCAGTATCGTATCCTGATCGCATCCTGGTTGACCGACAAAACCGGCTAAACCTTAGCCACCGGAAGGGTCAGAAGACCTGACTCCTACATTGCCTAAAATCCTGTCGGGGAGCGGCTTTCGTACCCAATGCGGAATCTTTTGTCAGTCAATCAGGTATCGTATCTCAAACTTAACTTAATCGAGCCGTGCTTCGCCTAGCTGGCAGCATCCCGCTTCCGCTTCATCTGATAGCCCAATCCTGCTGCCAACAGTGTTCCTACTACAGTAATTGGTTCAGGAACTGGCTCAAGATTGTCAGCGCTGGCGGTGTAATTACCGGTCGTAATCCCAATGCTGTTGGCTGAACCACGACCACCGGCTACTCGGATGAATCCTTGAAGTGACCATGCCGCTGGAACCGTATCCGAAGTCACGTACAGAGATTGCAGCGCCCCGTTACCTGGAATACCTGCAACTGAGCCAGGGAAGCTTTCTCCGTTGATTTCATTAATCGTTAATTCTGCATCGCGCTTCGCAAAAATGGCTAACGTATTGCCCAATGTCCAGCTAAAATCGCGAGATACAGAAGTGTCGCCCACTGTCACGTTCATAGATGATCCTGACCAATCCATAGAGAAGCTAACGGGTTCTGCTCCCCATCCATATTCCCCTTGGTTAAAGGAACCAGGATTGCTGGTTTGCTCACCCACTCCAATTTCCCAATCTGCTCTGCCTGTCCGCCCTCCGCGCATCTCTGCACCGTAGAATCCTGGGCTTACGCTTTGCACTGGTGCATAGGTTCCGCCTGAAGAAATATCAGTGAAGGAAAGGGTAGATGCTGCCACGGGCTGAGCGCTAACTAATGCAGAGAGGGCAACAGTTGTTCCAACAGTCAGTGTAGCAATTGTAGAATAGTTCATTGTGTTTCCTGTAGTTTTCCTAAATGACACTGAGATTATTTCGTCGCGCAAAATTAATCTAGCGGGATTCTCGGAGAAGATTAATAAGATGGTGATGGATTTTACGAAACATTTATACAAACCCACATTTATATATGGTGAGCTTCATCACTGCTTGACTGACTGCTGAGTTTACTTGAGTGAGTAGTCCTTGATTGATAAGGATATTTGGGTCATGTAGGCGTCGCCTACACGACCCAAAATCCCTGCATGAATACCACTACCCTTGAGCGAAATGGATCGATAGTTGCCCGTTGTTGACTCGCGGGCGTTGACTCGCGGGGTTGTTAGGCGATATTGGCCCGTGGGGTGGCTGAACGCGCTATCGAAGACTTCTGCGTTAAAGATGGAGCGGGCGGGAAGTGATGGTTTTTAGAGAGCGATCGCCCTGGTATGGTTAGAAGCAGATTGTTGTAGCAACACGCCATGACCGGAAAACTCACTACTCATGTTTTGGATACAGCCCACGGCTGTCCGGCTGCACGGGTCGCGATCGCCCTTTGGATGATTGCGCCCACTGGAGAGCGGACATTGTTAAAGCACACTGTGACGAATGCCGATGGACGCACCGACCAACCGCTATTGGCTGACCGTGAATTTGCTGTAGGAACCTATGAATTGGTCTTTGCGATCGCGGATTACTTTGCCCAATTTAATTTAGTCACCCCTTACCCTCCATTTCTGAGCGACATACCGCTGCGGTTCAGCATCTCTGACAACGCCTCCCACTACCATGTACCGCTGTTGGTATCGCCATGGTCATACAGCACCTATCGCGGCAGTTGAGGCGGATCGACTTCAACCTCGTCAGACTGTTTAAAACGCGAGAGGCGCAGCCTGGGCTACGCCTCTCTTCAATCTACTGCCACTGCTGGCACTACTGGAACTGTCCATAGGTTTGTGAAGACCTCAACTTGACAAAGGACGCAAGCGGAGGCTACGCAATGATGCGATCGCTCCCCGTTTACGGTTGAACCAATGGTTAGAGGAAACAGCCGATGTAGACGGCGGTAACTCGCCCTCAGTTGATTCAGAAGGATTGCTGTTTCCCTCGGATGCGTGAACCAGCATCGAATCCATTTCGCGAATGACCATTTCCTGCGAGTTCAGGGCATGACGCCACTGCCGTCCGGTTTTCCAAGCGTGGAATTTAGATGCATTCCAGCGGGGATTGGCGGTATACCCGGCAAACCCGGCCCGCAGTGCAGCATGGTTCACTGCCGAAATAGAGGTGCGAGTGTAAACTCCTGGGGTAAGTTCAGCAATCGTGAAGTGGGTATCATGTGATGCGTTAGGCACAGATGTCACCTCCTATTGGGCTATTTAGTTGACTATACAAGCCGTTTCTGAAGCTGTCCTGACAATATTGCCATCCAATATTGCCATCAGTCCCATAATTCCGAAAATTACGGACTGTGCCGTCTAGCTCGGCTCATATTAAGTGCGCATTCACACCATAGTACCCTCATGTTACATTTTTTTGCACTCCGCAAAGATGCTGAACCCTGGTTCAACACTTGGAGCAATCAACCTGAGATGGCTGTTTGCTCAACGGCTAAGTGCCGCGATCGCCCATGCCGCATAGTTCTATATATCCGGAGCGCATTCGGGCTGGAAGGTGTCGGATTGCTCTGTTCCAACACGTTCCCAGCCGTCGCAGCTAACTCCCATCCCATGGTCTGCGTTTTTAGTAAAGCCTACCTTAGTGGTTACGAGGTTTTACGCCGGAGCGATCGCCGCGCTATCAGTCCACCCACCAACACCATGCTCAGCACCGTAGAGGGTTCAGGGACTTCGGCAACAGGGTCAACCCCTGGGCCAACGCCCTCGTCTGGCACTACGTCTGGCTCTATGGGTGGATTTGCGGCAATGAGCGCA
Source organism: uncultured Leptolyngbya sp. (assembly GCA_964431105.1). GTDB lineage: Bacteria > Cyanobacteriota > Cyanobacteriia > RECH01 > RECH01 > RECH01. The sequence goes on along the minus strand of CAYSIR010000367.1, from coordinate 1,009 downwards.
ATGCTATCGTTCGCACATTCAGCAAAAAGGGTCGCAATAAATTCACCGTTAGGTAAGGAAGAGCGATCGACGCTGACCCCATAGGTATAGCGGCCGTCTGCCGGAGCTAGACTGCTTAACTGCTCATCAGTCAAAAGGTCTACATCAGCAACGCGAGTCCCGGTTTTGATGACATTCAGTACCCTATCTTTTTGATTAAAGTAGTCGGTATCAATGGGAAGCGCCCCTAGAGACGGCGTTCCGCCAGCCGCCCGAACCCGATTGCGGTAGGCTACTAGCGAATTAAAGCCAGCATTGACATTGGTGACACTTTCGGCCATCACGTTGGCGTACAAACCCAATGAGGGAGCTCCAGAATCATTGGATTCAACAAACCGAATACCGTATAAATCGCTGGCGGCACTTGTGGTTGAGAAGGGTTGACCTGAAAAGTTCAAAAATAAGTCACCCCAACTGACCGTGCCGCCACGGACGCCTGCTGTGGGTACGCCGCCGTAGGGCATATTGCTGTTAAATGCAAAGTAGAGGCGATCGCGGTCTGAACTAAATGCAGCGTAGTACAGTTCGTAATTACTGTTTGGGCCGATGGTGCCACTGTTGTACCCATCATTGATTGAATCATTGGTATACGACCAAGTTAGAGCGCTGGCCTTGGCAGACAAGGGAGCGATCGCCACCCCAATTGCGATCGCCATCCCAACTGAAAAATAACGGTTCATCATGATTGGTATAGAAAAGGATAGATGATTGATGAGTATTCAACACTTAAGATCCGCAAAACTGGGGGCAAAGTATCCACGAATCCTGACTCACCTGCTCAGCATATCCCCATCCCATTGTTATGACATCCGTACTTTATGATTGCTTCATTGTTTCAAACTTTCTCCTTGAGGATAGCGCTAAGTCAAAAGTCTAGGGATTTTTTGTGGGATGGCTAAGCCGTCCTGCAAAAATCTCATGTCTTAACCTCATATCCTCAACAGAATGGCTACTGCCCTGTTATCGCACC
>CAYSIR010000366.1:0-3957 GCA_964431105.1 uncultured Leptolyngbya sp. | reverse complement strand
TGGCGCTAATACATCCTAAACAACGAATACCCCTTCATTACGCTACCGTGCATCCGATCAGGGCGGGGTAGGTTCGATGGGCTGAGAAAGTTCGGAAATGTATGACGAAACCCGCCCCTACGCGATCGGCGGCGACAATGGATCACCACAATGAACGGTAGGCGCGGGTTTGCCAAACGTCACTCTTTCCTGGTCTGTAGAACAGATTCGCTGAGAATCAGGAGATGGTTAACTGGGTTTCTGTTCCGGCAGCATACATTTATCAGAATCACAGCCAGCCGGCCCCGCTTCAATCATTTCTCCAGCATCATACCGACTCAGCGCCGCATAGAAATCATCCGTGCGTTGCCGTTCCTTAACCTGCTCCAGAACAGCATCATAAGTCGCTTTGTCAATTGGCTCGAAGGGCAAACGTGGAAAGGTTTGCAAATCATCGAATCGCGCTAGCAGCGCCGCTGAGATATAGCCTTTATCGTTGGCGATCGCATCATGAATCGCTTGGGCTAATGGCTCAATTTCCTGTTCCCGCAGTTCGATCGTAGCCGACGTATTGTGCGCGGTGTAATGCTGCTGCACCTGCATATAAAAGTCAAACTGTGCGATCGCCGATAGCTGGGAAATGTCAATGGCATCTGCGCCCGGTAAATTTGCCCACAGCACCTCAACCGGCAATTCCACCAGCCACTCCGTGCAGCGCGGATCAAAGGGATCATCCAGTAAGTTACCCTGCTCGTCCTTATCCGACTGAGACGGGATCAAAGAATAGCCGTATTCCATGCAGGCCAGCGCCACCGGATCATTTTTACGGAAGGTAATGCGGCGAATAAAGCGCTGCGCCTTGGGCGGGTGCCAGCCGGGAGAGGCCCCCGTCAGCAGCGACTTGGTACCAGCCGGTTGAACCGTGGTGCAGCGATTGGGGCGCTTGATGTTGTGGCGATCGCAATAATCCCACACCACCCGATGCACAATCGCTTTCCAACGACTCAGGTATTCCTGTTCCTTCGCCTTAAACTCCAGCCCTTTAACCGTATCGGGACGACCCGCTTCCCACCAATGCAGCCATTCAACCCCAAACGCCATCACGAAGAAATCGAACAGTCCAGTAAACGACACGCCCACGATGGGGTCATCCAAGCGCGACTGTTGATAGCGCGGTTCCACAAACTGGTGATTCAGTAGCGTCGCGACCGCTAGTGCCCCAGCCGTAAACGCATCTTCCTGCTCCTTCAGGTTGTGGGGATCAAGCTGGTTTAGATGAATTTCAGCTAGATTGCAATGGAAATTCTGCCCGATGATTTCACCGCAGTTGTGGGCCACGATGCCGTTGGCATCAAAGCGATGCACCCCCGGAACGGTGCAGTCGAACACTGGTTCAATACCATCATCTTCAATGGCCGTCACCGTCACGGCAAACCGTTCACGGTTGGGAGTGCGGTGATAGTGCAGCAGGAGCGATCGCAGTTGGTCAGCTTTTTTCGGTTCTTGAAAACCAACTAGGTCTTGGAACACCAATAGGTTGTCATTGGCGATCGTTAACTCATGCTGTGCTTGGCAAAAATAGTCAGCCGGTTGTCGTTGGCTGTTGGGCAATGATCGGGTCCCTGCCGGCCGACGATTTTGATAAATCTTGGAAACAATTCCCATCCGAGCCAGCATTCGCTGCACCGCTTCCAGGGTTGCTAAATTACTCTGAGCCAGTCGAACGCTAACCCCTTTTTGTTGTGTACCCTGCACACTACCATCTGCATCAAATAGCCCCCGAAGGAATCCACGGTAGAACGCATAGCTGGCAGATTCAATCGCTGGCGTAATGACTTTTGCCTGCCTAGAGATGCCAAATTGTGCCGCTAATTGAGCCAGTCCGACGGAGTTTATTACGCGATGCTGTAACTGCGGGTGATAATGACCTGATCCTCCAGGGCGAGACTGGTACCCTAGCGATTTTTCGAGATTGGCAACGGCATAGGCAGCCATCTCGTCTTGGGTGTCTTCCCAAAAGCGCAAGCAGGCACTGTCGTTCCATTGCGTAGCGTAAAAGCTGCCGTCGCCCATCAAGCTACCCAATAGCCAACCCTCTGCATCAGATCCCGCACCCTCCCAGGGCTGTAAATCTCGATGATTGTGAAGCAGAATGCGATCGCCCTTCACCAACTCTGCGGCTGGAACCCATTCGGTATATTGCCGTTTCTGGGTTTGGGCCACCACCTTCAAAACCTTATGGTTCCTGGTCAGCCGTAGCGCGTAGCCAGATTGGGTGGAAAGCTTCACAACGGGTTTGGTTCCAGAATAGAAAAATCCATCCGGTGTGGTGCTGAATAATTCACCGTTGACATAGGTACTGTGCTGCACGCCAATCAAGTCCTGGACTTGGCGCGGCCCATCGCCCGTGTGAACCCATGTGTCAGCGGTGACGCAGGGATTCAGACCATAGCGGTTTTCGCCCTGGGCCCGGCGTTCGGCTTCCCCAGCCCATTGGATCGCACCTTCACCGGAATAATATTGCTTCCGCACCGCTTCTACGCATTCGTCGTAATTCGGCTTGCGGTGGAAGACGCGGGTATGGTTCGCCATCCGCAGCGCGTCCTTTGCGGGATCAATGCGCCAGTTGCCGTTTTCATCCTGCGACCACAGGTTTTCTTTCGCACCCGTGGCGATCGCATCATTACTGTCGAATTGCCTCATACCCGCACTGCGCCTAATATTGCCAGCGACCACACAAGCCGCCGCCTCATCGATCAGCAAACAGCATTCGATGGAATTCAGCTTGCGACCGATCGCCTTGTTGAGAATATTGGCGCAGCGGTTGTAAAGTCCGGGCAGGCGAATTGGATTCGCGACACCGCCAAACCCCTTCAGGCGTTCCCCGGCAGGACGCACATCGCCAAGGTCAATGCTGACATTCACCACACCGTCAAATCGTTCATCAGTAGAAAGTTCTAGCAGGCTTTGATAGGATGCCACCCAACCCTGGCGGCTGTCTCCCACCCGAATGGTGACGCGATCGCTCTGTACCGATACGGTAGTGCGCTCTTGGCGATCGGCGGCGGGCGTTGTGCCAATCTCGCCCTCCATTGTCACGTTCAGGGCGTTGCGGATAGCTGGCAGTTGGTTGATGTACTTCGGCTCTAGCACTGCGCCCGTACCGCAGCCCATCATAGCCAGATCCATCATCAACCCAAAGGCCGGCCAATCCACCACATTGGTGCTGGTGCAGTTATAAGCTCCTGAAAAGTTTTCGGGCTTGGCAATCCAGTCAGTGCCCCCCACCCACAGCCAGCGTCCAGACGGCAGGGCTTTCACGTCCCGCTGCATTCGCTGAATTAGTTTGACTTCACCATCATTGAGTTGGCCTAGCTCCGCCAGCCCGCGTAGGGTGCGATCGCAGACTTCATCCCAGGTTTCTCGGCGTTCCCCTGTTTCGGTCGTACTCCGACGGCTGTAAGTGCGATAGAAAACCGGGTTGGCAGCCGGTGCAGTCGTGGGAAATGGGCTAGATGAGCGGGTGCGCTCCAGATTTTGAACCATAGGTCAATCTCTCACGTTCAGATTAGGGAGTGGATGCTCTCTACGGACGGAAAGCAGTAGCGTGCTGTCCTTAGAGAATGAAAAGCGATCGCCGATTCATGCGTTTGCGCATCATGTCATTGCCATAGGCAACAGTCGGCGATCGTGGAATAGCAGGATTGTTCAGCAGCTTTTACAACAAGCTGTATACTGCGAGATGCTGCTACAAAGCGTTACGGTGAGACGCTACATACAAGAATTATTTCCATTATTATCCATAGGTTAACACTGTATCTAGAGCTGTCGAATCAGTAGCGATAGCTGAATTGGGTCTGATTGAGGGTGATGTCAGGCTCAATTAATGTTGAGCTATCCATTTGAACTATCGGTAGTCCTCTATTGGTCTATGCATTACGCAAAAGTCGCCAGACCTTTTGCCTCACAACCTTTCTA
>CAYSIR010000365.1:0-3966 GCA_964431105.1 uncultured Leptolyngbya sp. | reverse complement strand
TGACGCGATCGCGCCCCAAACTTTTCGATCGCTTCTCCGCTTCTCTGCAATGCTGCAACACATCCCGCTGCGGCACACTATGCCCTGCCCAGACAAAGCCAAGGCTGAGGTTAATAGGTTGCTTATGAGTTTTCCACTCTGCGTTTAAGCCATTCAGCCAGTCTAATGCTCTAGATACTGGAATCGGATTGTCGGGTTTTCGGCTATAGATGACCCCCATGAAGTCATCTCCACCCGCATAAACCACTCGTCCCAATTCCTCTGGGAATTGGTCTTTAAACGCCCGCCCCCATTCTCGCATGGCTTGGCTGAAGGCCCTTAATTCATCATCAGTCTTCAAACCTTTAAGATGATCACCTACTTTATCCCCATCTCCCATAAACCAACCTGTCCAATGACCAGACTGTCCGGGTTCCGGCAATCGTACCATTTCCGAAAAACTATCAATCCGAAAATCTTTCCCTAGCTTCTTGCCAATGTCTTCATAACGGGTAACTAAACGTTTAACCAGTTCGGGAATACTTAAGCGTTCATTAGAACGAAGGAATTTGCCTTGAGGTTCTTCATCGTCTGGTGAGTCTGCTTCTAGCGCATCAGACAATCTAAGGTAAAAGTCTATCAGTGCTTCTTTCTCGTTCGGTGATAAACCTTCACTAGGGTTACGTTGCTTTCCTAATTGTGGCCACGCAATAGCATCTGTTCCACTAAGACTAGAACTTTCCCCAACCCAATTGATTGCAGTCCAATCTCGTTTAAGCTTACGGGTTTCTAAATCCTCCATTGCTATATGCGGATCATTGCCATAGCCCCAAAACACTTCCCAAGTATGTTCACCCCAGCGTTCCCATTCACCTTTGCGCTGATTTTCATCCTTTTGCGATTGTGACCACTCATAGTCTAGTCCGTCTATTTTTTCCTCTACCCATTCACGACACACTGTGAGTAGATTTTTCCAATGCTTCAGCAGAGATTGTCTAACACAGTCGCGATTAATTTCTTGTTCAGCTTTCACCAAAATTCGGTTAGGCATCCCTTTCATGACATTGGGTAAGGCTGGGGAGATAACGGTAACATTCGGTATCTTATGCAGATCTTCAATCAGTTTTTGGCTCAAATAGGACAGAATTAGAGAAGCTCCAAATAAATCGCGCAACTTCCGCGACTTTTCAATGAAGCCCTGCACGGGCGCAAAACTAATTGCAGTGTAGATTGGCTCTGTCACCGGACACCTCCAGCCGAGATAGAACTGTAGACTGTTGCCAACGATTTTATTTGCCAGGAGAGTAATATCATAAATCTTGCTTTGGGCGATAGAGTCGGAGCAGCCGAATATGAGGCTCCATTAACGAGCAAAGTGACATCTGTTGTAGTGACATCTGCGCTAAATATAGCAGAACAGCAAACAGCAGGGTAGGAATCTAACGCGAATGACAAATTTTTTCCGTCTACTCATCAATACCCATAATCAAGGGGCAACTATCGCGATCGCAATAACTGTTCAAGAAACTTCTCATATATCCACAGCAAATTTTAATCCATGCCAGGTAATGGCGACAATCTGCAAGTACCCTTCCAATCGACGATCGCATTAAGCAAATTGAACAAGCGATCGCCCTCGCGTACAATAGAGTCATCTGTTCTTTGGAGACTCCGCTTCATGTCTGCCGATATTCTCTGTCATTTACTGATTGGATTACCCAGTAGTGGTAAATCGACCTTAGCTGAGCAGATGCAGTTTATTATTCCCAATAGCCGGATTGTATCCACCGATCGCATCCGTCAGGAGTTATACGGCGATGCTAGCTACCAAGGGGAATGGAGCGATATTGAAGCCGTTATTCTTATTCAGGTTCAATCAGCGATCGCTCAGAATTGTTCTGTAATTTACGATGCAACCAATGCTCAGCGAGTTTGGCGGATGACGCTGCTCCACAAACTCGCCGAGATTGCGCCCAATTGGGTTGGGTGGCATCTAAAAACGCCGCGCCAAACCTGTCATCAATGGAACCAACAGCGCGATCGCATTGTGCCAAGGGCAGTAATTGACCGCTACGATCAACAACTCCGACAATTTCCGCCCATTGCCGCAGAAGGCTTTATCGCTGTTTACGACATTACGCCACATAACTCATTATCTCAAATTCAGCGCCGACTTCAGGGGTTATCTCGCAGCATCACAAACCGCACGAATCGTACCCAACATCAACAAATTCAGTTCCATTATTATTCATCTCTCCTTAATTTTGACCGCTTGATGCATCTCATCCATTTGTTAGTTCAGTACCCAGGCATCGGTACCTTTCATACAGATAACCCGACACAACTCAGTCACTTATTAAAAAATACAGATAGAATTATTACGACAGCGATCGATGAAATTTGTGCAGTGCTGACCCAACAGCAGGGAAGTCTGTACGCTGATCCGTCCGGCATTTGTCACGATCTAGACTGGTTAGAAATGAACGGATTTCTATCGCCGAAACCAGTAACGACTCCATTAACCTGTATATCTGCGCCCAGTCAACCACCCAACCCCCACCCTTATTCAGACTGGGAATCATTTCAGAGGTTATTGCTCATGATTCGGTTTATCAGTCATCATCCCTTTTGCTGGAACAACAACTTACCTAGCAGCCTATCGAGCCTATTGGCATCAATGCAGCACCACGGGCTGCTTCAGGGAGATTATGAGTCTGCGCTGCGTAAAGATGTAGAGCAAGTGCTAAAGCCGTTTGGCATTTTGCCGCCCTTTCGATTACGACGAGGATATTTTATCGGTACGGGTATCGTATCAGAACAGCAGTTGCTACAAATAACAGGCTTGCTGCAATCCCAGGCAAAAAATATTCAAGACCCCTTAGCTTTATCCATATTGGACACACTCCGCGAACGTCTGCGGCGCAGTCAGTATGACTTGGATACGATATATCCAGTGCGGGCGATCGCCAATCGAATGATTATTGATCCAGAAGGATTACCAGCCGATGCTATTGCCCGTCGTCCTGAAGTGATAGAGACAGCTATTGAAGCTGGACAGCTCCTCGAACTCAAGCGCTACAGCGGAGCAGGACGGTTTGATACTGAACATTCCAATAGTTTTTTCAAAGCTTGGCCACTCCAGCTTATCTTCCATAATATTGCTTGGTATTTAGGCTATGAATTGGCAGACGGCCCCGAAAAAGGATTACTGAATGTTGAACGGCTCGATCGCTTATTTCTTGGACGTAATTATCCTACTAAACAGCGATCGCGATCCGCACAACTCAAGGCTCTCCATCGACTGCAAGCCCTACAGCAAGCCTGTAGTGGATTATACTTAGGAAACCGTGCGCAAGACCAAAAAGCCTATCTGAGTCGTGATGCAGACCGTCGTGCATCGGCATCGTTTCAGCTTGAGCTATGGTTTACCGATCGCGTCTTTGCCTTTGTTAGTGAGGGAACTCAGCGATTTCCAGTCTCACAAATGCGGATGTCTCCGATGCACCAACGACAGGCTGCCAAATATTCTCGTTTATTTAGCTTAAAGCCGAGCAGCGATCGACAGTATCCCCATCGTCTCCAAGTTAATTTACCGATCTGGTCGTGCGATGATGTTGACCTGCGTCGCTGGATTTTAGGATTTGGAGCTGATGTTAAGGTAATGAGTCCTACCATACTGCGGCAGTCTATTGCTCAGATAGGTCATCGTGTTTCAGAGCTGTATGATGCTGACAGGTAGAAGATAATCTTGAATATCCAGTTTCTTAGATGAAAACAGAAACACAGCTAACGCGATCGCCATGCGTTCACCTCACCACCAAACTATCCGGAAGCTGTCATCAAGATTTGTACATTGCTCTATGGACAGCCTCCAAATCTTTTGGTGACAACAGCAACTTGTCAGAGCTTAGCTTCTAGAGTGAATGATCATCGGTGCGATAACAGGGCAGTAGCCATTCTGTTGAGGATATGAGGTTAAGACATGAG
>CAYSIR010000364.1:0-3998 GCA_964431105.1 uncultured Leptolyngbya sp. | reverse complement strand
TATGCATTACGCAAACGTCGCCAGATCTTTTGCCTCACAGCCCTTCTAGCGGTTACTCAGAATCCTCGTTTTTGAACCGAGAACTGCGGGTTTCAGCTAGATTTGCGTAATGGATAGGGGTTTTAGGGCGGATAGGAGCGTTCTAGGCTGAAAGCAGCCGTGGGATGCGCTCAGGCTGTCGTAGATTTGTACGCGATCGCTGATGTTTTGATCTCCAGCAATTTCGATGGCAGAACAGTTTTATAACGGTGGGCAAGAGGGTTGGTATCATGATCCTGGCATTTGGGGCGGTTTTTTCCATACCTATGATCGGTTAGATATTGGTGGTGCGATCGCAACACCGCGCAAACTGCACATTTTTTTGCCCCGCGATTATCATATCAGCGGGCGCTCTTATCCAGTAGTTTATCTTAATGATGGCGATACGATATTTTTTTCTGGCGGCGCGTATCAACGCTGTTGGCATTTGGCACAGGTGATCACTCGCCTTTACCTGAGTAACCAACTGCAAAAGCTGATTGTTGTGGCTGTTTGCCCGGTTAACCGAGATTATGAATATACCCACGCTCCGGTTTGGCAGAAGGAATGGGGTGGATTGGGCGACTATGCTGACTATTTGGGGCGATCGCTAAAAAGCTTTGTTGATCAACATTACCGTACATTGCCCCCCCCTCAACACTGTTTGATAGCGGGTGCAAGTCATGGCGGTTTAGCTGCGTTCTACACGGCTGCTAGATATCCTGATCAGTTTGGTAATGTGGCTGCTCTTTCGCCATCCTTCTGGGTTGGCCTGGATTCAGCCATTGAACCCGCTGCTGTTAACTTAGGTGCTTCCCTGTTCGGGGAGCTTGCATCGTCTGCTCTAATGTTTGAAGCTGAACCTGTTCTGCGCGATCGCCGCCTCAATATTTATTTAGATTGGGGGCTGGTTCGTGATGGCGGAGAGCATAATAGCTGGATTGAAGAACGAGTAACGGCGCGGGGTCGAGAAATGCGCGATTTGCTAGTTCAGCAGTTTGGCTATTGTGAGGGTCAAAATCTAGTGACGGTCGAAGATACGGAAGGCGATCATACTGAAGCGTCTTGGCGGCGACGCATGGAGTCAATTCTAACGCTCTTTTTTTCCACCTAACGACAGGCGATCGCTCTTGAAGCACCACCCATAATCCTTACCTGAACACCATTATTAAATCATAAAATCAATCAGGATTGGCGTGCATCATGATTTGGCAGGGAATGAGGACTGCTGTCGCAGCAGCCAGGCCAGCACTGCCCCAATGACGCTATGCATACTCAGCCACAGCAGTAACACAACCGTTACAGAGACTACCGCCTCTTGGATGACTTGGCTGCCTGGTGGCAGTAGGGGCGCTGCTATCTGTTCGATGATGATCCCCAACCCCATACTGATAGCGATCGCTAGCGGCACACTCAATGCATGGCCCAGCACCCAAACCCAGAAACCAACGATGCGCCGCCTTAATACTGTCCATTGACACAGCGCTAGAATAATGCTGCCTAGCATCAACGACAGACCCCAGGCCAGCCATGAAAGTAGCGCCCGATTGTGCAACGCTGCGCGAGCGATCGCATAAGATAAGTCACCGACAACAAGACTCATCGGCACGCCCATCGCTGTCGCCCATCGCCACCCTCGGATTCCCAGCAGCCGCCGTCGCAGGATGACCGTTTGTGCGTCGCCAATGATCAATCCAACCATCGCGAAAAACAGAAAAAATTGCAGAAATAGTGTAGGAGTATAGAATGACAATTCACCCAACCCTCGCGGATTAAACCAGTTGGCTAGACTATCCTTAGGGAGGCTAACGGCAACGATACCCCAAATAAAAACAGACACCAGCACAACCATTACAATAATGGCTCCCAAACTAGCCGCAATCCAGTTAGCCCAAAAGCTTAGCCCATCCCACACCGGAGAATAGATGCATTTAGCCGATGGTTTGACATCGACTGGTGCAGACGGTAGACGAGGCGCTGGAGCTACGGGCGCGACACGGGACAGGTGAATCGTATCTTCCCAGACGATCGCCTGATCTATCGGCTGTATGAGTATCTTAACTTGCTCAATGCCCTGGGGCTGTAGTTTCTGGAATGCCTTGTGCAGATAAGCCAATAATTTTCGAGACGGCATCTGCTGTGCTGTAATCTCAACCCGCATCATGGTTCGAGTTCGCTGAACTGTAGCCGAGAGTCCGTTGGGCTGTAACTGTCGATTGATTAAGGTTGCGATCGCTGTTGGGTTGCCTTGGCGGGCCCGCTGGAGCAGAAGCAATTCAGACATAAGCTAGAAACCGATGATCTCTTGCCAAGCGTAGCATTGCCCCACGCCAATGCCCGCGCTCGCATTCTGGGTTGTCTTTTGGTAGCAAGAATTCTCAATGGCATGGGTGCGGTATAGGCATCATAACGCCCACACCACCCAAAATCCTTCCCAATAGAAGACCATCCCGATACGAATGTAGCTGTTTTAAATGAGTGGTAAGTGAAAATGGGTGTCGTGAGACGGAGTCCGCAGGACTCCGTCTCACAACGCAAATAGGATTGCCATACCACCACCTTGGAACCCAGGAATCAGAGGTTCAGCGATCGCTGCATACAGCGCTGGGAGAAGAAACGGAGGGATGGGCAGGCTCGTAAACTGTCTCCTAGCCACACGCGCTAGCTGTTAGTGGCCTGCCGGGGTTCAATAACGCGAGACATCAGCAGAGCGATCGCATATTTCACCAGCGTTTCACCGATAACAATTTGCACCAGCATCAGACCTGGCAATACGCCTAAAAATGCCGCTAGCGTAAACAGCAGGGTATCCAACGGCACTGAAACTGCATTACTGACCGCCACTTTGTGAATCCAGGATTTGTGCATTCGAGCGTAAATCTCGGTGTCCGCAAACTCTGCAACTGCGATCGCCGTGAAACTGGCCGCAATAATTCGCGCCGGAACCCCTAGCCCAATCGACATGGCCACATTGGCGATTAATGCAATTAGCACAGATAGGTACACGCCTGAGCGTCCAGATTCTTCGTGCAGGCGATCGCGGGCAAAAAAGGTGACAGAGAACACCAGAGTCGCCACGGAAATGACCCCCGCCCCAATGGGCAAAAACCAGTCCGCTGTATAATTTGCAACCAATGTGGCTACCACGTAGAGCAAGCTGAGTAAAACTGTGGTCATAGATTCACTAAGATAAGGAATTTAAAGGGGGCGATCGCCTTTCTAGGTCATCCAGTCAAACCAGAGAGCGATCGCAACATCAGAGCTTACAATAGTCACGATTCGGATGACGATCCAGAGGATTTGCCGTGGCGGTTTTGCAAAGTTCGGCGAATATTTTGAGTAGCCATGAACCCTCCCGTGCCCAACATCCAAAGCAATCCTAGCCCGTTGAGCAAGACATAGAAAGGCTCTAACGTATGCCCCAAATATTCGCCTTCATGGATACTCATCAAAAAATGGACTTGGTCACGGGACAACCCAAACCAGTCTTTTGATAAACGGTACGTTACGCCTGTTGTGACGGTCACAATCAGTGGAGCCAGTACAACCGGAGCCATGATGGCGTGCCATTGCCGAATCTTTTGTCTGTAGTTCATGGCGAGCTAAATCTAAACTATTTCTGCTGTTTACGGTGTCAACGGTCTTGCAATTAGGTGGATGGAAAAAGGTCTGCGCTCCAACTATCGATCAGGCTAGAAGAGCTGTCCCGCCCATCGTCCAAAATCCTATCGGGGAAGGTTGCCGCGCCCAGTACCCAAGCGCCAGCCAATTGGGTATCGGGTTGCTCTCCATTACGCAAACGTCGCCAGACTGCCTCACTATCGCTGTATCCTTCAATTATCTCGTTTTAGGCCGTCGGACTCGGAGTTTCAGTGACGTCTGCATAACGGATCGATCCGGGAGAGAGGGAGGCTGGGAACTAACACATCCAAGCTGGATAGCTACAGCATCCTATTTGGATGGCGAGGCTGGATGGCGAG
>CAYSIR010000363.1:0-4000 GCA_964431105.1 uncultured Leptolyngbya sp. | reverse complement strand
TGTCAGTCAATTAGCCGTTCAACAGTCAATATCTAGTCAGTTATCAAATCAAACTATGCATCAATGCGGTATTCGTATCCTAGTGGTAGCTCCATCTCAGAATGTCGCACAACCATTATTGGATGGGTGTTCCCAGGCGGGGCATCCGGCACAGTGGACGATGCGTGCAAATACGGATACTGCACTGCTGACCACGATTCAGATGGTGTGGGTAGCGGCAGAACAACCGGACGCCGCCGCACTGATCAAACGGATTACGGCGGATTCGCTGTGCCTAGTGGCGGTGTTTGGGCCGGCTCAATCTGCGATCGCTCGTCAGTGGGCATTCGAGTCTGGCGCGATTGATTACCTAAAGATGCCCCTTTGTACGGCTGAACTACAGACCAAGCTTCGGTTTTATCAACATCATTTGGCATTGCAAGAGGAGTATGCCGTTCAAAAGCAGCAGCTTCAGCACCGGGATGAACGCTGGAGACTGTTGCTGAAGGGGACAGGAGACGGCATATTTGACTGGAATGTGCCAGAGGGCGAGGTGATTATGACCGCTCGCTGGATGTCGATGCTGGGATATGACGAGGGAGAGTTTGCGGGAAACTTTGAAACATGGACGCAGTTGTTGCACCCTGACGACCGGGAACAGGCGATCGCAGCCCAAGCAGCGTATTTAAATCAAAACGTGCCCGACTATACCAATGAGTTTCGCTTGCGGTGTAAAGACGGCAGCTACAAATGGATTTTGGCACGGGGACAGGCAGTCTGGACTGAGGCAGGGCAGCAGGTGCGAATGGTTGGCTCTCATCAAGATATTAGCGATCGCAAACGGTTAGAACTCCAACTCCAAGACTCACAGGCTCAGCTATCGAACATTCTCAATAGTGTAGGAGCATCGGTCGGCAGCTTTCGTTACTTTGAAGACGGAACCTGGGAAACGATTTATCACTCCATGGGCTGCCGCGATGTCTTTGGATACCCGACTGATGAATTTATCGCTGAAACATGGTTATCTCATCTTAGTGCAGCGGATCAAGATACTGTCCTCCAGACTATCCATCAAGCCATCCAGACTGGGCAAGCTTTGACGATGGAATATCAATATCAACATCCAGACGGTTCCATTCGCTGGATTTCAGATACGGTCACAACTTGTCCAGATACTACGGCATCTGCTCCCCATCGCCGCTGTTGGATTATCACACTGGTGGGCATTGATGTGAGCGATCGCAAAGCCGCCGAACTTCAAGTTCAGTGCCAACAAAAATTCTTGCGCGACCTAGTTGATGCCGTTCCTAACGCGCTCTTTGTAAGAGATAAAGAGAGTCGATTCTTACTTGCCAATAATGCGGCGGCGGCGGTGCATGGCGTAACTCCTGAGCAATTGATCGGCCGTCTAGAAAGCGAGGTCAATCCCAATCTTTCGCTAGATTGGCTCAATTACATGCTGCGCCGCAATCAGACGATTGTAGAGCAGCGGAAAGCCACACAATGTGTAGATGAATTGCTGATTACCGCCGATGGTGAACATCGCTGGATACAGGTTTATCTTAGTCCTTACATTGACCACAAGGAAACAGTTCAGGGGATTCTAGGAACTGCCATTGATATTACCGATCGCAAACTAGCTGAACAAGCGTTGCGAGACAGCGAAACTCGATTTCGCACCATCTTTGAACAAGCCCAAATTGGCATTGTCATGCTGACCTTGCCCCAGGATACATTAATGCTATCCAATCCATTTTTTCAGAATTTGTTAGGATATTCAGCAGATGAGCTAGCGCGCATGACCTGTGAAGATATTTCTTATCCTGATGATTTTGAGGTTGAATATCCTTTATTTGAAGCCTGCGTCACTGGACAACAGGACACCTATCAGATTGAAAAACGCTATATTCGCTACGACGGTCAACTGATTTGGACGCACCTAATCGCATCCGCTATGAGGAACGATCAGGGACAGACCTATGCCATGATTGCCTTGGTTGAGGATATTAGCGATCGCAAATACGCTGAACTAGCCTTACAACAGAGTGAAGCGCGATTCCGTGATTTAATTGAGCAAACGTCTGATTGGATTTGGCAAACTGATGAACGCGGGACGTTTATTTACGTGAGTCCTCAAGTCGAGATAATCCTAGGCTATACCGTTGAACAGGTACTAGGACGAACCATTCTGGAGTTTATGGAACCCATTGAGCGCGATCGCTTTGCCCCTATTTTCAGAGCGCAGGCCCAGTCTCATCAACCCTTCACCAGATTAGAAAAGACATTAATCCACCGTGATGGTCATCCGATCATCCTGGAAACTAGCGGGTCACCCATTCTAGATGCAGGTATTCTGCACGGATACCGGGGCATCGCAAGAGACATTACAGAGCGGAAACAGGCCGAAGTGCGCCTAGAGCAGGCAAAACAGGATGCAGAAGCTGCCAATGTCGCCAAAAGTCAGTTCCTTGCAAACATGAGCCATGAGTTCCGGACGCCGCTCAATGCTATCTTAGGGTTCGCTCAGGTCTTGAGCTATGATCTAAACCTGACGCCGGATCAGCATAGTTTTGTGCAAACTATTATCCAAAGTGGTGAACATTTGTTGGAACTCATCAACGAAGTGCTGGATCTATCAAAAATTGAGGCAGGGCGCATCACGCTGGAACAAACTACCATTCATTTATCTGATTTTTCAGGTTCTGTCTGTGCCATTCTCCAGCAAGAAGCAACGATGAAAGGATTATCCCTTAACCTCAATGTTGCACCGGAGCTACCAATCTACATTGTCACAGATCCCCATAAGTTACGTCAGGTACTAATTAACTTACTTGGAAACTCAATTAAGTTTACACCACAGGGACATATTACGTTGCGAGTATTCCCTGGGGACCAGCTAGAATGCGATCGCCACCGCCCTGCGATGCCTCTAACATTTGAAGTTGAGGATACAGGGATTGGTATTGCTCCCGATGACCAAGCTAAGATATTCGATGCATTCGAGCAAGCTTCATCTAGAGAAACACCAGTTCAAGGAACAGGACTAGGACTAACCATCAGCAGCCGATTGGTTGAAATGATGGAAGGGCGCATCACCCTATGCAGCAGTGTCGGGCAAGGCAGTCAGTTCCGGTTTACGATTCCGGTGCAACCAGCAACCGCTGCCGGAGTACCTCTAGCGTCTACCCACGGGCGGGTCGTTGGCTTAACAGCAGAAACACCGCATTATCGTATCTTAATTGTGGATGATCAAGTAGATAATCAACGGTTCCTATCTCAAACACTACAGTTTGTTGGCTTTGAAGTAGAGCTGGCTAGCCATGGGGAAGAGGCGATCGCACGTTGGCAAGACAAGCAGCCTCACTTGATTTTGATGGATTTGAGTATGCCAGTTCTCGATGGATATGCCGCCACCCGCCAAATTCGATACCGAGAAGAAAACCCAGTCCCTTCACCCACACTAAAAACTCGAACGGTGATTATAGCTATGTCGGCTAGCGCCTTTGAGCGCGATCGCACCCGTGCGCTATCGGTCGGCTGTGATGATTTTTTGAGTAAACCGATCCATCTATCAAACTTATTTGATGCGATCGCACGGCGCTTACCCGTTCATTATCGCTACGATACTGTTCTGCCATCACTATCATCCTCAACATCTATTACGCCAGAGCATTTATCAGTCATGCCTAAAGAATGGGTCGCGGCATTACACAGTAGCGCCACGTTATGTGATGGCTCTCAAATCGATGAACTGTTGGCTATGATTCCAGAAGAATATTATGAACTCAGAGACACTCTTGCCCGCTACAATGACGCAGTTCGACTAGATATTATCCTACATCTAACCGAAAAGGTAGCGCTTTAGTGGTAAGAACTTTGCACAGTGTGCTAAACAGTGTGCCAGACAGTATGCCAGATTCACACTGTACAAATCCCTACCGCTCATAATCTCTAGGCTACGCAACGGCAGCACCATTTCTACTGATTCATCGAAGCCGTTGATAGCACCGCTCCAATGATC
>CAYSIR010000362.1:2517-4010 GCA_964431105.1 uncultured Leptolyngbya sp. | reverse complement strand
AAGCGTTTCTTCGGCGACTTGAATCAGCCGAGCGGCTGCACTGCTCACTGAGCCAACCGCGATCGTAATGCAAGAGTCACCATGAAAGCCCTGGAAATAGGCCCCCGTATCGACTTTCAGCACATCCCCATGTCGAATTACCTTTTTGCGGCTGGGAATGCCATGCACTACCTCATCGTTAAGACAGGCACAAATTGAACTGGGAAAGCCGTAATATCCCTTAAAGCTGGGGGTTGCGCCCATTTCCCGGATGCGCTGCTCGGCATAGGCATCGAGATCCGCCGTAGTCATGCCTGGCTCGACGCGCTGCGAAATTTCTTTTAGCACCGTCGCTACGATCGCTGCCGACTGGCGCATAATAGCGATTTCATCGGTGGATTTAATGGCAACACCCCGGCGACTTTTCTGGATGCGGGGAGTGGCGACTGGCTTGGGCAATAGGTTGGTTAAAAAGTTCATAATGCGATCGCGCTTACAGTTTTGGTGGTTTAGTCAATGATTTAACCGAATCTTTCATCAATGTATCTAATGCCGAATATTCAATGCCGAATATTCCATACCGAATATCCAATGCCGAACAGCACAGGTCTAGCTCACGGTTCCCGTCAATGGCGAACTGGCGCTAGCGTAGTCTTTAATTGGAATCCGTCCTGATAGGTAGGCCATCCGCCCAACTTGAGCCGCCATGCCCATCGCTCGGCCCATCAATGCCGGATTTTTGGATTGGGCGATCGCGGTGTTAATCAACAGCGCATCTGCCCCCATTTCCATTGCCTCTACGGCCTCACTAGGCGTTCCAATTCCGGCATCAACCACCACCGGAACCGTCGCCGACTCAATGATGATGCGGATGTTGGCCGCATTGCGAATGCCTTGCCCTGAGCCAATCGGCGATCCCAGGGGCATCACCGTGGCGCAGCCCGCCTCTTGCAGTCGTTTCGCCAGCAGAGGGTCAGCATTGATGTACGGCAACACCGCAAAGCCTTCGTTCACCAGTTGCTCCGCCGCCTCCAGGGTTCCGATTGGGTCAGGCAGCAAATACTTGGCATCTGGGATTACCTCTAGCTTGACAAAATTATTGTCTTCTTGCCCCAATAGTTTCGCCATTTCGCGTCCGAGGCGCGCCACCCGAACGGCATCCTCGGCGGTCTTGCAGCCAGCCGTATTGGGCAGCATCCAGATTTTGTTCCAGTTGATGGCCTCAGCCAGTCCTTCATGCCCTGGTGCATTGGTCTGAACCCGTCGCACCGCCACTGTGACGATCTGGCATCCACTGGCCGCGATCGCCTGTTGCATTTCATCCAGATTGCGATACTTACCCGTTCCAGTCATCAACCGCGACTGAAACGATCGCCCCGCAATGACCAGCGGTTGGTCGCCCTCCAGACGGGCCGCGATCGGAACATCGTGCGCCGATGCCGGATCAACAGGCCGCTCAGACAGCGGTGTCGCGTAGGATTGCCCAATGGATTGCCCGATGGCTTGCCCGATGG
>CAYSIR010000362.1:0-2417 GCA_964431105.1 uncultured Leptolyngbya sp. | reverse complement strand
TTGCCCAGAGGATTGCCCAGAAAATTGCACAGCAGACTCCATACGTTGATGAGTAAGGGAAAGACGGGGCAGGGCTTGAAAGCGCGTCCAGCTAAAGTGCGGTAACAGCGGATGCCCCTGCTGATTCAAAATCCAATCGCCTAAGATGGCAGCCGTAATCGGAGCCATGAGTACGCCATTGCGGTGATGCCCGATCGCCAAGCTTAGATTATTGCAGTGACTTGGCCCCAGCATGGGTGCTTCATCCGGCGTTGTTGGACGGAACCCCCACCATTGCTCATGGATGCGCCAGTCTGCTAACTGAGGAAATAGACGAATCGCCGCACTCAGCAGCGTATGCAGCCCAGCCGCCGTTGTTCCCGGTGAAAAGCCATCCCATTCGACCGTTGCGCCCAGCACAATGCGTCCATCTTGGCGCGGCACGATGTAGATTTCATCTCCAAATAAAACGCGGGACAAGGGACGAAATGAGGCGCGATCGCAATTATTCGGCGGCAACAGTGACATCATCTGACCTTTGCAGGGCACGACGGGTACCGGAATCAACGATTGACTCCAGGCTCCCGTAGCTAGCACATAGTGCGCCCCTGACCAATGCCCTCGATTGGTCTGAATGGCGCTGATGCGATCGCCCTGTTGCCGTAAGCCCGTTACCTCTACCCCAGACTCAATGACTACGCCATTCGCTTCAGCCACTGCTACCAGCGCTGACATTAGCGCAACATTATCCACCTGCCCATCCTGAGAAAACCACCAGCCGCCGACCACATCCGGGCCAAGTCCGGGTTGAGCTTGATGGATGCGGTCTGCGTCAAACCACCACTGGGAGGTCGGGCAAGAGGCGGGTTGGCAAGGCGATGCCGGGCGATCGCCCGGCACTGGTTTGATTTCAGCGTCGGCGTAAAACGGTCGCAAGATGCCACAGGGCCGGTAGCCGACCGACTGCCCGCTCAAAGTTTCTAGCTTACTGACCCAATCGGCATAGCGATCGCGGCTTTCAAGGCAAAGGTTCAGCAGAGGGCCGGGGGGCAGGGCTTCAGCTTGGGGGGCCAGCATTCCCGCTGCCGCATACCCCGCCGCCTGCTGGCGATCGCGATCCAAGATCGTCACCGAAGCGCCGCGCAGGGACAATTCTGTGGCGATAGATAGGCCCATTAGCCCGCCGCCGATTACTACAATGTCGCGTGTTGCCGTCATATCTAGCTGCTGTCTCGAAAAACGGGTGATGTGGCCGCAGTCACCGACCCTTTGAGCAAAAGTTGCATGGAACTGGCGATCGCGCTGTGCATCCATGCCAATCCCTAGTGTAACGAGTTGCGCGTCATCTCCTGCGATCGCGCTTCAGATTTGCCCCGCTGACCGCGTCACCACATCATGTCAGGCTGATTGTCAAAATCACCAGGAAAATCCTCATCAGAGTTCGCGTCATCTTCGGCGGCTGATGAGTCTTCGTTGGTGTTCCTATCAGGGTCTAGGCGGGGGCCGGCGGGTGCAAATTCCTCATCTGTCCGGTCTATTTCATCCGCACCGTCGTCTTCAACGATTCCATCTTCATCGACTCGGCGATCGGCATCAGGCTCTTGCGTTCCTCCAGCAAAGAGGCGTCGCAGTGAACTGAACAGGCCATTTCCATCCCTCTCTTGGGTCAGTCCACGGTATGCACCCAAGAACACGAAAACAGTGACCAAAATTAGCAGCAGGCGCTTGAGCATTGCCCTTCTCCCGACCTAATGTGTTGAAACCTTCTGTTGAAATCGCGGCTCACCGACGTTCCCCTGCTGATGGTGCCCTTTGAGGAATATGCCCATGGTACTCGTGCCCGCAGCTCGTTCAGACAACGCCTCCAAAAATGGGCGATCGCTCAAGGCCGTAGGGACAAATCAGCCCAAGGTTCAATCCCCGACCGATCGCAGTGCGCTAGCAGTTGAGCGATCGTCTGTCCAGAAACAGGATCAATCCAGTCTGGCGCAATTTCAGCCAGCGGCACCAACACAAAAGCCCGATTATTCATGCGGGGATGGGGAATATGCAGGGTTTCAGTATGAATGATGCGATCGCCATACAGTAGCATATCTAAATCAAGCAGTCGCGGCCCCCAGCGTTCTCGCCGCACCCGCCCAAACTGGGTTTCGATCGCCAATAGCCGGTGCAGCAATTCATCAGGAGGCAGCCGCGTCTCCAGCACCGCACAAGCATTCAAATAATCAGGCTGGGGCGGGCCAACCGCCGCAGTTTGATACATCGAAGATTGGGCAAGTAGCCTAATTCCTGGCGTAGTTGCGATCGCATTGAGCGCGGCTCGCAGAATTTTATAGGGTTGTCCAAGGTTACTTCCTAGGGCGATCGCACATTGAGTCATTCCAAATGCCCCCATTGACGCTCGGTCGCAGTGTTCATGTCAGGATTTTGGGTGGTGT
>CAYSIR010000361.1:0-4054 GCA_964431105.1 uncultured Leptolyngbya sp. | reverse complement strand
CAATCAATGTCTGCAGAGCAGCTCTCAGCCGTTGGCTGATTTGTCCAATAGCCATTGAGCGCTATGTCTCTCGACACGCTTGGGTTGCGTATGGACTAACTCGTCTTTATCGCAATTATTGCAACGGAACAGCATCATATTGGCTTGAGGCTGGCCGTCTCCGGATCATATTGAAACTGATGAAGATTACCCGTCTGAATCTTTTCAATTGCTTCCTCAATCGCACTCAGCGGAACGAAAAACCATTCCTGTGGCTGCACAGGGATACCGAAGCGATCCTGTAACGCCACATTTAATCGTGCTGAGTCAAAAAACTTGTGCAGGAGTGCCTCAAGTTTGGTTCGGTTGATGTTAGCCAACTTGAAGGTCACAACAATGTCCACGTCCGCTAGCAGATAAGTTGGATCTTTTTTTGCATTGGCTACCCGCTTTTTAACGTCGTCGCCAGTGATGCCGATTTTATGAATAATGGATCGATGTTGGGCGATGAAGGGATCATCTGACTGACTCCTCAATACATAAATGTAGCCAGTTTGTATGTCGTTTTCCTCTTGAAGCTGGGAAAATAGGGGGCCGAGGTCAAGGGTGGTAATGCGGCGGCTAGTCTTGTCTTTGTTCAGCGCGCGCTGGAGCGATCGCAGCAGCAAATCACTCTCGGTGCCGTTGTCGTAAATCACCCGCAGTTCGGCGTTCGGACGGCCGTAGTCGGCAATAAACTCTTTCCCCATGTCGGCTACTAGCACCATCTGCCCATCGAGGATGAACAGATCGCCCTGGTGGATGGCGGCGTTATCCTGGTATTTTACGGTTTGCCGGACGCCCGTTTCTAAGTCCTGCCGCACCTGCTTGAAGATGGGTTTGAAGTCATCGAAGTCGGTGCAGGGGGTACGTTGGGCAATCTCTTCCGCTGCTTTGATTTCCTGGCGCGATCGCACATGGGTAAGCTGGGTGATGTCGTTGCCATCATCGAGGTTAATGCCCAGCGACTCCAACAATGCCTCATCACTCAGGTCATTGTCCGGTGGCAGGTCGGTATCAAGATCAACATTCAACAAACCGCGTGAGTCCAGTGGTTCCAGAATGGCGCGGCATTCTTCAGATTCGCATAGGCGATCCAAGCGCACCGCATAGAGTCGCTCAAAAATGTCACGGTCTTCACCGTGCTGGGGTCGTCTGCCCTGTTCTTCAACGAAGCGTTCGATTTCCTCAAATCCAGCAATAATGCGTTCTTCTTTCGGAGAGCGCTTGACGACAGGTTCAGGCGTGGTGTCAACGCCCAGGTCTGCCAGCAAGTCTAGGTCGTCATCGGTAATCTGCTCAGGCATTCCTCATCTCCTTCGCCTTGCGCTGTAGAACTGCAACGCCTTCTGCCATTCGCTTTTCCCACGGGTCTGTGGCGGTGAGAGAGGGGAGCCGTCCCCGCTCTTGTTGGAAACGTTGGGCGCGTTTTGCGAGTTCTCGTGCATCTTCAAGGGAAAGGCTAATCCGTTTAGCGGCAATCACCTCTGCCACTTGCTTCAGCCGTTCTTCGCTCATGGTTTTGGCGAGGATGGCATAGGCTTCCCCGAAGGGATTGATGCGATCGATCAAGTCCATATCGAGTTCGGTAACAGATAGGGCAAACTGCCGCACACCATCGATGATGGCTGTATTTTTGGTTGGCTCTCCATTGTCGGAGGTGGTGTCGGAGGTAGTGTAGGTTCCACCCTCTTCGTTCATCGCTTTTTTGGACTGCTGAATCAGGTTGAGGGTAGCGATCGCGTGTTGTCGGACGGCTTCTTGGTCTTCGTCTTCCAGGCCGGGATATTTGTCTTTGATGATTTTACCCATCTTCACCTGGGTCAGTTCTTCGGGGATAAGTTCTTCGTTGAATAGCCCTTGTTCTAGTGTTGTTTTATCTTGCAGTAGCGGTGTCACCAGTTCGGTGATGTCTTCACGGCAGATGCGTTGCGCTTCTTGGCTTTTAGGTTCGGTCAAGCCGTTGATCTCAATCTGGATTGTGCCGCTCTCTGGATTGATGCCTACGTTGCACTCGCCAGGCTGGTAGCCGTTCTCTCCATAGTCAAAGCCGGGAGACGGTTGATTGTTGGGGTTCTTGGGTTTGAACTCGAAGCGGGGTGCAAGTACCTGTTCCATCAACAAACTGGCGGCGATCGCTTTCAGGGTATCGTTGACGGCTTCGGTCACCACTTCGCTGGTGGCATCGGGTTCAGCGATCAGGTTGGTAAATCGGGCGCGGGTCTTGCCGGGGGCATCGCGGGTAGCGCGGCCAATAATCTGAACAATCTCGGTGAGGCTAGCGCGATAGCCGATAGTCAGTGCGTGTTCGCACCAAATCCAGTCAAAGCCTTCCTTTGCCATGCCCAAGGCAATGATCAGGTCTACATGGTCACGGTTGTTTTTATGGGTCGAGTCTTTGAGGGCGTTGGCTACGCGATCGCGTTTACCGGGGTCGTCGTCCACCAGGTCAGCAATCTTGAGGATTTTGCCGTCGTTGGTTTTGACCAATTGAAAGCCGGTGTCTGGATCAATGCCCTGCCATTCACCCAGTTCGTCGATGATATGCTCCACTTCCCGAATCTTATCTTTGGTGCTTTCGCGGGAGTTGACGTTGGGAATATGCAGGATGGTCTTTTCGTGAGGGTTCAAGACCTGCATGATTTCATCGGTGTAGCTACCGGAGTAGAAGTAGTAGCCGATGTCGAGTTGCTTCAGATATTGATAGCCGTTGAGTTGTTCATAGTAGGTGTAGGTCACGGTGTCGAAGCGGGCTTCGTCGTCGGGATGAAGGACGGCTTCGGCATCACCGCGAAAGTAGGAGCCAGTCATAGCAACGATGTGAACTTTGTCGCGAATCATAAACTGGCGGATGTGGTCGCCCAGTTTGTTATCGGGGTTGGCGGAGGCGTGGTGAAACTCATCGACGGCAATCAGGCGATCGTCAAAGGCTTCGATGCCAAAGCGATCGACGGCAAAGCGGAAAGTGGCATGGGTGCAGACGAGGGTTTGATCGTCGCTGTCGAGGAATTTCTTGACCGCATCAACCTTCCCGCCGTTGTCACCACCGGGAGCATCGCATAGATTCCACCGGGGTTCGACGTGCCAATCTGCCCAGAATCCAAACTGGCTGAGGGGTTCGTCATGGAAGCTGGAGCCAATGGATTTTTCGGGGACAACGATGATGGCTTGCTTCAGTCCTTGGTTCTCTAGTTTGTCGAGGGCGATGAACATGAGTGCCCGACTCTTCCCGGATGCCGGAGGGGATTTGATTAGGAGATACTGTTCGCCGCGTTTTTGGAAGGCGCGTTCTTGCATTCGGCGCATTCCCATTTCATTGGCACGGGTGGAGCTACCGTCCTGGGCGTAGCGGACGGAGACGGAGGGGACGGCGTTGGACTGACTCATGGGCTAACTCGATAAGGCGGTGCGGGAGGGTGGATCTATCGCAACGGCAGCACGTCGTCTAAGCGCAGTTGCAAGTTTGGGAACAGCCCGGAGGTAATTCGCTCACCCAGTCGATAGGGGTGTAGGTCATATTCGTCGCCGACCCGTTGACCGACGGTGAAGGTGGGTTGTTTCGGTTTGCCGATGTAGGCGATGCCACCCAGCCCGCGATAATCCACGATCCAATATTCGGGGATGCCCAGCAGGGCATATTCTTCGACTTTTCGGGCGTAGTCGGTTTCCCAATTGCTGCTCACCACTTCGACGACGAGTTTGATGGAGCGCCCTAGGGTGATGATGGGCTGACGCTGCCAGAGGGGTTCATTCACCAAGGCGGTTTCGTCGAGGACGATGACAGCAGGACGACGGGCGGTGGAAATGTCGGCGAAGGGTTGGATCAGGCAGGTGCGGGGGATAAACCAAGGGTGCTGTGCCTGGGCGATCGCCATGCCAATCTGAGCGGCGAGTTTGCCTCCCACGGTTTCATGGGGGCCGGTCGGTGACCTGTCAATTAGTTCTCCATCAGCGAGTTCATAGCGGGTATCGTCGCCATAGGTGGCGATAAATTGGTCAACGGTGATGGGGTGGGTGGGGGTGTAGGTCATAGCGC